>NZ_JBEONZ010000010.1:0-121261 GCF_040308705.1 Pseudoalteromonas sp. 19-MNA-CIBAN-0066
CAGTAGTGAAACGAAACAGCGCCGATGATAGTGTAGCATTTGCTATGTGAAAGTAGGACATTGCCAGGCTCCAAATTTAGTCGAGAGACTTTAAATTGAATAAATTATAAAAATAAGAAAATTGAAACGAATTTGCTTGGTAACAATAGCGTTTTGGACCCACCTGACCCCATGCCGAACTCAGTAGTGAAACGAAACAGCGCCGATGATAGTGTAGCATTTGCTATGTGAAAGTAGGACATTGCCAGGATTTAAATTAAAGAAACCCGTTACAGTAATGTAACGGGTTTTTTGCTTTTTAGAATTTATAAAGTAAGCACAAGCTATTTAAAAAGTGAAAGCGTACTTACTGCTTGCATGCTAAAATTCTGCTTTATATAACCGTGTAATTGAGGTTTCTATTGCCTACTACTGATTATCAACAAGTATTGAATGACATAACCCAAGAGGTAGCTCCCTTATTATCACAAGGTAAAGTGGCCGATTATATTCCGGCATTGGCAGAGGTTGATCCCGAACAATTTTCTATTGCTATTTACACTACCTCAGGCGAAACATTTTGTGCGGGTGATTGTACGCAACAATTTACTATTCAATCTGTATCAAAAGTAATGACATTAACGTTAGCATTACAACGTTATGGTGATGAGCTGTGGCATCGCGTGGGGAAAGAGCCATCAGGAACTGCATTTAATTCGCTTACTCAGTTGGAATTTGAAAAAGGCATACCTCGTAACCCATTTATTAATGCAGGTGCGATTGTAACCTGCGATGCTTTATACAGTCGCTTATCGGCTCCTATGCATACTATGCTTGAAACATTTCGGGCTTTATCGGGGAATAGGTGTATAGCAATAGATAAAAAGGTAGCAAACTCAGAATATGAGTTTAGGCATAGAAATGCGGCTATGGGGCATTTAATGAAGTCATTTGGTAACTTTGAAAATGAAGTGGATGATGTGCTTTGGGCTTACTTTAACTTTTGTGCTATTGAACTAAATTGTATTGAACTGGCAAAAGCGTATAATTTTTTAGCTAATAATGGGATTGATAACACTTCAGGTAAACGGGTGTTACCGAGCCGTCAAACTAAGCAGCTTAACTCTTTACTCTTTACCAGTGGTTTATATGATGCAGCAGGTGACTTTGGTTATAGGGTAGGTATGCCGGGGAAATCTGGGGTGTCTGGTACGGTTTTAGCGGTATTACCTAATAAATTTACTGTTGCGGTATGGTCACCAGGGTTAAACTCTTTTGGCAACTCGGTGGCGGGAATAGCAGCATTAGAGCTGCTATCAAAAAAACTCGACATTTCAATATTTTAAGGAGCTATTGCTCCTTAAAATCTTATTTATCCCAGTAGACTAGTTCGAGGCAATCTTCGCGCTCTGGTAAACCACGAGATAAGCGAGGAGAGTGCTGCACTAATACTTCAAAGCTTGCTCTGTTAGCGTATTTACTTATTTGTGATAATGACGAGTAGGTAATTGCTTTTTGCTGGTGTTTTGCTGAGTTACTGACGTTTATTTTATGATAAACATTGGCAGATAAATCATGTAAAACCGCCGCAAGCGCACAATCACCAGCACCATTGGTGTTTTTGATTGAATCAGGGCCACCCATAAATGGGGCTGTGTGGCTATAGGCTCTAATTGGATCATCACAGTCAGCTTTGCGCATAGCACGTGAGAACTCATAACGATTAAAATCTGGAATTGCACCAGGTAATAATGTGTACTCGGTTTCGCGTTTTAATTGCTCGTCAACGTAACCTGCCATGAATAAGCCTTTTTCACCGGCAGTACAAATTACTAAGTCGACCCAATCAAGCGCTTTATCAGCTGCTAAAAGGGGATCTTCAAAACCAGTAATTGCCAAGCCTTCCTCTTCGTTCATTGCAAGAATATCGACATGCTTTTCAACAAAGTTAGCCCACCAGGTTGGATCTTGTTCAATTAAGAATTTAGTTCCAAGTGTAAGTACCACAGGCACACCAGCATCATTAGCGTATTTAACCGCTTGTATGGTGGCTTCTGTCATGGTTTCTGCGCCTTGAGTGCGCATTAAATAAGCACTGATCACCAACGCGGAAGAATTTTCAATAAGGCTTTTATCGATAGATTCAGGGCGTAAGTGGTTCATTAACCCTGCACTTATAGCAAAGGTTCGCTCACCAGTTTCATCAATTAGTGTAAAGCAGCGACCAATTGGCCCATCTACTGGTTGTAAATAATCTAAATCTACGCGGCTTGAGGTATTACATAAAAAACGATAAGCATAACTGCCTATATTTATGTTTTCACTCATTACGCCCAATAGCACAGATCTGTCATCGGCAAGTACTGAATAGTTGTGCATAGTATTACCAACGGTTCCGCCAGCATACTCGTAGTCAACCATTTCATGTAGCTTTAAACGCTCATATAAGGCGTTAGTGACGTCACTATCTATAACTTGTGACATGCCTCGTTGCAGCTTAAATTCATCAAGGAAAGCTTGATCGACCTTGGCTTCGATATCGACAACAATCTGATCGATTCCGGTAATATAGCTACTGTGTAATCTTTCTGTGGCGTTAAGTTGATTAGTTAGTGGATCTTTGGCTTCCACTGGAAAATAATGTTTATGCCTGCGACGTCCAGGAAATTTCATTTGCTACCCGTATTGTGAGCTAAATAAAAAAAGCGTGAGATTATAGCGCGAATCCCCCCTTAGGAGCCACGATAAACCGTTTTAATTTGTTTTATTTTTGCAATAAATGCCGTAATTACGCACTTTAATTAGCTAACTTGATATAATTCATGCATAAAAAATAATTAAAGTAGCTTCAATGAACGAACCATTTGATGACAACTATTGGATGCAACAAGCGTTAACGTACGCAAAGCAAGCAGAACAACTAGATGAGATCCCTGTTGGTGCCATTCTTGTTAAAGACAATCAGCTTGTTGCTGCAGGGTATAACCGTTCTATTACTGATAATGACCCATCAGCTCATGCTGAAATGATGGCTGTACGTAAAGGCGGTAAAGCACTTAATAATTATCGTTTAATTGATTGCACGCTTTATGTGACCTTAGAGCCATGCTCTATGTGCGCGGGGTTATTAGTGCACAGTAGAATTAAGCGTTTAGTGTTTGGTGCTGCCGATGCTAAAACAGGATCTGCTGGCTCGATTATGAATTTGTTGCAAGAGCCTAAGCTAAATCATCAGGTGGAGGTATTAGGTGGTGTACTAGAGGGGCAGTGCGCTACTATTATATCTGGCTTTTTTAAGCGCAGAAGAGCGCAAATTAAGGCAGCCAAAAAGGCTGCTCGTAATAGCAATGAACTTTAACTTGCTGCCATTAAAGCATCTAGCTCTGCCATTTTTTGCATTGCAAACATGCGGCGGCGCCAAATTATTTTTTTATGTAAATTACGCAGCATAACGCGGCGTCGAGTTGCTGTTGAGTTAATTGTTTTTCGTTTGAATCTTTGCGTGCGTTTACGTTTTAGCATGTTTTCTCCTAATGCAATAATGAGAAATGCACAAATTATATCCAAATTACTCAGATGTTTATCATTAATTAATGTGAATATATAATTAACACACATTATTGAACATTTGATGACAAGTAAACAGTTTTTTAATTACCCAGGGCGTATTTACTTAGAGTAATGAATTAGTTGTTATTATTATCGTTTGTTAGTTTACTATTTTGCTTCAACCTCATCCCCAATTTTAGGGGCAACTACAGGTGCTTCTGGTTTTTCTTCTATTGCGTTATTTTCATCAAGCCAAACTAGGGCATCGTAATAACGGCGAATATTATCAACATAGCTCACCGCAACATCACCACGAGAATAGCCATAACGCGTTTTTCGGTAGTAACGTTTTTTAATTAGTAATGGTAAGCGCTTTTTAACATCGGCCCACTTATCAGGGCTTGCGCCTTGTTGTTTAGTAATTATTCGTGCGTCGTTTACATGTCCCCAGCCTACATTATACGCAGCAAGTGCGAGCCAGGTTCTGTCTGGTTGTGGAATACGATCAGGGATACGTTTAATTAGTTTACTTAAGTATTTTGCGCCACCGCGAATATTTTGCTCTGGCTCTAACCTATTAGTAACCCCAACCTGCTTTGCTGTATTACGGGTTAGCATCATAATTCCTCGCACCCCAGTTGGGGATTTTGCTCGCGGGTTCCACATAGATTCCTGATAGCTTAATGCTGCGAGTAAACGCCAATCAAGTGTTCCTGCATATTGTTCAAACCATGGTTGGTATTTAGGCAGTGTTTCTTTTATTGCTTCAATATAGGCAAGTGTATTTACGTAGTTAAATTGACGAACGTGACCAAAGTATTTTTCTTCAAGTACATAAAGTTGATTATTTTGTTTTGCTTCACCAAAAAAAGGGACTAATAAAGCATAAAGCGAATCGTCATTTGATTTACGCAGCATCCACGCGATCGGGTCGTTATGCGTAATTGAAAAACCAATACTTAAATTAGGGTGATAACGACGAAATAACGATAACGTATGGGTGTCGGCTAAAGTGTAATCTATTTCGCCATCAATAACGGCTTGTAGTAACTCTTCTTCGTCAAATTCTTCGGTTTCGCTCCAGTTAAGTTCTGGATTGCTTTTTTTTACTTTTTGTAAAGTAAGTGAGTGACTACTTTTAGCTATAACCATGAGATTACCAGTTAAATCATCATAGTCGCGTGGTCGCTCTATACCTTGTTTATACACTAGTTTTTGACTAATGGTTCGGTAGGTAGGGCCAAAACGATATTGTTGTGCACGTGTTTTATTATAGGTAAGGCCTGAGGCAATTAAATCAAGATCACCGCTTTGCAGGCGTGCAAACATGTCTGATAAATTAAAAAATGGGACTATTTCAAGCTCTACACCTAAATAGTCTGCAAAGGCCTGAGAAAGCTCGTATTCAAAGCCTTGCTCACCTTGTACTGCCTGATAATAGTTACTGGCACTGGCTAATGTACCCACTCTAATTTTGTTTTGCGCTTTTATTTGGGCAAGTTGAGTCGACTGCTCTTGTATATCGCATGCACACAACAGCATAACTAAAGTAATAATTATGATTAGTTTTTCTTTCAACATTGTTTGCCTCTTTAACGCCCTAATCCCCGTTATAACAAAACTTAGCCATTACGTCACTTAGCGTTTAGTTTTATTCGTTTCGAGTGGCTGTAAATAAAGAAAAAAAGTTAATTTTATGAAAAGCGAAATTATGAGTTAAATCTAAGTGCTACTTAGACTATAATGTTGCCCTAAAATATCGTTCAATCCCTAACCCCGGATGAAATTATCTATGTTGATCCTTCGTGGTGCACCAGCACTTTCAGAGTTCAGAGTTAATAAAATTTTAGCGCGTTGCCAACAATCGCAACTTCCTGTCACCAACGTATATGCTGAATATGCGCACTTTGCCGACTTAACATCGCCATTGAGTAGCGCTGAGCAAACCAAGCTTGAAAAACTATTAACCTACGGTCCAACTATTGCTGAGCATACCCCAGCAGGTAAACTTGTATTAGTAACACCTCGCCCTGGCACTATTTCGCCTTGGGCTTCTAAAGCAACCGACATAGCCCATAACTGTGGCTTAAAGCAGGTTCATCGTGTTGAACGCGGTATTGCTTATTATGTTGAAGGTGAGCTAAACGCAGAGCAACTTTTACAAGTAACGGCGTTATTACATGACCGTATGACCGAAGCAACCCATAGCCAGTTTGAGGATGCTGCGCAACTATTTCGCAGTGATGCACCGCGTCAAATGTCATCTGTAGACATTTTAAGTGGTGGGCGAGAAGCGCTTGCAATTGCTAACGTTGAACAAGGTTTTGCCCTTGCAGATGACGAAATAGATTACCTAGTAGAAAACTTTATAAAGTTAGGCCGTAATCCTAACGATATCGAATTGTTTATGTTTGCCCAAGCAAACTCAGAGCATTGTCGTCATAAAATATTTAATGCTGACTGGACAATCGATGGTGAAGAGCAGCCAAAGTCGCTGTTCAAGATGATTAAAAATACTTTTGAGAAAAACCCTGAAAATGTATTGTCGGCATATAAAGACAATGCCGCGGTAATGAAAGGCTCAAAAGCGGGGCGCTTCTTCCCCAATACGCAAGGTGAATATGCGTATCATCAAGAAGACATCGAAATACTAATGAAAGTTGAAACTCATAATCACCCAACCGCCATAGCGCCATTTTCAGGTGCTGCTACAGGCTCAGGTGGTGAAATACGTGATGAAGGTGCTACTGGCCGTGGTTCTAAGCCTAAAGCTGGTTTAGTTGGCTTTACTGTTTCTAACTTACGTATTCCTGGTTACGAGCAACCGTGGGAAAGTGATTTTGGTAAACCTGGGCGTATTGTTACCGCTTTGGATATTATGACTGAAGGGCCGCTTGGCGGCGCTGCATTTAATAATGAGTTTGGCCGTCCTAACTTGTTAGGTTACTTTCGTACCTATGAAGAGCAAGTGACAAGCCATAATGGCCTTGAGGTACGTGGTTACCACAAACCAATTATGCTTGCCGGTGGTTTAGGTAATATTCGCACAGACCATGTACAAAAAGGTGAAATCCCTGTTGGTGCTAAGCTCATTGCTTTAGGTGGCCCAGCAATGAACATAGGTTTAGGCGGCGGTGCAGCATCAAGCATGGCGTCTGGGCAATCAAATGAAGATTTAGATTTTGCTTCAGTACAACGCGAAAACCCAGAAATGGAACGTCGTTGCCAAGAAGTTATCGACAAATGTTGGCAGCTAGGTGATGAAAACCCAATTGCGTTTATTCACGATGTGGGCGCCGGTGGTTTATCAAACGCATTTCCTGAACTAGTAAATGACGGTGGCCGTGGTGGTAAGTTTCAACTTCGCGATATTCCAAATGATGAGCCAGGTATGGCACCACACGAAATTTGGTGTAACGAATCGCAAGAGCGTTATGTACTTGCCGTAGGTGTTGAAGATTTTGACCGTTTTGAAGCTATTTGTAAGCGCGAACGAGCACAGTACGCGGTAATAGGCGAAGCGACTGCTGAGCCACACCTAACGGTTGCCGATAGCCACTTTGATAATAACCCAGTTGATTTACCACTAGACGTATTATTAGGTAAAGCACCTAAAATGCATCGCGATGTAACCTCAAAGCAGGTTGTAGGTAAAGCACTTGATGTTACAAATATTAATGTAGCAGATGCGGCGCAGCGTTTATTGCGCTTACCAACCATTGCAGAAAAAACCTTCCTTATTACAATTGGCGATCGCTCGGTAACAGGCTTAGTAGCGCGCGACCAAATGGTTGGCCCTTGGCAAGTACCTGTGGCTAACTGTGCTGTAACTGCTGCTACATACGATACTTACCATGGTGAAGCTATGTCGTTGGGCGAGCGCACTCCTGCAGCGCTATTAAATTACGCTGCATCGGCGCGTTTAGCTGTGGCAGAGTCGTTAACAAATATTGCCTGTGCAAATATTGGTAGCCTTGAAAATATTAAGCTTTCGGCTAACTGGATGGCAGCTGCGGGTCACCCTGGTGAAGATGCTGGTTTATATGAAGCAGTAAAAGCCATAGGTGAAGAACTTTGCCCAGCGCTTGGTTTAACAATTCCAGTAGGTAAAGATTCTATGTCGATGAAAACGACATGGAAAGATGAAGGTGATTCACAAGAGAAATCAGTAACATCACCGCTATCGTTAATTATCACTGCCTTTGGCCGTGTTGACGATGTACGTAAAACAGTGACACCGCAGCTACGTACCGACAAAGGCGAAACATCACTTATTTTAGTTGACTTAGGTGCGGGTAAAAACCGCATGGGCGCATCAAGCTTAGCGCAGGTTTATAAGCAATTAGGTGATATAACGCCTGATGTTGATAGCCCAGAGTTATTAAAAGGCTTTTATAACGCCATGCAAGTATTGGTAGCTGATAGTAAGTTACTTGCTTATCATGACCGTTCAGACGGTGGTTTATTTACCACAGTTGCCGAAATGGCATTTGCTGGCCACACAGGTGTAACTGTTGATATTAATGGCTTAACAGGCAACGACATTGAAGCGCTTTACAACGAAGAGCTTGGCGCTGTTATTCAAGTGGCTAATAGTGATTTAGATGCAGTTAATGCGGTACTTAAAGATCATGGCTTAGCGACAATCAGCCATATTATAGGCACGCTTAATAGCGACGATGCGATTGTATTTAACCGTGGTAAAAATACCGTGCTGAGTAACACGCGTACAGAGCTGCGTACTATGTGGGCAGAAACAACGTATCAAATGCAGGCGCGTCGCGATAACCCTGAGTGCGCTAAGCAAGAGTTTGATGCCAAATTTGATGTTAAAGATCCTGGCTTAAACGTTAAGTTAAACTTTGACTTAAACGAAGATATAGCAGCACCGTATATTGCAACGGGCGCTAAACCACCAATGGCTATTTTACGTGAGCAAGGAGTTAACTCTCATCTAGAAATGGCTGCCGCATTTAATCGTGCTGGTTTTGCTGCCATTGATGTACACATGAGCGATATTCTAGAAGGGCGTTTATCGCTTGAGCAGTTTAAAGGCTTAGTGGCATGTGGTGGTTTCTCTTACGGTGACGTATTAGGTGCAGGCGAAGGTTGGGCTAAGTCGATATTGTTTAACGACATGGCGCGTGAACAGTTCCAAAGCTTTTTCCACCGTGAAGATACCTTTAGTCTAGGTGTGTGTAACGGTTGCCAAATGTTATCTACTTTAAAAGAGTTGATCCCAGGTACTGAGCATTGGCCACGTTTTGTAACGAATAAGTCAGAGCGTTTTGAAGCACGTTTTAGCTTAGTAGAAATACAAGAAAATCCATCGGTATTCTTTAATGGTATGGCTGGTTCGCGTATGCCAATTGCAGTATCGCACGGTGAAGGTCATGCTGAATTTGCAAACGATAACGCAGTTAAAGCAGCATTAGACTCGGGTACTGTAGCGGTTAAGTTTGTAGATAACTACGGTAATCCTACAACGCAATACCCAGCAAATCCAAATGGCTCACCAGAAGGGATTACAGGTATTACCTCAACCGATGGACGTGCAACAGTAATGATGCCGCATCCTGAGCGCGTATTCCGTGCTGTTGCTAACTCTTGGCACCCAGATGAGTGGCGAGAAGATAGTCCGTGGATGCGTATGTTCCGCAACGCGCGTAAAAATGTAGGTTAATAACCTAACTGATCAATTTAGGTTCATTTAAGTTGAGTATAATAAAAAGGCTGCCTTGTGCAGCCTTTTTTGTTTATGATTACCTAGAACCTAGAACCTAGAACCTAGAACCTAGAACCTAGCACTAATATTAAGGATAATATGTTTAAGCGTGTGAGTTTAATTATTAGCAGTTTATTACTAAGCATAATTTTGCTTGGTTATATATTTCGTTTGCCATTAGTCCAGTGGGCTATAACACCGCAATTAGAAAAAGCGGGTATTACACTCAGTTGCTTAGATTTTTCGGTTACAGCTCAATTAAATGTTCATGCCGACAAAGTATGCTTAACTTATCAAAATCAACAATTAGAGCTAATCGATATTACTGTAAATACAAAGCAAGTGATTGTTGAGCATGCAGTATTAAGTATAAATCCACTTCCCAAAAGTAATCAAAGTAGCTCCGCGGCAAAAAAACTTGCTCTCGCGCTGCCAGAAAAACGTCCATTAATTGCTATAAAACAGCTGGTAATAAAGAGTAATGACTTTAACAAGCCACTAAAAATAAATTTAGCAGAGCCGATTTTAAATCAATTTAATATAACAGGCGATATAAACGCTAAAGCAATTTTAGCTAATAATAAACTAACAGGGCAGTTTTCTGTTGATGACTATCTGTTAAAGCAGCTTATAAATACCGAAAATACAGCCGTTGCAGGTATTAGCTTTAGTACTCAGCAAGTATTTAGCTTTGATGGTATTGAACTGCAGTTAAATGGCGATGTAAACGCACAGTTTGAATATGCTATGGAGCAGTGCCGGCTTGAAGCATTGGCTAATGGTAGGTTAATTATTGGTTTTAATTTAAATAGTAAATTAGTTGAGCTAGATTCGAGTTTGTTAAACAATAAATTAAATTTAACGCCTACGTGTAGCTCACTCGTTCCGCCGAGTGATTATGCTGATTTTATAGCTGAGCAAACCCCTTTAAATTGGCAGATTAAACTTCCTAAAGTGATTAGTATTACTAATAACCACCTTACTTTGCCAATGCTAAATATAATTAGCGAAGGAGATAATCAATTTGAAATAACTCTAATGGAGTCAGAGCTTAATTTTACCAACCTTTGGGCGGATTTTAAAAGCATGTTAGCGGTTAGTATAAGTACGCCAGATATTAAAAACATTGAGCTTAATGCAGAATTTAAAAATAACACACTTAAAGGTAATTATACTGTTGCGCTTAATTCACTTCCCGATTTTATTGCCAGTACTAGTAGTAATAAAATTAGCGCTAATAAAGTTAACGCCTCAGGGCAATTTAATTTAATAAATATAGTCGATGGAAAACCAAGTGGTAATGCTACAAGTAGATTAACAGCCGCAAAGGTTGATTTTGCACAACTGAGTGTAGAGCAATACGAAGGTCGCTTAACGGCACAGCTAGATGATGCTTTAAACGCACAAATAACACTAAAAACCCTATTTAAAACGTTAAAATATAACGAATTTAAATTAACAGATATAAGCAATACCATAACTGCTAAAGCAAATTTAAGTCATGGTGAATTATTTGCAGACCTTAGTGCTAATACAGTAATAAATAAATTTAATAGCCCTGTTATAAAACTCAATAATATAAAAGTTGCTTCTACAGGATTGCAAAGTCGCGCTCTAAAAGCATCACATCACGTATTTGTAAACGATATTGAATTAGCGGTAAACCATCATATATCGGCAGTGGAACATCCATTTGAAATAGTAGTACCTACACAAAGTATAGTGTTATTAAATACCTTTATTCATCAGCTTGAGCCATTAGCGCAGCTTACACAGGGAACGTTTAATGGCCGAATCAGCGGGGATGTGAATTTACAACATGCCTCGTTTGCAATGGAGTTAAACAACGTAAGTGCGCTTTATAACGATTACCTTGCTAGCGATTTAAGTAGCCAATTTGTTGGCGAATATAATTCAGGGCAGCTTAATGTAAAACCCACTACCTTTAACTTAAATGAACTAAGGGCTGGTGTTGTTATTAAAAACATTAAAGGGAACTGGCAGGTTAAAAACAATAATGCGCGTATGTTTGACATTGCAGGAGCGTTATTTGATGGTGAGTTTAGCCTTGATAAATACTCACTTAATGACCTGCAGCAAGTTGCTAATGTTAAATTTAAAAACATTGATGCCAGTAAACTTATTACACTTGATGAACAGTCGGGGATTACGCTTTCAGGGCGTTTTGCCGGCACTTTGCCAGTGCACTTTAATAACACGGGTATTGAGGTAGTAAATGGCAGTTTAAGTAATCAAGGAACGGGTAAGTTAATGATTACTAATAACGCCGCATTTGATTCAGTTATGCAGCAGCAACAAGAGTTACAGCCTGTATTGGGATTACTTAAAAATCTTGATATACAAAAGCTTAATAGCAGTGTGGCACTTAAAAGTGATGGTTGGCTAAAGCTTGGCGTAAATTTGCAAGGTTATAATAAGCAAGCAGAGCAGCAAGTTAACTTTAATTATAATCATGAAGAAAATATATTTACTTTATTACGTGCATTGCGCTTAAGTGATGAAATTACACAAAAAGTTGAGCAACAATACTCACAAAAAGGAAACTAATGATGAAACAGTCGTTAAGCATAAAAGTACTTATTGTATTTGCAGCAATAAGTGCCCTTGGTGCGTGTACGCACCGAGTAGAGGTAGCTGCTAAAGAGCCTATTACAATTAATTTAAATGTGAAGGTTGATCACGAAATTCGTGTAAAAGTAGATAAAGAACTCGATAATTTATTTAGTGACGACAGTGAGTTATTTTAAGGAGCTAGGATATGAAAGTTAACAACAAATTAAGCATAATTACATTAGTTAGTGCTGTATGTATGTCTTTTTCGGCATGGGCTATTAGTTTAGATGATGCTAAAAGCCAAGGTTTAGTAGGCGAAGATAGCTCAGGCTATTTGGGCTTAGTGGTACAAAATGCAGAGGCTAAAGTGGTCGTTGATACCATTAATGCTAAGCGTAAAGCACAGTATTTAAAATTAGCGCAAAAAAATAACTTGTCACTGTCGCAAGTAGAGGCGTTAGCGGCGGCAAAAACAATCGAAAAAACCCAAAGAGGTCATTTTGTTGAAGTAAATGGTAATTGGGTTAAAAAATAACGAGTTATTTACTGTTATATGCTATTTACTGTTATATATAACCGAGCGCTTTAAGCGCTCGGTTTTTTACACCCTTCGAGTAACTGTTGCCAAAAATCGATACCCTTGCGCCTTGCTAAATTTATATTATGCTCAGGTATAGATTCGGGTTCGTTATAACTCTCAAGTGCTGCACTCATACTTGCTTCGCGAATTAAATGCAAAGTAGGAAAAGGGGAGCGATTAGTATAGTTTGCCGCATCGCTTGCATCGCTATCGGCAAATACATAATCGGGATGAAAATTAGCAATTTGATACTTACCTTCAAAACCTTGGGCTACTAACAGCGCGTTGGCTAAGTCAACCAAGTCTAAAAAGTCTTCAAAGTCGCAAAAGCCGTTATCAAACATAATAAGTGTGGTTTCGCGTGCAGCCTCTCGGTCAAGCTCAATACATTGCTCAAGCATGTCCATTACTGCATCGTCTATGCTGCTTGCAGGGCTTACAAAATAATGAATACAGTTATTTTCTACTTCTTTGCGGGCAAAGGGACAAAAGTTATATTTTACAATAACATTTGAAACCCATTCGCGGGTTTGGCTTATGGCTATGTTGGTCACGGTTTTGGCTCTAAATATTGATTAATAATGTTAAGTGTTTTTTGTATAGCACCTTGGTTATTGCCCACGCATTGCGCTGCTTTTTTACCTAAAGTTTGGCATGCTTTGCTGTTTTGATTTAATGCTATAAGTTGTTGTGTTAGCTCATCAGCATTATCAACCACAATAGCGCCTTTGAGCTTTATAAGCTCAGGGTAAATATGATCAAAGTTATAGGTATGCACCCCGCTGATAACGCCCACTGAAAATGCAGCTGATTCAAGTGGATTATGGCCACCACGGCGAATTAAACTGCCGCCAATAAAGCTCACATTAGCAGCGCCATATAAGTATTGCAGCTCGCCAAGCGTATCTGCTAACAAGACGTTTTCGTTATTATAATTATTATTGCTGCGACGACTAAAACTCAGTGTACTTTGCGTTAGTAAATCTGCAACCTTATCGAACTGTTCAGGATGGCGCGGCGCTATTATGAGTAACGCATTGGGTTGTTTTTCTAATAGATTTTTATGAGCGCTAATTACCTGCTCATGCTCGATAGGGTGAGTGGAGCCTGCAACCCATATAAAGCGCTGCTCAAAATTATAAAGCTGTTTGAGTGCAGTTACCTTAGTTAGTTGCTCTTGGGTAGGTGTAATATCAAATTTTATTGAACCTGTAACTTTACTTTTATGTGGCTCAAGGCCAAGCTCTATAAAGCGTTTGGCGTCAGTTTTATTATGGCTGGCTAATACAGTGATAGAGCGCATAATAATATGCGTTAGCTTAGCTACTTTTTGATAACCCTGTTGCGATTTTTCAGACAAGCGAGCGTTTAAAACAAGTACCGGAATATTTCTATTGCGACTACTTGCCATAAGGTTGGGCCACAGTTCAGTTTCTAAAATACACAGGGCTTGTGGCTTTACTCGTTTTAAAAATCGGGCGGTTGCAAATGGAAAGTCCATAGGTAAGTAGCAGCAGGCTACCGTGTTTTTAAACTGCGTAATGATTTGCTCACGACCAGTAGGGGTGTTGCACGTTATAAGTATATTTAATTTAGGGTGCGCTTTTTGCACTGCTTTGATCAGGGGGGTAGCGGCGAGTACTTCACCTACTGATGCACAATGCACTAGCAGCGGCTTATTGTTATTGGCAAATAAAGACTTGTCCACAAAACCAAAGCGCTGTTTAAAGTGCGCTCTATAACCTGGGTTTTTTTTACCGCGTAATACATATAAATAAAATACGATTAGTGGGCTAATAATCATTAATGCGAGTGAATAAAAAATGCGTGCCATACTAAGCTTTTATAAGGGTAAGTCGTCTTAGTTTAACGTGAAAATGATCAATTCTAAACACAGAAAAGATAAAATATGGTTTGTGTTCAGCTGCTACCCGATAAAATAATAATAACGCTATTCAAGTTAGCTCAAAATACCTGTTTCAGTAATATGTATATTGAGGTGATTTGGGTATAGATTTATGGAATAATGAAATTAATTTTTCCTGCCATTTCAATTCCTAGAGGAATTTACCATGTCAATTATCGATTCAGTAGCAACGAGTTACCTTGAGAGTTTAAATCGTCATTTAGCATTATTTGAAACGATGGAGGCTTATCATCAAGAGTCTATGCAATTGTTAGAAGTGTGCCATAGTGCATTACAAGCAGGCGGTAAGGTTGTTTGGCTTGGTAACGGTGGTAGTGCGGCCGATGCACAGCATTTAGCGGCAGAATTTGTAGTGCGTTATAAATTAGAGCGTGGTCCACTTGCATCTATGGCACTTACAACCGATACGTCAATTTTAACTGCGCACAGTAACGACTATCATTTTGACACTGTGTTTGAACGCCAAGTACAAGCCTTATGTAAACCAGAAGATTTAGTTATAGGGTTAACCACATCAGGTACAAGCGCCAATATTAATCTAGCGTTAGCAGCAGCGAATAAAATAGGGGCCTTTACCGTAGCATTAACGGGGCGTGATGGCGGTGAAGTTAAAAATATTGCCAAATTACCTATTATTATTAAAAACGATGAAACAGCGCGAATTCAAGAAGCACACATGTTTATTGGCCATTGGTTATGTGAAGCTATTGATATGGTAGTTGCGGAGCAGCAGTAATGGATTTATCGCTATTAAAAAATTTATCTGCTGCGCGTATTTTGGTGGTTGGCGATGTAATGCTTGACCGTTATTGGTATGGTGATTCAGGGCGTATTTCCCCAGAAGCTCCGGTGCCGGTAGTTAAAGTAAGTAAATTAGAAGACAAAGCCGGTGGCGCAGCAAACGTGGCTAAAAATATAGCCCGATTAGATGGTAAAGTAGGCCTACTTGGCTTAATAGGCGAAGATGAAGGTGGACAGATACTAGAAGGCATTTTAGAAGGTGAAAAAATAAATTCACAGTTAGTAAGTGTATGCGACTTACCGACAATTTCTAAAATGCGAGTGATTAGCCGTCATCAGCAAGTTGTACGGTTAGATCTAGAAGAGACGTTTACAGAGCAACACAGCCAGCTGTTATTAAACCGTTTAGAGCTAGTACTTGATGAGTACGATTTTATAGTATTTTCTGATTACAATAAAGGTTCATTGAGCCTGATTGAAAACATGATAAGCCTAGCTAAAAAAGCAGGGAAAACGGTACTCGTTGATCCTAAGTCGTCTGATTTACATTTATATAGAGGTGCAGACTACATTACACCAAATTTAAATGAGTTTAAATTAGCGGGTGGGCAAACAGACTCAGAAGAGGGCTTGGCAACAAGTGCGCGTAAGCTCATAAGTGACGCAGGCATAAAAGCAATGTTGCTAACGCGTTCAGAGCAAGGAATGTCGTTAATTAGTGCGACTGAAAAATATGATTTTGCCGCGCAAGAGCTTGAAGTCAGTGATGTAACCGGCGCAGGCGATACAGTTATAGCAACTCTAGCCGTGATGCTAGGGGCGGGAATGACACCTAAAAATGCGGTGGAAATTGCTAACTTAGCAGCGGGCATTGCGGTGAGTAAATTAGGTGCGGCCACAGTGTCGCCAGAAGAACTTAGTCGTAAGCTGGGCCAATATTTACATGCCACTGGTGAGCATTATCAAACTCCGTTTGACGATGTGCTGCAGCATATAGAGTTTGCAAAACAAAATGGCGAAACAATTGTATTTACCAATGGCTGCTTTGATATTTTGCATGCTGGGCACGTACGCTATTTAGCACAAGCAAAAGCGCGTGGCGATAGATTAGTGGTGGGGCTAAATAACGATGCGTCTATATCACGATTAAAAGGCGCCGATAGGCCAATTAATCCGCTAGATGAAAGAGCTATGGTATTAAGTGCACTTTCCTCTGTTGATTGGGTTATTCCATTTGGTAGTGCGGATGAAAATGACACACCGGCTAAATTAATTGAGCAAATTAGCCCAGATATTTTAGTTAAAGGTGGCGACTACACGGTTGAACAAATAGCCGGTGCTGAGCATGTACTGCTTCACGGCGGAAAAGTAGAGGTGCTTGAGTTTTTAGATGGTTGCTCAACTTCAAAAGTGATTAGTAAGATTAAGCAGTAATTACGACGGTTATTAATGAATTAAAAAAGGGATGAAAACAGTGTTTTCATCCCTTTTTATTTGCACTTATTATCCTAGTTTAGGATAGCCAAAAATCCCGAATTTAAAAGTTATATTCATATTTAGCAAATGCAGATGTGTCGTTTTCTGCTGCATCGTTATTTAATGCAAAAGCGCCTAGCGTTAAGCGCCCACCCATAGCAAGTTGCCTGTAACGTATTTCAAGCTGTTTACTGTTATAAGCTGTTTTAGTAATGGTATTGCCTAAATCAGGGTTATTAGGGTAACGATCGCGGTTATCATTGTTGTAATCAACATCGCGTAATTTAACTTGCCAATCATTTCCATTTGAAAGCTGGCCTAGCACAGTTAGTACTAGTGATTGCGCGTCATTATCAAATGTTGAACCTATGGTACGGCCATGGTAGCGGTAACCAGATTTGTAATCTGAATGCTCGTAATAGCAGTTTTCACTGCTTGATTCAGCAGAGCATGTTACGCCCGTATCTATGTACTCTACATTTACTAATACGTTTTGATCATAAATACGATGAGTAGTTTGTACACCAAATAAATAGGCTCTGTCGACAGGTTTAAACTTTGAGCTGGCATCTTCACCAATGGTACTTGCATAAATTGCGTACGGTTGGCTAAATAAAGTGTCAGACCAGCGAATATCTATACCCGCAAGTTGATTACCAATCTTAGATTTTAATTCATCATCACAAGTAGTAGTGCCATCTATACAAGCTGCTTCACCTGTCACTATATCAATAAAGTCACTCGCTGAACTAGGTTGGCCATCGCCAGCCCATTGCGCTGACCAGCTCAGTGCAATTTCTAATTGCTGTAATGGCCTGAAATTAACGCGAGTACTCCACAGTAAAGCATCAGGAATTACACGAGTAGATTCTAACTGAGCCATTTGCGCGGTAAATCCCCATTGGCCTAACCAGCTTAGCCAAGGGGTTTCAAAGGCAGTGCTTTGCTCTCGAGTCACGCTCATTGCAGGCAATGGTTTAGCGTTGCCCGACATTATTAAACTATTATCAACCCCCGGGCCCCAAAACTGCTCTATGGCACCGGCTCTAAAAATCCAGTTACCTAAACGGTAAGCTATATAACTGCCATCAAAGGAGGTGTCATTACAGTCAGTAAGTGCTTGCTCATCTAGCACTATATCGTCTGCAGTTTTCCCAGTAACAAAACACTTTTTGCCATCATTACGATAATTAACCGCTACTTTAGCGGCAAAACTGTCGCCTAAATAGGCGTAGGCAGCAGATGCTTCTGACTCTTGGGTATTAGTTGCGCCAAAACTGGTGGCAACAATAGTATCTGAACTTGCAAAAGCAGACAGTTGTACACTATGAGAGCCCGTATTTTCAGACTTGTAACGATGTTTTACCCGTAATAAAGCATCTTGCAAGTTTGGCGATAACTGGCCTAGGGGAGTGTTATCTACTTCACTTATAAAGCTCTTCCACATTAGAGGGTAAGTGGTTACCGGGGCTAAAATAACGCCAGCATCGGCTAAAAGTTGAATATCAGCTCTTAACCCATAATCATCTGGTTTTACCCATGGCTCTGCGTTAACCGGCGCGCTCATTGCGCAAAAAAGTGAAGACAATATAAAAATTTTGTTTCGCAAAGTTCAGATCCTTGTGATTTAAATTACCTTAAGTTTAGCAATCAAAGCACTTTATTGCAGTAACTAAATGGGCGCAGTAAGGCTAAAAATAAGATAAAAAGGGTCGCTATCTATCGCTAAAACTATGTGATTGATATACTGAGTGCCAAATCGGAAATTGAGATTGTAATGAGCAAAAAACGACTTTTATTTATTCCTGTATCATCACCAGAGGGTATTGGTGAATATATGCGTTCACTTTTGCTAGCGCAAACGCTAGAAAATGAATGCTCAGGGGATATAAATATCCACTTTATTTTAAATAAACATACGGCTTATGCTAAAAGTTGCCCTTTTGAAACCACACTTTTAGAGAGGTCGGCAACCAAAGAAACTAAAGCAGTTTGTCAATTTATTGAGCAATATAAGCCTGATGTGGTGGTGTTTGATTGTGCTGGTCGTGCTGAGCATATGAAAGCGGCAAAAAAAGTGGGCGCAAAAGTTGTTTTCATCTCGCAACATGAGAAAAAACGAGCCAAAGGATTAAAGCTTAATCGTATTGGTTTAATTGACGTGCACTGGGTAATACAGCCAGATTACTGCATCGAGCCACTTACATGGCTAGAAAAGCTTAAATTAAATACCTTTGCTTTAGCATCTCCGCATAATGTAGGTCCCTATACTGCGTTTGCCTCTGAGCAACAAAAGCAGCAAGCATTAAACGACTATGATTTAACAAAAAATGAATATTTTATAGTGAATGCAGGCTCAGGCGGACACACTTTAAACGGTCAAAATTGTGCTGATATTTATTTTCAAGCTGCACTGGCCATCACTCAACGTACCTCGCTAAAGGGAGTTGTTGTTTTTGGGCCCAATTACACCAAGCCGTTACCGCAAACTGATGAATTAATTTGCATACCAAGTCAGCAGGGTAGTGAGTTTTTGGCATTGTTAAGTCAAGCTAAAGTAGCACTATTGAGTGCGGGCGATACATTATTACAAGCTATTGCGGTACAAACTCCCACAGTTGCTTGCGCTATATCAAAAGATCAAAGTAACCGTATTGCACGCTGCGTTACTACTGGTGTGGTAACAAAAGCCGAACTCGATATTTTAGACATAACCAATAAAGTAAATGAGATTATCACTGAACCTAATTATCAAAATATACTCAGTAACTACGCGTTATTTGCAAACGTGCATAGTTTTGATGTAATTAACCAAGGTGTAAAAGCATTATTATTTGGAAGTAAATAATGAATATAGTGATAGTAATTGATTCACTGGTTGGCGGTGGTGCTGAAAAAGTAATGCTTACTTTGGCTGAGCAAATAGCGACACTTAAACACAATGTGACTATTTTATCACTCGCTAATAGCGTTGAATACGATATCCCAAGTAACTTACAAGTTGAGAGCTTATTTACGGATAGAGCGTCGAAGGTTGACCGTTTTTGGCTACGCAAAGCAAGTGTCGCTAAACTAGAGTCGTGGTTTGAAAAAAAGAGAAGTGAAGTCGGGTACATTGACTTAGTACTGTCAAATTTAGATCGTAGTAATAACCTGCTTGCGCGTAGTAATGTAGAAAATGTCCATTTTGTTATGCATAACTCAGTAAATGCTGAGCTAACAAGGCAAAAAAAATTAGGGCCTCTTTCTTATTTATACCTTAAAAAAAGTAAACAAAACTTAAATGGTAAATCACTCATTTGTGTATCCAAAGGGGTTGAAAATGAAATTACCCAAGGTAACTTAATTACTCCAAGTGCGATCACTACAATTTATAACCCATTCGATTTAAAAAAAATCAATCAACAAGCCAGTGAGCTAAACACTAACATTCCTAATGTGCCTTACCTTATTCATGTTGGGCGATTAGCCAAGCAAAAACGTCACGATATTTTATTCGCAGCGTTTGCTAAGTTAGATAAAAAGTACAAACTAGTACTGTTATGTAACAAACCGACAAAGGTATTAAAACTTGCACAGCAATATGGAATTGCAGAGCAACTGATTGTGCCAGGGTTTGAGCAAAATCCGTATAATTGGATAAAACATGCCAAAGCGCTAGTATTAAGCTCAGATTTTGAAGGCTTGCCAACGGTATTAATAGAAGCACTTGCAGTCGGTACACCAGTGGTGAGCACTAACTGTACTTTTGGCCCCAGCGAAATACTAACAGGTGCGCTAAGTAAGTATTTAGTGCCAATACAGCAAAGTGAGCAGTTAGCACGTGTAATTGAACAAGTGCTGGCAGATAAGCCAAACGTTACAAATGCAGCTATTTTACAACAAGTAAACGCAGAGCAAGTGGCTGCCAAGTACTTAGCTTTAGCTAACTAGCAGCTAAAGTAAATTAGCGCTTAAGCTTTGTGTAACAAACATACAAGGCTTGCCAGTCGCTGGCTTGCCAGTTAAATACAGGGTTGCGGCCTTGTTCTTTTAAAAATGAGCGCTTTAGGCGCTCCATATTACTTTGTTGCCATTGTAAGGCGGGCGTTTTAATTTCGCCGCGATCAAAGTCAATAATATATATCTGGCCAGTGTCATTAAATAAAATATTATTAATGTTTAAATCTGCGTGGTATACGCCTTTACGGTGAAATAGCGCAATGGTTGTTGCTATACTTGTTAATTCAGATTCAGTTAAAGCACGCTCAACGAGTATATCCAGTACACTTTTGGCACCTGTTACCGCCTCGGTAATAATATCACCGCGGTAAATTAACCCGCTTCGAGTCACTTTTGCAGCAATGGGAGTTGGTACATTTAAGCCAAGCTCAATTAACTGCGCCATTAAAGCAAACTCTTTATATACTCGCGTTTGCTCAAAGCCTAAATACAAGTATTGGTCACTGAGTAATTTACCGACCAAGCCACCGCGCCAATAATGTCTTAGCACAGCGGTTAGTTCATTATTTTTAAAAAACCACGCCATTGCGCGGCCTTTTTTAGCACCCACTATTTTATTTTGTTGCTGCCAGTAGTCGGCATTAAACCAGTTTAAATTAACCTGATTTTCATAACTAGGGTGGCTCAGCAGAGTATGCTTACCTTGGACGTGTTGTTTGAACATAGCTCACGGGTATTACTTAAATATGCGCCTATGTTAGCGCGTTTTAAAGCCGAGGATAAGTACTTGCAATAGCGCGATTATAATTTAAGATCGGGTTTTACTATTTAATGCCCAAGGAAACGCGTGACTTCAGTGCCTAACTACTCCTCTATTTGTATTTTACGACTCTCTGCTATTGGCGATGTATGCCATGCTGTGAGTGCAGTACAAGCGATTCAAAAAGCGCATCCTAATGCAAAAATCACTTGGGTTATTGGCAAAGTAGAAGCTATGTTATTGGCTAACTTACCCGGTGTTGAGCTGGTGGTGTTTGATAAAAAACAAGGCCGCGTAGCACTGAAAAATTTAAAGCAAACTTTTAAAGGGCAAAACTTTGATGTACTGCTTAATATGCAGGTGGCATTAAGGGCCGGATTTGTTGCACGTTGTATTCCTGCAAAAGTTAAAATAGGCTTTGATTGGGCGCGCTCAAAAGAGCTGCATAGCCTATTTATAAATAAACGCATTGCAGCGCAGCCACATGCGCACGTGTTAGAAGGGTTTAAAGGCTTTGCTAAAGCCATTGGCGTGAATGATTATCAGCCAAGTTGGGAAATGCCTTATACACAGCAAGATCAAAACACTGCCGATGAATTACTCACTGCAGAATACTTATCTAATAAGCTGTTTGTTATCTCTCCAGCAGCAAGTAAAGCACAGCGTAATTGGCTTCCCGAACGTTATGCCGCGCTTGCTGATTATGCCCATCAGCAGGGATTTAAAGTGGCCTTGACCGGCGGCCCTACCGAGCTGGAAATAAACCTTGCCAATAATATTATTAAACACAGCCAACACAGCATTTTAAACCTAGTTGGTAAAACTAAGCTTAAAGAATTGTTGTGCGTGTTAAAACGCGCCAGTGTAGTACTAGCCCCAGATACTGGCCCTGCCCATATGGCAGTAACGGTAGGCACTCCTGTTATTGGGCTGTATGCCCATTCAAACCCAGCGCGCACAGGGCCGTATTTATACCAAAACTATGTGGTTGAGGTATATCATCAAAACTTACTTAAACAAACGGGTAAAACAGCGCAGCAGCTGCCTTGGGGCACACGTATTAAAGGTGACGATTTAATGAGCCAAATTACCATTGATGCGGTAAAAGCTATGTTTGATCATGTTGTGCAAAAAGAGTCGTTATAATGAATCAATCACAAAAAAATAAAGCGCTATTTTTAGATAGAGATGGCGTAGTAAACGTTGATCATGGCTATGTGTATCAAAGTGAGCGGTTTGAATTTATCGAAGGAGTATTTAGCACGTGCAAGGCATTTTATGATGCCGGTTATAAAATTATTATTGTAACTAATCAGTCAGGTATTGGCCGTGGTTATTACACCGAGGCTGACTTTATAGCACTGACCAGCTGGATGAAAGCACAGTTTAGCGCACATCAGATATTGATAAGCGACGTTTATTTTTGCCCTCATCATCCTAAAAATGCATTGCCTGAGTATTTAAAACAGTGCGCTTGCAGAAAACCAGCCCCTGGTATGCTACTACAAGGTATTAGTGAGCATAATATCGATCCGCAGCAAAGTATTATGGTAGGCGATAAAAAAAGTGATATGCAAGCTGCAGAACAAGCTGGCATTGCCACGCGCGTATTGGTGCACTCTGGCCAGCAGTTTGATGACAGCGCCAAACAAACTGCAGATTTTATTTTCAATTCAATTAATGATTTACCAGCACTTTTATAAATTCAAATACGCCCCCCAAT
The DNA here is from genome assembly GCF_040308705.1 of Pseudoalteromonas sp. 19-MNA-CIBAN-0066. Classification (NCBI taxonomy): domain Bacteria; kingdom Pseudomonadati; phylum Pseudomonadota; class Gammaproteobacteria; order Alteromonadales; family Pseudoalteromonadaceae; genus Pseudoalteromonas; species Pseudoalteromonas sp. 19-MNA-CIBAN-0066. The sequence goes on from NZ_JBEONZ010000010.1 coordinate 22,977, forward strand.
TCAGGCACTGTAAACTGGCAGGAATTGCTGCCAAATTTATAATTTGCGATGAACTGCAAACAGTGCATTTTATTCGTTAAACTTTTACAATACCCCACATAATAAACAGTAGCTTTGTTTTGCTGTTTAACCTGTTAAATCAAATGGAGACTAAAGATGAGAGCATCTGCTTTTTTTAGCCAGCTACAACAGCAAATTGAAGACGTAAAAACTGAAGGTTTGTATAAAAGCGAGCGTATTATTTTATCGCAGCAGCAAGCTCAAATTGAAGTTGCATCAGGCAAAGTAATTAACTTTTGTGCTAATAATTACCTAGGCTTAGCAAATAGCCCAGAGCTAATTAAAGCAGCGCAAGATGGCTTAGACGCACATGGTTTTGGTGTGGCCTCAGTACGCTTTATTTGTGGTACGCAAGATATTCACAAAACATTAGAGAAAAAAATCAGTGAGTTTTTAGAAACCGAAGATACTATTTTATACTCATCGTGCTTTGATGCTAATACAGGTCTGTTTGAGACTATTTTAGGCGCTGAAGACGCGATTATTTCGGATTCACTTAATCATGCTTCAATTATCGATGGCGTACGTTTATGTAAAGCTAAGCGTTTTCGTTATGCTAATAACGATATGGCTGACCTTGAAAAGCAGCTTATTGCCGCGACTGAAGCAGGTGCTAAAACTAAGCTAATTGCCACAGATGGCGTTTTTTCTATGGATGGCGTTATTTGTGATTTAGCCACAGTGTGTGATTTAGCTGATAAATACGATGCATTAGTAATGGTTGACGACTCGCATGCTGTGGGCTTTGTTGGCGAAAATGGTAAAGGCACACCAGAGTATTGTAACGTGCTTGATCGCGTAGATATTATTACCGGTACCTTAGGTAAAGCATTGGGCGGTGCATCAGGTGGTTATACATCAGGTAAAAAAGAAATTGTTGAGTGGTTGCGTCAACGTTCGCGTCCTTACTTATTTTCAAATTCATTAGCTCCGGCAATTGTGACTGCATCGATTAAAGTGCTTGAAATGCTAGAAAGTGGTGGCGAGCTTCGCGCTAAGCTTTGGTCAAACGCTAAATACTTCCGCGAGCAAATGGAAGCAGCTGGCTTTACCTGTGGTGGTAAAGATCATGCCATTATTCCAGTTATGCTAGGCGATGCTAAAGTTGCATCATTAATGGCTGATAAGTTATTAGTTGAAGGTATTTATGTAACCGGTTTTTCATTCCCTGTTGTACCTAAAGGTCAGGCACGTATTCGTACCCAAATCTCAGCTGCACATAGCATTGAACAACTTGATACCGCCATTGCTGCCTTTACCCGTATTGGTAAAGAAATGGGCGTTATTTAATTTTATTGTAAACCGCGCTATAGCCGCGGTTTTTTAGTTGAGTGTGAATTATGAAAGCATTATCTAAATTAAAAGCAGAACCGGGTATTTGGATGACAGATGCGCCAAAACCAGAAGTTGGCCATAACGACCTGCTAATTAAAATTCGTAAAACTGCAATTTGTGGCACCGACGTTCATATTTATAAGTGGGACGAGTGGGCGCAAAAAACTATTCCTACACCTATGGTTGTTGGCCATGAGTATGTTGGCGAAGTGGTCGATATGGGCCAAGAAGTACGTGGTTTTAAGGTTGGCGACCGAGTATCTGGCGAAGGCCATATCACGTGTGGCCATTGTCGTAACTGTCGTGCAGGGCGCGTACATTTATGTCGTAACACCACAGGTGTAGGCGTAAATCGCGAAGGTGCATTTGCTGAATACTTAGTTATACCAGCGTTTAATGCGTTTAAAATTCCTGATAATATTTCAGACGAATTAGCATCAATTTTTGATCCTTTTGGTAATGCCGTACATACCGCGCTGTCGTTTGATTTAGTCGGCGAAGATGTATTAATTACTGGTGCAGGCCCCATTGGTATTATGGCAGCAGCAGTGGCAAAGCACGTAGGCGCACGTCACGTAGTTATTAGCGATGTAAACGAATACCGCTTAGAGCTAGCACGCAAAATGGGTGCAACACGCGCTGTTAACGTAGCCAACGAAAAGCTTGAAGATGTAATAAAAGAGCTAGGTATGACTGAAGGCTTCGATATTGGTCTTGAAATGTCGGGTGTACCAAGTGCTTTTAATTCTATGCTAAATAATATGAACCATGGCGGTAAAGTTGCCATGCTAGGTATTCCACCATCAGATATGGCGGTAGACTGGAACCAAGTTATTTTTAAAGGCTTAGTGATCAAAGGTATTTATGGCCGTGAAATGTTCGAAACCTGGTATAAAATGGCAAGTCTTATTCAATCAGGTTTAGACTTAAACCCAATTATCACTCATCAATATTCAATAGACGACTTTCAAGCTGGTTTTGATATGATGATTTCAGGACAATCAGGCAAAGTGATACTAAACTGGGATTAATTTAGTTTAATACGGTTTTATAAATGGTATTAAAAGGGCGGCTTGAGTCGCCTTTTTTATTGATTTAATTATTTTTAAAAGAGATTTCAATGGCATTTAAACATATATCAATAGCACAAACTCTTGAATTATTAGATAAAGAAGACGTGGTAATTGCAGACATCCGCGATCCAAATTCATATCAAGCGGGGCATATTCCAGGTTCTGAAGCGCTTTCGAACGCTAACATTGCACATTTTATGATGGAAAAAGAGTTTGATCAGCCAATAATTATTGTTTGTTATCACGGTATGAGCTCGCAAGGCGCAGCAAGCTACTTAGTGGAGCAAGGTTTTGAAGATGTGTACAGTATGGATGGTGGTTTTACAGCATGGGAAGCGGCCTACAGCGAGAAAGTTGAACGATGATAGAGCTTGGCAGTTTAAATAATCCGCGTGCTGCACAAGGCTTTATAGACTATTTAAAAAGCCAAGGCTTGCAAGGCGAGTTACGCTCAACAGATGGTAGCACAGTAATTATTAGCGTTTTACCTGAGCACTTTCATCAAGTGCAACCGCTTTGGGCTGAGTTTACGCAAAATCCTAATCATGCCCGCTACCAGCAAGCATCTTGGGAAGTTGGAAGCACGCAATCACCGCTTAAGTATCAAGGGCAATCGCTGAATTTAGTGGCGCGATTTAAAGCGCTTAGCTGGCTTAATCAAACGGTTAGCATTTTAAGTGTTGTTATTTATATTGCATTTTTATTGGGTGGATTTGAAACAATATATACCACGTTGCAGTTTAATCCTGCCGAGCCATTAACGTGGATTACCCCTGCTATAGTGCACTTTAGCGCCATGCATATTGTATTTAACTTAGTTTGGTGGGTGTCGCTTGGCGATAATATCGAAAAACAATGTGGCAAGCTCAGCTTAATCGGGCTGTTTGTGGTAAGCGCCTTAATCAGCAATTGGGCACAATATTTAATGGTTGGCCCTAACTTTGGTGGCCTAAGTGGCGTGGTATACGCGCTACTTGGCTTTTGCTGGATCCACAGCGCCTTAAACCCTAAACAACCTGCATTAGTAAGCACTGCAATTATTGGTTTTATGCTAATTTGGTTGGTGCTCGGTTTTGCGGATGTGTTGTTTATAGGGATGGCTAATTGGGCGCATTTAGGCGGGTTAATTAGCGGTATGGCTTACGCCGTTACCACGTCTATATTAAAAACTAAAAGCCACAATTAATGATATAAATACTTGGTGAACAAGACTTCACGGATGATCTCTTGTCCCGTTTCTTCTTTTAATAAGCTTTTAAGTTTTGCTGCACTTTTTACTCTTATTTCTTCACGCCCACTGAGCGATTTTATTTTATCTTCAGGTTCTTTAGATAAAATTTCAACTAAGGCGTCGCGCAGCAATGGCGTATGGTGCTCTACGGTTGCAATATCTGATGCGTTATTAAGCATTAAATCGATAGTAATGCGCACATAGCCCATTTTTTTACTCGATGCGCCAATATAGTTGGTAATAATGTCTGGCTCAAAACCAAAGTAACCCACAGTCGAATCTGCTCGTGCGGTTAAGCTTACTAAACTTGCGATAAGTACAAAAAGGCCGGCGAATACTGTTTTTTTCATGTTAAATGCTGTTTTTTATAAACGTGTTGTAAATAGTCTATACCTTATAGTGCCTAATATACAGCGCAGAGCAACTATTAGTGGCAGTAAATCGTACTTTTTCAAATGCTTTGGCAATGTTATTATTCAACTGATTTTTATTAAGTAGAGCAATTGTGATTACTTTCCCTGTTTCATTATCTGCCGATTGGCAATGTGCCTCACTGTTTAGTGATTTATCGAGTGCAGAGCAAGAGTGGTTATTTGAACCGCATTCATTAACAGCCAAATTAAAAAGTCGCTCACAGTGTTTTAGTGTAAAAGTACTTAGTGAGCAAGAGTTTGAGCTTAGTGCAGAGCAACAACAATTATTAGGCTGTACGCAAACTACTGCGCTTAACCGTGAGGTACTTTTACTTTGCGACAATAAACCGGTTGTATATGCGCAAAGCTGGTTGCCAGCAAGTGTTAACGCCGCAAATAATAAATTACATAATATGGGGGAGCGACCATTAGGCGATGTGATTTTTCAAGATCCACAATTAACCCGCACAGATATAGAAATTGCGCGCTTTAATACCCAGCATTCATTACAACAGCTTGTTGCACAATTAAAGTTACCATCGCAAAGTTTACTTGGCCGTCGCAGTCTATTTTCGCTTAAAGACTATAAATTTTTAGTGTGTGAAGTGTTTTTACCAGGAGCGTATTTGTACTCATGAAATTAGCGCGTTTAACCCCAAGCCATATTCCTTATTATATTGCGCTCATGCGTATAGATAAACCAATAGGTACTTTACTATTACTTTGGCCAACATATTGGGCGCTGTGGTTAGCAAATGCAGGAATGCCAAGTTTAACTAACTTTATAGTATTTACGCTGGGTGTTGTGATAATGCGCAGCGCCGGATGCGTTATTAATGATTTTGCCGACAGAAAAATAGATGGTTCGGTTAAACGTACAATGCAGCGGCCATTAGTTTCAGGACAGGTTAGTAGTGGTGAAGCGATTAGTTTGTTTATATTATTAATAACAGTCGCATTTTTACTGGTGTTAATGCTTAGTGTAAATACAATATTACTCTCTTTTGGTGCACTTGCTTTAGCGTTTTGTTACCCGTTTATGAAGCGTTATACACAATTACCGCAAGTGGTGTTAGGCGCAGCATTTGGTTGGGCTATTCCTATGGCTTTTATGGCGTCAATTAATGCACTTCCTATACAGGCTTGGCTGTTATTTATTGCTAATATTTGCTGGACGGTAGCCTACGACACTATGTATGCCATGGTCGACAGAGATGATGACTTAAAAATAGGGGTTAAATCTACCGCTATTTTATTTGGTAAATACGATCGTCACATTATAGGGTTACTTAATTTAGCCTTTATAGCGTTAATGCTCGCTATAGGAGCACTTAATAATATTGGGCTGAGTTATTGGCTTGGTCTTAGTGTTGCTATTGTATTGTTAGTTTACCAACAAGTGCTTATTCAACAACGCGCACGCACCGATTGTTTTAAAGCGTTTTTAAACAATCATTATGTAGGATTAGCCTTTTTTATCGGCTTATTGTTTTCCTACCCTGTCGCACTTTAATAACAGGGTAGAGTATTGTTAGCGGGGTGGATCAATAATGCCACTGATTGACGTGTTTTTTCTGAACCAACCAGCAATCGAGTAGCGTTCATCAACCGCAGGTAGCACTTCATGAACAAAGCGTTCGCTTTCAAATAATACTAAGGTGCCAGCTGTTGGCCTAATAGTAATTTCAATGTCTTTACTTTTAGGTTTATAAATAACTAACTCGCCGCCTTGCTGTGGCGTGTTTAAGTATAAAACGGTGGTAAAAACACGGTTAGAACGACCTTTAAAAGCATCAACATGCTTTTTATAAAAATCACCTAAAGTATATTTTGCGTAGTGGCATTCATAATCAAATAACCCCATAAAAAAACACCGGTTAAGTGTTGTTCTAATGCCTTCCATCGCAGTTTGATAATTTTTTTGGGCTTGCGAACTGCCATCAAACCAGTATGTTTTGTCTTTGCGAATAGTGCTATCAATTTGCTGATTATTTAAGCGGCCAATTCCAGCTAAGCTAAAGTGCGGGTTTATCCGGTAACAATCGGCCATTAAATCAGACATTAAGCCTTCATCAATGGCGTTTTCAACAATAGCGTAACCATAAGCTTCAATATGATCTAAATATATTTCTGAGGTAATAAAGTTGCCCATTGATACTAATTATTAAAATAAAGAGCAGCTAGTCTAGTGCAAAGCAACTTAATAGCCATCATTTATATGTTTAAAGGCACTTATTTTATTTATTAATTTACCGTCATAGCCATTTTTTTTATCAGTGATAACAGGTGCTCTATATGCTCACCCACTTCAATTTTTTGACTCGTTTGTACTATAAGTTGCTCACGGCTTAGGTCTTTATTGGTTTTTAACTGAATAAGATTACTATTTTCAGCAATAGCATTGGTGTGCTCAATGCCTGCTATTGCAAAATGATCTGACTTTTCAAGACCTGCCATTACTTGCTCTATGCTGCCAACTTTAATGCTAGATGATTTGTTTAATCCATCAATGGCTTCATTAAGCATAAGTTGTACGGGTTTAGATTGTGAAAAACAACCAAACATAGGGTAGTGATCTAGCTCTTGTTTGCTAATGTCGGCTTTATGCGCAAGAGGGTGGTTTTTAGAAACAAATAAAATTAGCTGATCAGGTAAGTGAATATCACTACCAATGCTATTAATGGCTTGCGAATAAACACTAATATCTATTTCGCCCTGTTGCAGTTTACGCGAAAGTTCTTGTTTATCTTGGAGTTGCATTTCAATTTTAATATGCGGATATTGATTTAAAAATTGCCCACACGAAATAGGTACAACACTACTTGCTTTGTTGGTGTAGCCAATAATTAGCTTTTTTTCAATAGTGCCATTAATAGATTGAAAAATACGCTGCTTAGTTAATGCCAACTCACTAAGCGTATTTTTAGCATAATCAAGAAAAAGTTCACCAGCATCGGTAAGGTGTACCGAGCGAGTAGAGCGTTTAACTAACTCGTAGCCTATTTCTTCTTCAAGAGTTTGAATGCTACGTGTAAGCGCCGACGTGCTTATTTTAGTTTGTTCTGCGGCTTGTCTGAAGTGGCGTAACATGCCAAGTGCTATGAATTGTTCCAGTTGTTCAAATCTCACTTTATAGTCCCTTTTTATAAGTAAGTCGCATATACGCGAACATAGTAATATTACTTATTAATCTATTAAAATTAATAAGTAATATTTAAATGCGATTGTAAATTTATAATAAATTTCAATCAGCATATCCCTCTTTTAGTATTAATTAAAGAGTGAAATTGTTAAATAGTATTATCCTTTAGGTTAATAACTAATAGTTTGTTATGTGTTTTAAGCTTTTATTATGCAAGTAACATATAAAGTAGCTTTGCCTTAAGGGTTAATAAACCACTGTGCAAAAATTATTATTTGAAACTATAAGCTTTTATTCAACAAAGTTACGACTAACCCGGTTGCTCAATGGTTTATTTTCAATGCTTTGCAGTTCTATTTCAATTGCATCGCAAGAAATATGAATTTCAAATAACGAAGTTAATAACGATAAACTTAAGCAAGTAAGACTAACGCCAAATAAAATAATTCCAGTAGTATTGAGCTCTATAAATAACGCAAACATGGAAAGTGTGCATAGTAAAAAAGATACAACTCCATATACCTGCATGGTTCTTATAAGTTTTATACGCTTTCTTAAATTGGTTATTTGCGCAACAACAACCGGGCGAATTGATTCACCTTCACGGGCGTTTAATCCTCTAATTAATTGCGCTATTACTAAAAATCGGTTTGTATAGGCAAGTAGTAACAATGAAATAGCCGGAAAAAGTAATCCTGGAGTTGTAAGTGTCATATTTATTCCTGCAAGCTGGCTAGTTTATGAATTAACACATTAATGAAAGGCATTGTAAACACAAATAAATGAGGTGAAAATTGCAAAATACTAATAGTGATAACTTAACCGTTGACCCTTTCGCATGGATCACAATATATCGCGCTGAAAATAGTTTAGAAGCGAATATAATTAAAGGCTTAATTTTAAATGATGGCATAGAGTGTCAAATTAAAGGTGAAATGCTGCAAGGAGCTTTGGGAGAAATACCGTTTGATCAGGCTCAAGCCAGTGTGCAGGTTTATGCGATAAAAGAGCGCCATGCGCGACAAATATTGGTAAACTACCAGCAAGTAAAACAATCAGCTCCAGATTGGGTGTGTCCTAATTGTAATGAGCATAATGGATCAACATTTGAATTTTGTTGGTCATGCGAGACGTTAAAAAATGACAAAAGCAAATAACTTTCAGCGTATTAGAGAGCTAAACTACTTACAAAAAGCAGTGTTAGCCAGTGCCTTAATTGAGCGTATGCTACCTAACTATGGCCTATTTAGTGAAGCAACAGGGTTTGGTGACGAAACTGTTTTACGCAGTGCTTTGAATGTGTGCTGGGAAAAAATACTGCTACCAAAAAGTAAGATTGATCTTGAAAAGCAAATCGAAAAAATAGAACCCAATGTGCCTGAGCTAGCTGACTTTGATATGTTTGGTACGTATCCGGCAATTGATGCCGCGACCGCATTATTAAGCCTTATGCATGGTTTAATGGCGCAAGATGAGCAAGAGCTCATAAATATAAGTAAAATATCGCAAGCAACGGTTGCCCGCTTTATTGAATATCAAATGACGGTTGAAGGTGAAGTTGCCGATAACAAAGCAATACGCGAACACCCTCTAATGCAATACGAAATGGATGTATTAGGCGAGCTAATTGACTTTGTAGAAGCCATGGGCCGTGTGACCTCTGATAATGTTAAAGAACTTAAAAAACATGTGCTTGCAGATGGGCAAACCAATATTGGTTTAACATTATAAAACGTAAATAATTTAGTTTAAAAAGCACCTAAATAGGTGGCAGGAGAAAAACAGTGCGAATTTTGGGCATTGAATCGTCATGCGATGAAACCGGTATTGCTATATACGATGACGAAAAAGGTTTATTGGCGCATCAATTATATAGCCAAGTAAAAGTACACGCAGATTATGGCGGTGTAGTGCCAGAGCTGGCATCACGGGATCATGTACGTAAAACACTGCCCCTTATCGACGCTGCATTTGCACAAGCGGGTTGCGGCCCTGAAGATTTAGATGGCGTTGCGTATACAGCAGGCCCAGGTTTAGTTGGCGCACTTCTAGTTGGCACCTCAATTGGTCGCTCTCTTGCTTATGGTTGGGATATTCCCGCAGTAGCAGTGCATCATATGGAAGGGCATTTATTAGCGCCGATGCTTGAGGAAAATGTTCCTGAGTTTCCGTTTATTGCTTTGCTAGTATCGGGCGGACACACCATGATGGTTAAAGTAGCCGGTATTGGCCAATATGAAGTGCTGGGTGAGTCGGTTGATGATGCAGCAGGCGAAGCATTTGATAAAACAGCAAAATTACTAGGACTTGATTACCCCGGTGGCCCACGTTTAGCTAAAATGGCAGAGCAGGGGGTGGCTAAGCGATTTATATTTCCACGTCCGATGACAGACAAGCCTGGTCTAGATTTTAGTTTTAGCGGTTTAAAAACAGCAGCGTCTATCACTATTCGTGAAAACAATGATGACGAGCAAACTAAAGCCGATATAGCGCATGCATTTCAAACCGCGGTTATCGATACCTTGGTAATAAAATGCAAACGTGCACTTAAGCAAACAGGTATAAAACGGTTAGTAATTGCTGGTGGTGTAAGTGCTAATACGCAGTTACGTTTGCAGTTAGAGCGTGTGATGCAAGGTATGAAAGGGCAAGTGTATTATCCGCGTACCGAATTTTGTACCGACAATGGCGCTATGATTGCGTACGCAGGGATGCAAAGATTAAAAGCAGGGCAATTTGCTACCCTTGATATGAAAACTAAACCACGCTGGCCAATCGACAGTCTAGAAGCCATTTAATAGCAGTTAAATATCGCTTTTTTCATCAGTGGGTGCTTTTTTAGCGCCCACTTTTGGCTCGTCACCACTAAATAACCGTGCGATATTAGAGCGATGCCTAAAAATAATTAGTACCGTAATAAAGGTAACGGGTAGCGTATAAAGTGGCTTTATTAACCAAGTGTATAAAGGTGCAAGCGAAACCGCAACTAAGGCAGCAAGAGAAGAATAGCGCGTTATTGCTACCATAATAAACCAAGTACAAATTAACAAACCCGCCAGAGATAGCCCTATAGGTAATAAAGACCCAAAAGCAGTGGCTACCGCTTTACCTCCTTTAAAACCAAAAAATAACGGGAACATGTGCCCTAAACAGGCAGCCACAGCGACTAAACCAAGCGCAAGCGGCTCAAGATCTAAAAAGTAAGCCCCCCAAACGGGAATAGTGCCTTTTAAAATATCAAATACCAGTACTAAACAAGCGGGTAGTGCGCCCCCCAGCCGATAAACATTAGTTGCCCCTGGATTATTAGAGCCATTACTACGCGGATCGGGGAGTTTAAATAACCGCGAGACGAGTATGGCCGACGAAATCGACCCAAGTAAATAGGCTAAAATAAACATTAAAGTGGCTAACACGTGCTTCCTTATTTTTTAATTGTACTTTTTCGGCTATTATTGACGTCAAAATTTATAAACTGCTTTAATTACTAACTAGTATAGCTACCTTGTTATTGTAGAAGTAATTTATATGTATTTAAACACTGCTTAAAGTATATACAGTATTAATTTAATTGATACATTATGCAGTTAACTCAGTGGCTTGTTACTGTCATTAGGAGCATTAATGGACAAGGTATTTATATCGCAATTACACGTCGACACTATTATTGGAGTGTACGACTTTGAAAAAAAAAGTAAACAAAGCCTTTACTTTGACGTTGAAATGTTAAGTGATATTAAACCTGCAGCTGCAAACGATGATATTAATTTAGCACTCGATTATGCAAAAGTAAGTGAGCGGATTATTGAGCACAGTACGGCAAAGCCGGTAGAGCTGCTCGAAACCTTAGTTGAGCAATTAGCGCATATAATTTTGACTGAGTTTAATACCCCACAAGTTACTATTCGAGTAAGTAAACCTGCAGCCGTTGCTCAGGCGCAAACTGTGGGTGTTGAAATTACGCGTACTAAGGCAAGTATTTAAATGGCGCAAATTTATATTAGTTTAGGGTCAAATATTAATAAAGCGCATTATATGCGCTGCGCGCTCATAGCGCTTAAGCCGCACTTTAACGACTTAGTGCATTCTTCAGTATTTGAAAGTGAAGCGGTTGGATTTGCTGGTAATAACTTTTATAACTCGGTGGTTGGTGCTACAACCGATATGCCATTAGCAAATGTATGTAGCTTACTAAAGCAAATTGAGCGCAATAATGGTCGTACTGCAAACGATAAAAAGTTTAGCCCGCGGACCCTCGATTTAGATTTACTATTTTATGATGATGTAATTTGCGACTCTCCCGCACAGTTACCACGTGACGAAATTACAAAAAACGCCTTTGTATTACAGCCTCTAGCTGAAGTAGCTCCACATTTTTATCACCCTGTTGCACAGCAAACCATTGCCGAGCTTTGGCGCGAGTACAACAACCCTCAACAAAAACTATGGAAAGTGGAGTTTTCTAACCCATGAGTATTATTGAAATTATTGTTTTAGCTCTTATTCAGGGATTTACTGAATTTTTGCCTATTTCTAGCTCTGCGCACTTAATTTTACCATCGCAAATATTGGGCTGGGAAGATCAAGGGTTAGCATTTGATGTTGCAGTACATGTAGGTACTTTAATTGCAGTAGTGATTTATTTTCGTAAAGAAGTAAGCAGCATACTTAGTGCATGGTTTAAGTCGTTTGGTGCGCAAGGTAGCACCGATGACAGTAAATTAGGCTGGTGGATAATTTTAGGCACAATTCCAGCCGCTATTTTAGGTTTGCTTTTAAAAGATATGATAGAGCTTTATTTGCGTAGCGCATGGGTGATCGCGGTTACCACCATTATATTTGGTTTATTGCTTTGGTATGCGGATGCAAAAGGTAAGCAAACTAAAACGATTTATCAGCTAAATTGGAAAACCGCGCTTATTATAGGCCTAGCACAGGCCGTTGCGATGATCCCAGGCACGTCACGTTCAGGTATTACTATGACTGCGGGTTTAATGCTTGGCATGAATAAACAAAGTGCTGCACGCTTTTCGTTTTTACTGGCAATACCTATCATTTCTATGATGGGCCTTTACTATACCGTTGAGCTTGCACTAGGGGATCATCTAGTTGACTGGAACACCTTGTTATTAGGTGTTGTGTTGTCATTCTTATCGGCTTATGCCTGTATTTATATGTTTTTAAAAGTAATAGAACGCATGGGAATGTTGCCATTTGTTATTTACCGATTATTGCTAGGGGTCGGGTTAATTGTATTTTTAACGCTGTAATTAATATTTTAACTCGTTTAATTTAAGCGTTTAAAAGCCTTCCTAGTGTGGAAGGCTTTTTTGTCAGTGATACTTTTAACGTTAGTGGCTTAATTATTAAGTTACTTAGGCGTTTTTGGCAACAGTGAAATGCGCATGCGCAATGGTAACGAAGCACGAATTTTGGCATTATAGCGCCATTAAACTTTGCTGTTGTGCAAAGTAAGCACACGATTAAAGGAAAGTAGATGCATATTCATATTTTAGGTATTTGTGGCACCTTTATGGGTGGAATAGCTGCGATTGCTAAATCGCTTGGCCATAAAGTAACTGGGTCTGATCAAAACGTTTATCCACCTATGAGCACGCAGCTTGAAGATCTCGGAATTGAGTTAACCCAAGGCTACGAGGTAACCCAATTAGAGCCAGCGCCAGACATGGTGGTTATTGGCAATGCTATGAGCCGAGGCAATCCATGTGTTGAATATGTACTTGATAAAGGTCTGCCTTATACATCTGGGCCTGAATGGCTAAAACATAACTTATTACAAAATTCATGGGTACTTGCTGTTGCTGGTACACATGGTAAAACCACCACAGCGAGTATGCTTGCATGGATTTTAGAGTATGCGGGTTTAAAACCGGGCTTTTTAATTGGCGGCATAGTACAAAATTTTGGCGTGTCGGCCAAAGTAGGCGAAACCCCCTTTTTTGTTATTGAAGCAGACGAATACGACACTGCATTTTTTGATAAGCGCAGTAAGTTTGTGCATTATTTACCGCGAACACTTATTTTAAATAATCTTGAGTTTGATCATGCCGATATTTTTGAAGATTTAAACGCGATTAAAAAACAATTTCATCATTTAATACGTACAGTACCACAAAGTGGCAAAGTTATTTGGCCAAAGGATGATCAAGCACTTAGTGATGTAATAACTCAAGGACTATGGAGCGAAAGTGAAACCTTGGGTATTGATTGGAATTATGAACTAATAAAAGCCGATGGCAGTGAGTTTAAAGTGTTTTTAAATAATGAAAAACAAGGCACCGTTAATTGGCAGGCAATGGGTGAGCACAACGTTAAAAATGCTATTATGGCAATCGCAGCTGCGCGTCATGTGGGCATTGCCGTTGAGCATAGTATAGCGGCACTTGGCGAGTTTATTAGCCCTAAACGACGCATGGAGCTCAAAGCCGATATTAATAATATAAAAGTGTATGACGATTTTGCACATCATCCAACGGCTATTCAAACCACATTAGCAGGGCTGCGCGCTAAAGTAGGCAGTGATAAAATAATTGCTATTTTAGAGCCGCGATCAAACACCATGAAAATGGGCGTGCATCAACATACATTGCTTGCCTCGTTGAGTGATGCCGATGAGGTACTGCTTTTTGAGCCAGAAAACCTAAGCTGGTCGCTGAGCGAACAAGCGGCTACAGCCGGTATGCAGTGTTTTACCAGTACCCAGGTAATTATTGATACCGTACTTGATAATATAGCAGCTAATCAACATATTTTAATAATGAGCAATGGTAGTTTTAATGGCCTGCATCAGCAACTAGTCGATGCACTGGCTAATAAATACAGCGGAGAATAATTTGCAATTTAAAGACACAATTACCTTAGCATTTAGTGGCGCGTCGGGTGCGCCTTATGGCTTGAGATTATTAGAGGTATTAATAGAGCAGCAATTTCAGGTGTATGTGCTTATTTCAAGTGCAGCGCGAGTGGTATTTGATATTGAATCTGGTATTAAGCTCTCAGGTAATGAAACCAAAGCCAGTGAGCAATTAAGTGCGCTATATAACGCCAAGCCAGAACAGCTAAAAGTATATGGTAAAGACAACTGGTTTAGCCCGGTAGCCTCAGGATCAGCTGCCCCTAAAAAAATGATAGTGTGCCCTTGTAGCGCGGGCACGGTTTCGGCTATTGCTGTTGGCGCATCTGACAACTTACTAGAGCGCGCCGCCGATGTGGTAATTAAAGAGCGTGGCCATCTTATTTTAGTGCCACGCGAAACACCGTTTAATCAAATTCATCTGGAAAACATGCTTAAGCTTTCACGCTTAGGGGTCACTATTATGCCTGCGTCGCCGGGTTTTTATCATCAGCCGCAAAGTATTGCCGACTTAGTTGATTTTATGGTGGCGCGAATTTTAGATCATTTAAACATTGAACATAACCTAACAAAGCGTTGGGGTTATGGTGAGGGCAAGTCATGAGTAAGCAACAAATTGCTTTAAATATAGCAGGCCTTACTAAGGTTTATACTAATGGGGTTGAAGCTGTAAAGGGTATTGATTTACAAGTGCGTGAGGGCGATTTTTTTGCCTTACTTGGCCCTAATGGAGCGGGTAAGTCGACCACAATTGGTGTTATTTCATCACTGGTAAATAAAACAAAAGGTAAGGTTGAGGTGTTTGGTTGCGACATAGACACCGACCTAGAGGCCGCTAAAACGCATTTAGGCTTAGTGCCGCAAGAGTTTAACTTTAGCCAATTTGAAACCCTAACTCAAATATTAGTAACTCAAGCGGGTTATTATGGTGTACCACGCGGCGAAGCACATAAACGCGCCGAAAAGTATTTAACCCAATTGGGGCTGCTGGATAAAAAAGATAAACAAGCGCGTACGCTTTCAGGTGGCATGAAACGCCGTTTAATGATTGCTCGCGCACTTATGCATGAGCCTAAATTACTGATTTTAGATGAGCCAACAGCGGGTGTTGATATAGAGCTGCGTCGCTCAATGTGGGATTTTTTACGCCAAATTAATGAGCAAGGCGTCACCATTATTTTAACCACTCATTACTTAGAAGAAGCAGAGTTATTGTGTAAAAACATAGCCATAATAGACAATGGCCTGATTGTTGAAAACACCACTATTAAAGCACTGTTATCTAAGCTTGATAAAGAAACCTTTATTTTAGATTTAAAAACACCGGCTAAGCCAGTTACCCTAGAGGGTTATAAATTTACAATGGACGACGAGCATACTATTGAAGTTGAAGTGGCTAAATCGCAAGGCTTAAACGCTGTATTTAGTGCGCTAACCGAGCAAGGTAATACCGTGTTGAGTATGCGTAACAAAGCAAATAGATTAGAAGAGTTATTTGTTGGATTATTAGAACAAGGTCGGGGCAAATAAATGTTTAAATATGGCGTAGCTTTAAAAAGTATTTGGATTAAAGAGTGTATTCGTTTTTTACGTATTTGGGTGCAAACCTTAGTGCCTCCAGCAATTACCATGAGTTTATATTTTGTTATTTTTGGTAACTTAATAGGCTCACGTATTGGTGATATGGGTGGCTTTAGTTATATGGAGTTTATTGTACCTGGGCTGATAATGATGTCGGTTATTACTAACTCCTATTCTAATGTAGCCTCAAGTTTTTACTCTACTAAATTTCAAAAAAGTATTGAAGAGCTACTTGTAGCCCCAGTGCCAAACTACATTATTGTGCTTGGCTATATGGGCGGTGGCATGACGCGCGGAATAATGGTGGGCTTTATTGTTACCTGCGTATCGTTATTGTTTGTTGATATTCAAATTCATAATATTTTTATCATTATGGCTACCGTTATTTTAACCTCTGCGGTATTTGCACTCGGCGGCTTAATAAATGCTATATATGCTAATAGCTTTGACGATATTAGTATTATTCCTACCTTTATTTTAACGCCGCTAACTTATTTAGGTGGGGTGTTTTATTCAATTACATTACTGCCTGAGTTTTGGCAAAACGTATCACAAGTAAATCCTATTATTTATATGGTTAACGCGTTTAGGTATGGGTTTTTAGGCGTGTCGGATGTTGATTTAAGCTTGGCAGTTGGTGTTATTTTAGTATTTATTATCGCGTTATTTACCTTAGCGCTGACATTAATTAAAAAAGGTGTGGGGCTAAGACACTAATGACTGATGCAAATTCGCGTAGTATTGTATCTAACCAAGCGGGTATTCACGAAAAGCTGGATGACATAGTTAACAAGCATTTAAACGCAGAGTTTAAAAAGCCAATAGCAGCGCATACACAAAAAGCGTTTGACGAGGTGAATGCTAAAGTACAGGCGTTTAAAGGCCCACTCATTTTAGATTCGTGTTGTGGTGTGGGAGAAAGCACCGCTAATTTAGCTAAGCGCCATCCCGATGCGCTGGTAATTGGTATCGATAAATCGTCGCACCGCTTAGATAAACACGATGTAGAGTATAAACAAACCGACAGTGGTCAGTATATTTTGGTGCAAGCAGACTTAAACGACTTTTGGCGTTTAGCCGTGGCAGCAAACTGGCAACCTAGCCACCATTATTTGCTTTACCCCAATCCGTGGCCTAAATCTAAACATATTCGTAGGCGTTGGCACGGCGCGGCTATTTTTCCGTTTATTGTAAAGTTAGGCGGTAAATTAGAAGTACGCAGTAACTGGGATATTTACGTTAAAGAATTTGCCAGAGCACTTGAACTAACCGGTAATGTTTGTCAGGTTTCTGCTTATGGGGCAGATGAAGCAATTACCCCATTTGAGCGTAAGTACTGGGCTAGTGGCCAACAAAGCCACCGCTTGATTATTAGTTTAACTCAGGGTTGATTAACTTTACTGCTCAAATAATGGATTAACATGTGGCGCTGGATGGGCAATGAAATTACCCTGCATTAGCGTCACATTTACTTTTTTGAGTGCCGTAGCTATAGCTTTGTTCTCTACCATAGAGGCAATTAGTTGAATATTTTGCTGCTTTGCAAAATTGGCTGTGTAATCAACAAATAATGCCGTGTTCTCGTCATTAACTATTTGCTTTATTAGCATGCCATCTAACTTTATTGCGTCAATTTCCAATTTTAAAATATTGAGTGTATTTGCAAAGTCATTGCCAAAACTGTTAATCATCACCTTGATCCCCTTACTTTTAACCATAGTTATAAATGCCCTTACGCTTGAATAATTGGCGATAACTTGTGGTTCAAATAAAACTAAAGTGATATTTTCAGGGTGCGGATAGCGCTGTAACTCGTAAGCAATGTATTCATTTATGCTAGGGTCTAATATATCTTCAATAGTAATATTTAAACTCCAGCTAATTTGTGTTTTACGAAAGCGGCTAAGACACTGTGAAAATAATGTACGGGTTAATAAGCCATCCATACGCAAGCGTATTACGGTATTTGAAAATGCATCGGGTTTTAAAATTTCGCCCTGTGAAGTCACTATTCGTGGCGTGCACTCGTAGTGTAGTGTTTGTTTAGACTCTATATCAATAACAGCCTGAAAATAGGGCACAACGCGCTTTTGCTCAAACGCTTCACGTACTTCTTTTGCTATTTCTAAATTATATAAATACAGCGACTTTGAGTCATTTATAGCCTCAGAGTAATTAACAACACTAAGGTTACCTTGTTTTGCCTGTAAAGCCGCAATATGGGCATTTTTTAGCAGTAACGACTTGTTTCCTCGGGCAATACCTGCACATAACGTAATGTAAATAAAGGGATTGGTTAAAAATGGCGTATTAAAATTATATGATTGGATTAAATTACTTAGCTCTTCGTATGGGGTTTCTTTGGGGGTTAGTAACACCAGTTTGTTGGTTGCTACACGATAAATACGATAATTTACATTGCTGTGCTTTTTAAAGTGTATTAGTAATTTTTTCATTACTTTGTCACCCACTTTAGTACCGTAAAAGCGGTTTATATTTTCAATTTCGTTCACCCAAATTATGGCCATTTGCATATGGTGAACAGGGGTATTTAAAAAATGTTTTTCAAGCGCAATATGATTAGCAAAACCACTACCAGAGTCTCTCATGGCGGCGCGTTTAGTCGCGAAGTTATACATAATTAGCAACAATATAATAACAACTAAAAAAAAGCCGCCTAAAACAGCCGATGTTGAGGCGCTTTGCGCTAACTTATTATTAATAGTTTTAAGGCTTATATCGGCAGCAGTTAAATATGTAATGCCATTTTTATCAATATGCGGGATAAAAATAGTTTTAAAGTCGCCCCATTGATCACTCGATATTTCAAAAACAGGCTCAGTAGATAAAAAGGCACCAATATTAGCCTTAGTTGCCTCTGGGTATAAATCTAAAAACTGGGTTACCTTACCACTATTTTGATCCTCTTGGGTGTAGCTAGAGGCGCTAAAATGAACCTTGCCATTAATTAGCACCATAGAATATACATAAGCAATATCGAGTGCTTGTGCAAGCTCAGAAAGCTGCTTACTTTTACTTTCGTAAGTTGCAAAGCTAATAGTTTGGGTTTTATTTATTTTACTGTGATAGTCATCGCCCAAAATATATTTAACGCTGGTGGCTGCATTAATAAGGCGATTATCGAGGGTGTTAATTACATCACTGCGAATGGTGCTATAAGTATAATAAACACAGATAATTAAACTGATTAAAAACAGCATAAAAGCGCTTATTAATCCATTTATTCTTAGTTTTCCTTGTAGCATATAATTCCCTTTTTATTGTTAAATTAATTATACGCAAAAAAAACAAATGCCCAATGACTTAATTGATTTTGAATTAAAAAGATAAAAAACAGCCAAAATTAGTATTATTTGTCATGTCATTTAGCGTTTTTATGGCTTTAAGCGAGACATTTTCTTAATATTGCAGTAAAGTTAGCGCAATTATTAAAAACCCTGTTACTAAAATAGCACCTTAATTTAGTGTGTTTAATAGAGTAGCAGGCGTTTTAGCCACACACTAGGTATTAAGATGGATCAAAAGCGTTTTGCCGTCGCCTCTAAAGAAAGCCTTAAGCGTATATTTACTGTACCTGAAGCGCCAGACTCAACTTTAAGCAAAATAGAGCTTGAAATATCGAGTAATTTAGCAGGTTTTTTAAACGAAAACATTGCGGCAATTGAAAAACCATTACACGAAATTGAAAAAGACTTTCAGTCGGCGATGATCCCAGAGGATCCAACGTTTGTATCTGCTTATGCGCAAGATATAATGGAGCAGCTGGTTGCACACTCTGTGCACACCGCAGCGCCTAGCTTTATTGGCCATATGACTTCTGCTTTACCTCATTTTTTACTACCACTGTCAAAGCTAATGGTAGGGCTAAATCAAAACCTAGTAAAAATAGAAACCTCTAAAGCTTTTACCCCACTTGAGCGCCAAGTGCTTGGAATGATGCATCATTTAGCGTACGGGCAACAACACGAGTTTTATGCTAAATGGATGCACAGTGCAAAAACATCATTAGGTGCATTTTGCTCAGGCGGTACTGTAGCCAATATTACGGCGTTATGGATTGCGCGAAATCGCTTATTAAAACCTGATGGCGATTTTAGGGGGATAGGCGCACAAGGCTTAATTGCCGGTATGCTGCATTACGGCTATAAAGGCTTAGCTATTTTAATTTCTGAGCGAGGCCATTATTCGTTAGGTAAAGCGGCTGATTTATTAGGAATTGGTCGTGAAAACTTAGTGGGTATTAAAACATGCGAAAACAATAAAGTTGATGTTAATGCCATGCGCGAAAAAGCCTTAGAGCTTGAAGCGCAAGGTATTAAAGTAATGGCCATTATTGGAGTAGCGGGTACCACAGAAACTGGTAATATCGATCCCCTTGAAGTGATGGCAGATTTAGCACAAGACATTAATTGCCACTTTCATGTTGACGCTGCATGGGGCGGGGCAACTTTGTTATCTAATACCCATCGCCATTTACTCAAAGGTGTTGAGCGCGCAGACTCAATTACCATTGATGCACACAAACAAATGTATGTTCCTATGGGAGCTGGGCTGGTGTTGTTTAAAGATCCAACCGCTACCGATGCAATTGAACATCATGCAGAGTATATTTTACGTAAAGGCTCAAAAGATTTAGGTAGCCATACACTTGAGGGAAGTCGCCCGGGTATGGCAATGTTAGTACATGCTTGCTTACGTGTAATTGGCCGTAAAGGCTACGAAATGCTAATCGATCGTAGTATTAAAAAAGCCCATTACTTTGCTAATTTAATTAAAGCAGATGAAGATTTTGAGCTGATCTCAGAGCCAGAGCTGTGCTTATTAACGTATCGTTATGTGCCTAAGCAAATAAAGCAGGCAATTGCAGATGCTGATCCACAAACACGGATTGATATTTTTGCCTCACTTAATCGCTTTACTGCAAGTATGCAAAAACGGCAACGTGAATCAGGGCGATCATTTGTATCACGTACGCGTTTAACGCCTACTCAATACGATAATCAGCCCACCGTGGTATTTAGGGTAGTACTTGCTAACCCACTTACATCAGGCGTTATTTTAAAAGAAATTTTAGCAGAACAAAAAGAGTTGGCTAAAACAGATCCGGTATTTAAAAAGTATTTAAGCAAGTATATGTAATTAAAATATTAGCTTAAATAAAAAAGACGCTATTTAGCGTCTTTTTTATTTTTATAATCGCAATTAAGAAAAGCTAAAACAACTCGCTTTAATTATATTAGTGATAATTTGCTGTGAAGGCTTAATTTTTTCCATTGCTAAAAATTCATCAGGTTGGTGCGCTTGGTTTATAGAGCCGGGGCCCATTACTATGGTTTCACAACCAAGCTGTTGAATAAATGGCGCTTCTGTACAGTAGTTTACTGCCACCGCTTTTTGCCCCGCTATTTTTTCGGCTAGTTTAACCAAAGCGCTATCGGTGCTACCAGTAAATGCAGGAATTGGTTCGTGTAAATCAATTACGCTTACGGCATTAGGGTATTGCTGGTTTATTTCGTGAGTTGCATCAAGTACTAACATTTGCAGCTCTTGCACGCTTAAGCCCGGTAATGGGCGCATATCTATATGCATTTCGCAGCAACCACAAATTCTGTTCGCGTTGTCGCCGCCATGAATATTACCAAAATTTAAGGTTGGATAGGGTATTTCAAAGTGTTCTATTGAATATTTATGCTTTAACTGTTCTTTTAAGATCAGTAGTTTTGTAATCACTTTGTGCATTACTTCGATGGCGTTAACACCACGTTCGGGATCTGAGCTATGGCCTGAGCGTCCGACTACTCTAATTGCGGTACTCATATGCCCTTTATGTGTAAATACTGGAGTCATATCAGTGGGTTCGCCAATTATACAGCGATCCGGTTTTAAATTTGGATGTTTACAAATTTGTTGAGCACCGGCCATTGTTGTTTCTTCATCGGCGGTGGCTAAGATCAAAATGGGCTGAGTTTGCTGCTTTTCATCAAGTTCACTAATAGCTTGCAGTACAAAAGCAAAAAAGCCTTTCATATCAATACTGCCTAAGCCATATAGTTTATTGTTGTGCTCGGTCAATTTAAATGGATTATGATTCCAGCGGCTATCGTCAAATGGCACTGTATCGGTATGGCCAGCGAGCATTAATCCACCATCGCCTTTACCGCGTTTAGCTAATAAATTATAGCGACCTTTGCCGCCTTCTAATTCAATTATTTCACAGCTAAAGCCTAAGCTTTCACACCATTGTGCCAGTAATTCAATAACATTTTTATTACTCATACACAGGCTATCTTCAATGGCACTAATAGAAGGCGCTGCAATTAATTGTTGGTACATAGAAATAAATGAAGGCAAAGACATAAAAAATCCAAAATAAGTAATCAATTTAATTGCATAACAATATAAAAGTATTTATGATGAATATCAATTCACTTTTTAAGCATAAATATTTTAAAAGTAGCGCAATGAAAATAATACGACGATAATCAACATTCATTAATTAATTAAAGTCTTAATTAGCCCAGAGCTAGTTTAAGCGAACAACATGGATAAGTAGTAACTAATTTTAAATAACGAGTAAACAATGAATGTAGTGATTATTGGCGCAAGCGGTTATAGCGGCGCAGAACTAGCAAGTTTAGTTGCTAAGCACCCTAAACTAATTTTAACTGGCTGTTATGTATCGCAAGGTAGCTTAGATAAAAATAAATTGCTGAGTGATTTATACCCCGAACACTTAGGGCTACTCGATCAGCCTTTACTGCCTCTTAGTGAATCTGCTTTTAGCGATATTGAAAACAGTGCCGATTACGTGTGTTTATGTACCGATCATAAAGTAAGCGTAGATTTAGCGCCGCGTTTTTTAGCCATGGGTAAAAAGGTATTTGATTTATCTGGTGGGTATCGCCTTGCGAGCAATGACGACTACGTTACTTATTATGGCTTTGAGCACCAACATCCAGAGTTATTAAATCAAGCTGCTTATGGTTTAGCTGAGTGGAATAGCGATGCTATTGCCGCGGCGCAATTAGTAGCCGTAGCGGGTTGTTATCCTACGGCTGCGCTTAATGCACTTAAGCCTTTGCAGCAGGCCGATTTATTAACAGAGCAAACAATTATAATTAATGCGGTATCGGGTGTAACCGGCGCAGGGCGTAAAGCTAGTATTGGTACCCATTTTTGCGAAGTGTCGCTTGCCCCTTATGGTTTATTTAATCATCGTCATGGCCCTGAAATAGAGCAACACCTTGGTCACAATGTTTTATTTACCCCCCATTTAGGTAATTTCCCGCGTGGTATTTTAGAAACTATTTATGTGCAATTAAAGCCTAATGTCACCATTGAGCAAGTAACACAAGCGTACCAAGTACTTGCCGATGAGCCGTTAATTCGTTTACTGGGCGATAAAATCCCCTCAATTAAAGGCGTAGCTAAACAGCCATATGTAGATATTGGCTGGCAGCAACAAGGCACACAGTTAATTGTTATAGCTGCCATTGATAATTTATTAAAAGGCGCTGCAGGACAAGCATTGCAGTGTATTAATTTATCAATGGGATTGGCGCATACCACAGGCTTAAAAGGATCGTTTTAAATGAGTAAAAAAACCTGGGTAATTAAACTTGGCGGCGCTGTACTTAATACAGAAAACGCGGCTAAAGCATTATTTTCAGTACTTAATGAGCAGCACAACGCGCAGTTTGTCATTGTGCATGGCGGAGGCGCGCTTGTAGACACTTGGCTTAAAGACGCCGGTTTTGCCAGTGCAAAGCATCAAGGTTTACGTATTAGCCCTAAAGAGCAAATGCCGTACATAGTGGGAGCGCTTGCAGGTTGTGCTAATAAACAATTAATGAGTGCGGCAATTAATGCTGGCCATAAACCAGTTGGTTTAAGTTTGTATGAAGCTGGTGTTACTGCCACGCAAAAACTAAAAGCATTATGTTTAGTGGGTAAATGTACCAGTAACGATGATTCGATTATTAACGATTTACTAAAAATTGGCCGTATGCCAATTGTCAGCTCAATTGGTTTTGACTTGCAAGGGCTTTGGTACAACGTTAATGCTGACGAAGCCGCCGCTGCAATTGCCAACAACTTAAACGCAGAACTAATATTTATGACCGATGTTGAAGCAGTGCTTGATGCAAATAAGCAGCCTTTACATCAACTAGATACAAAACACATTGATACTTTAATAAATGAAGGAGTAATTGTGGGCGGGATGGAGGTCAAAGTTAAGACCAGTCTTCACGCTGCCCAACACTTACGACGCGGTGTGTATATTTCCAGCTGGCAAAAGCCAGAAAACTTAACAGCTTTGCTGCAAGGCAAGCATGTCGGAACTAAAATTACACCATAGGTTTATTATGTTTGAGAATTTTTTAACGGGTTTAGAATTAGACCAACAAGGCGCACTTAACTTATTAAAGCTAGCGCAAGATATTAAAGCAAACCCTAAAAAATACAGCCAAGTATTGGCTGGTAAGTCAGTGGTTACTTTATTTGAAAAACAAAGCTTACGTACACGTTTATCGTTTGATATTGGTATAAATCGCTTAGGCGGCCATGCCGTGTATTTAGATCAACAAAATGGCGCGATGGGTGCACGTGAGTCAGTAAAAGATTTTGCTCTTAATATTTCTACCTGGGCAGATGGTATTGTAGCGCGCGTAAATCAGCACAGTACATTAACCACATTAGCGCAGTATTCATCGGTGCCAGTAGTTAATAGCTTGTGTGATTTATATCATCCTTGCCAAGCACTTGCTGATTTTTTAACACTACAAGAAGTGCATGGCGATGTGAGTCAATTAAAGTTAGCTTATTTAGGTGAGGGCAACAACGTAACGCATTCATTAATGTTGCTTGCTGCAACATTAGGTACAGACTTTGTTGCCGTTACGCCTAAAGGATGTTCTCCAGATTCACAAGTTCTGAAAAAAGCGGAACAAATAGCAGCAATGAATGGTGCATCAGTAATGGTGAGCGACAGAGTAGAAGCTGCTGTTGGTGCAAACGCAGTATACGCCGACACTTGGGTATCAATGGGCGACACCACACCACTTGAGTTAGTAAAAGAAAAATACATGCCTTATCAATTAAATAAAGCATTATTAGAGCAAACCGGTGCAACAACAGTGTTACATTGCCAACCGGCACACCGTGAGTTCGAAATTACCTCTGAGGTAATGGACGGTCCAGCGTCAAAAATTATACAACAAGCCGAGAATCGTATGCATGCGCAAAACGCTCTGCTAGTTACATTATTAAATCCAAATTTTGTTAAGGAACACCTATGAGTTCATTTAAAAAAGTCGTTTTAGCCTATTCAGGTGGTCTTGATACGTCGGCCATTGTGCCATGGTTAAAAGAAAATTACGGCTGTGAAGTTATTGCCTTTGTGGCCGATGTTGGTCAAGGTGCAGAGGAGCTTGAAGGCGTAGAAGCTAAAGCTATCGCATCGGGTGCTTCTGAGTGTTATGTAGTTGACTTAAAAGACGAAATGGTAAGTGATTACATTTATCCTACGCTTAAAACAGGCTCAATTTACGAAGGTACTTATTTATTAGGTACGTCTATGGCGCGCCCAATTATTGCTAAAGCACAGGTAGAAATTGCGCGTAAAGTGGGTGCCGATGCACTTTCTCATGGTTGTACAGGTAAAGGTAACGACCAAGTACGTTTTGAATCGTGTTTTGCAGCGCTTGCGCCTGATTTACAAGTAATTGCGCCATGGCGTGAATGGGATTTATCAAGCCGTGAGTCATTGCTAGATTACTTAGCTGAGCGCGATATTCCATGCTCGGCATCGGCTACAAAAATTTATAGCCGTGATGCAAACGCATGGCATATTTCGCACGAAGGCGGCGAACTTGAAGATCCATGGTGCCAACCAAGTGAAAAAGTGTGGACCTGGACAAACTCTCCAGAGCAAGCGCCAGATAAAGCTGAACTAGTAACACTAAATGTAGTTGAAGGTGAAGTTGTTGCAGTAAATGGTGAGCAGCTTAAACCTTATGATTGTTTAGTTAAATTAAACGATATTGCATCGCCTCATGGTGTTGGTCGTGTTGATATTGTAGAAAACCGATTAGTGGGTATGAAATCGCGCGGTTGTTACGAAACCCCAGGTGGCACCGTAATGATGGCGGCACTGCAAGCCATTGACGAACTGGTGCTTGATAAAGCAAGCCGTAAGTGGAAAGAAGTACTAGGCGGCGAATTTGCACATTTAGTGTATGACGGTCGTTGGTTTACACCACTTAAAGACTCTATTTTAGCTGGTGCTGAAGCACTTTCTAAAGATGCAACAGGTGAAGTTGTGCTTAAGCTATATAAAGGCCAAGTTACAGCAGTGCAAAAGCAGTCGCCACACAGTTTATACAGCGAAGCGTTTGCTACCTTTGGTGAAGATGATGTGTACGACCAATCACACGCAGAGGGCTTTATTCGTTTATTCTCGCTTTCAAGCAGAATAAAAGCATTAGCTAAAAAGTAATTTTTACGCCCCTTGTTAAAAGGGGCAATATCGGGTTTGGAGAGATTTCATGGCATTATGGGGCGGGCGTTTTTCTACGGGTCCAGACGAGGCGTTTAAGCAATTTAACGACTCTCTTCCTTTCGATTATCAATTAGCAGAGCAAGATATAATAGGCTCTGTTGCATGGGCTGGTGCACTTGAGCAAGTTAATGTGTTATCAAGTGACGAGCACCAAGAGTTAGTTGCAGCATTGTACCAATTGCTTGAAGAAGTAAAAGCAGATCCACAAGCGGTAGCAACTTCAGGCGCAGAAGATATTCATTCTCATGTTGAAGCTGCGTTAATCGAAAAAGTAGGTGATTTAGCTAAAAAATTACATACAGGGCGCAGCCGTAATGACCAAGTAGCCACCGATTTTAGATTGTGGTGTCGCGATACTGCTGATCATATTTTAAAAGCCATTGCCCAGTTAAAGGGTGAGTTTGTTGCATTAGCAGAGCGTGAGCTTGGGACTATTTTACCAGGTTATACGCATTTACAACGTGCACAACCGGTATTGTTTAGTCACTGGTGTATGGCTTACGTAGAAATGCTAGAGCGTGATGAAAGCCGCCTGCAAGATGCTAAAGCGCGGATGAACTTTTGCCCACTGGGCAGTGGCGCATTAGCGGGTACGGCTTATCCAATTGATCGTCAAGCATTAGCACAGGGTTTAGGCTTTACAGGAGCGACTAAAAATAGCCTTGATGGCGTATCTGATCGTGATTTTGTAGTAGAGCTATTAAGTTGTGCGTCTATTTCGATGATTCACTTATCGCGTATGTCAGAAGATCTTATTTTTTATAACTCAGGCGAAGCCGGATTTATAGAGCTTGCGGATAATGTGACATCGGGCTCATCGCTGATGCCACAAAAAAAGAATCCAGATGCACTGGAACTAATTCGTGGTAAAACCGGACGCGTTTTTGGTGCATTTAGCGCCATGATGATGACCCTAAAAGCACTGCCACTTGCTTATAATAAAGATATGCAAGAAGACAAAGAAGGCATATTTGACGCTATGCCAACGTGGCTTGCCTGTATTCATATGGCACAAGCGTGTATTAAAGGTATTAAAGTAAAAGGCGAACGTACACTTGCAGCGGCAAAAGGTGGCCATGCAAATGCAACTGAGCTTGCAGACTACTTGGTAGCTAAGGGCGTACCTTTTAGAGAAGGGCACCATATTGTGGGTGTACTGGTACAATTGGCCATTAGTGAAGGTAAAACGCTTGAAGACTTATCGCTTGAGCAATATAAATCGGTAAGTGACGTATTTGCAGATGATGTTTATCCGGTACTAGAAATTGACGCCTGCATTAAAGCGCGTCAAGCACTTGGCGGAACATCAATTGAGCAAGTAACCAGCGCTATTAAAGCTGCGAAAAAAAAACAGCAAATAACGGTTCGTGATGCCAATTTAGACGATGTTGAATCGATTGCTAAGCTAGTTCAGCATTGGGCTACGGTAGGCGAAAACCTACCACGGGCTAAAAGTGATATGGTGCACTCGATTAACGAATTTGCTGTAACCGAAATTAACGGCAAAGTATCGGGGTGTGCCTCACTGTACATTTACGACACAGGTTTGGCGGAAATACGTTCTTTGGGTATAGACCCACAAAGCGCAGTGTCAGGACAAGGGCGGCAGTTAGTTGAACATTTATTAGCGAAAGCCAAAAAATTGGCGTTAAATAGAGTAATAGTGCTAACCCGAGTCCCAGATTTTTTTGAAAAACAGCGTTTTAGCTTTTGTACCAAAGAAAGCTTGCCAGAAAAAGTAATGAAAGATTGTGAGCTTTGTTTACGTAAAGAAAACTGCGATGAAGTCGCAATGGAATATATTTTAAAGCTAAGTAATAAAGCGGAGATCCCGTGTAAATTCGTGGCTTAAACTCCCTAGATGTAAAAAACGTACGGGTTACCCTCGTGCGTTTTTTTATGGGTGAAAAACACTAATTTAAGTTATAAATATAAAGTTTTATTATTATTTCAAGGTGTTAATTAAAAGTTGGCACAGTGGTTGCTTTTGTTATAAGTGTAAAATGCAGTAACAGCTTAGATAAAAACGTTGCTGCTAAATATAAGGTAAATTTAATTACCCTCTTTAAAAGGTGTAATACAAGATTTCGCCAACAATACAAAAACACTTACAAGGAATAATCACATGCAAGTTTCAGCTAACAGCCAACTACAAATGCAAGCATACAATAAAACGCAACAATTAAAGCCAGCAATGGAACAAACTGCTAGCCCTAAAACCCTGCAATCTGATACAGTAAGCTTCTCTCAAGAGGCGTTAGCGGCCGCTGGTGGCGCAGAACTGCAGCGTGGCGGTGGAGTAGTACCACCTATTCGACCTAAGTAATTAAGGTAATAAATGTTTTTAACTGAGTTTTTTGGTTTATTTTCGTTGTCTGCTTATATGATGTGGGGCTTTTTAATGGCATTTTTTTTTAATGCCTTTATTTATTCTCTAAATATTAAAAGAAATACAACTTTATTACTCAGTTCATTTATTATGATGGTCTCATATTCGTCTTCAGACTATTTTTATACTTGGCTATCTATTCAAAATGGCTTCCTACTTGATTGGGCTCTCTATGATTTTGGGACTATTGTTGCACTACTTATCGCTTATGCTTTTATAAAAAAAACAACCTCATCTTTTTTCTACTTAATTACAGGTTTAACAATTAATTCTTTATTTTTTATATGTATGTACATAGATATGTATGTATTTAACAATCAAGAACCTTGGTTGTTTTGGGACATATATACATTTTCAGTTAACCTAATTGATTTAATAATGATTGTCGCGTTAATTGTTGATCGAGACTTTCTCGGCTTACATAAGCTAAAAAGCAAAGTACTATCTCTTTTTAAAAAACCTACATTAAAATACAATCAATAATTAATGTATCTACTTGACTTACTTTTAGCTGATTACGTAAGCGCATTTATACAATGGGGCTTTTTAATGGCCTTTTTATATTCGCTAGTGTCAGGTATTAATAAGGCCGATAAGTCTTTAATTTATATAGCCGCTATAATGATGTGCTCCTACATTTTTAGTGATTTACTGCCTATATTAAATAATATCTACTTAGATTGGATTCTCTACGACTTACTAACAATTACACTATTAATAGCCGCTATATTCACTTCTTATGTATTAACTTCTACAGCCAGTAATTATATTATTCTTGGATTATTTGTTAATGCCTGCCTAACAATCGCTATTTATTACGACTTGTATGTATTAAATAACATTGACGAATGGTGGCTTTGGAGTGTTTATTCAATTGGCGTTAACGTTATCGATTTACTCATGATTACAGTGCTTTTTATAAATAAAGACTTTTTGGGACTGATAAAGCTAAAATCATGTATTCTGAGGTTTATAGGCAAAGATGATAATAGCTGTGTGGGTATAAACTCGAATGATTGATTTTTTAAGGTTTATTGTTGATTTAGGTGAAAACATAAGCGCCTTTGTAACTTGGCTATTTCTAATCGCCTTTTTATTTAATTTATCGTCGAGTATTAATAAACCTGATAAAAGTAGAGTACAGCTATCGCTTATTATGATGGTTTCTTACTTTTCTAGTGCAGTACTAAGCTTAAAAACAGTTACCTATTTAGATTATTTTATGTTTGATATTGTTACCATATTAATAGTAATAATTTGGGGTATTAAAACAAAGTATACGATCCCTACGGCACTTATATATTTAATCACAGGAATGAGCATTAATGCGATGCTATTTTTAGGTATGCATTATGACACTGTTATTATTGGTAATATTGATTATTGGTGGTTTTGGGCTGTATATGTTATAGGTACTATCTCGATTGACTTACTAATGGCTTTGGTGCTGATTATTAATAAAGATTTATTAGGGTTAGCCTGGATATATAATAAAACAAAAATGCGAGTTAATAGTTTGAATAGCGCACTTAAGTAATGCGCTCGTTAGCTTATTTACTGTAGCTGCAACCTAGCTTTTTATTAAGTGCAGCCATTACAATAGGGTCTACAAATTCGCTTACATCACCATTATGGCGTGCCACTTCTTTTACTAAGGTTGACGAAATAAACGAATTTCGCTCTGACGGAGTTAAAAATACACTTTCTAAATCTGGGTTTAGGCGTCGATTCATATTCGCTAGCTGAAATTCATAATCAAAATCAGAAACCGCTCTTATGCCTCTAATTAATACATTAGCATTGTGATCGCGTGCCAAATCAGCAAGTAATCCTGAAAACCCTATTACTTTTACATTATCTATATGACTTAAAAGAGTATTAGCTAGAGCTACACGCTCATCAAGGTTAAAACAAGGTTGTTTACTAGGGTTGTGGGCAATAGCAAGGATAACAGTATCAAACATTTTTGAGGCACGTTGAATTAGATCTGTGTGTCCGTTAGTTAGCGGATCAAAAGTACCTGGATAAATTGCAGTGATTTTCATAAAGTATCGCTATGTATTATTTTTAGCATTAGTGTAACAGTGTTTTTTATACAAATCAGCCTAGTAAGTGGCTTTAATTGTCACGACTAAGCTATTACACAGAGTGTTTAATTATGCTGTTTTTGTTTATACTAGACAACTTATTGTACGAATTGTAACTTGTTGAATAAAATAGAGTGTTAGTATATGAATACCAAGGATAAAATAATACACACCAGTATTTCATTGTTTAATGAGCATGGTGAGCGAGCGATATCAACTAATCATATAGCCTCGCATTTAAACATGAGCCCGGGTAATCTTTACTACCATTTTAAAAATAAAGAAGACATTATTCGCCATATTTTTGCGCTGTATAGTGAGCACTTGAGCACTCATTTTAAACCTATAAATAAAAATGATGATGCATTTAGTCAGTTAACGGTATATCTAGATTCGTTATTTGAACTGATGTGGCGCTACCACTTTTTTTACGACAATTTAGGCGATATTTTGGCGCGAGATACGCAGCTAAAGCAGGCTTATATTGATTTTCAACTAGAGCTTTTAGAACAGGTGCGTAAAATAATACTTGGTTTACGCGATAGTGAAATGATTGCGATTAACGAGCAAGATGCGCTCGAACTTGCACACACGCTTAAATTAACAGTTAGTTTTTGGACCCCTTATATTAAAGCCCGCAGGCTCAGCGGTGCACTTGCCGAGCAAGATATTTATCATGGTATTTTAAAAGTATTAACTTTATTTAGAGCCTATAGTACAGATAAAAGTAGCGATAAAATGAACCAGTTACGCGAAAAATACACGCAACTTGCTCACTCAGCCCCAAGTATTCCCGCTGCTCTTAGTTCCTAGGCGTTAATTTTTTTGCTATAATCGCGCGCCCAATGCCTGGGAGCGCGAATTCCCGCAGTCTAAGAGTGAACTATGCTTAAATTTATCGTCAAACTACATCCTGAAATTGCCATCAAAAGCCGCTCGGTTCGTAAACGCTTTACTAAAGTGTTAGAAAATAACATTAAGATTGTACTGCGCCGTATTGACGAAAAAGTACAAGTTAGAAATAACTGGGACAATATCTCAGTAGTTACCCTACTAGAAGGTGAGCAAACACGTGCCACTTTTATTGACAGCCTAGCGCGAATTCCGGGTATTGTGCAGTTTATTGAAGTAACCGAAACGAGCTTTGAAACGCTTGACGATATTTATAAAAAAACCATTGAATTAGTTGGTCACACCATTGAAGGTAAAACGTTTTGTGTACGCGCCAAACGTATTGGTAAGCATGACTTTACTTCAACGGAGTTAGAACGTTATGTGGGCGGTGGACTAAATCAGCATGTTGCCGGTGCAAGCGTAAAGCTAAGCCACCCAGAAGTAACGATACGCCTTGAAATAAAAGACGAGAAAGCCTACATAGTATCGCATACACACCTAGGCATGGCAGGCTTCCCGCTGCCAACACAAGAAGATGTATTATCGCTTATGTCTGGCGGTTTTGATTCGGGTGTAGCCAGTTATCAAATGATCCGCAAGGGCGCTCGTACGCACTTTTTGTTTTTCAATTTAGGCGGCGCGGCGCACGAAATTGGTGTTAAACAAGCGAGCTACTACTTGTGGAATAAATACAGTTCAACTCATAAAGTTAAATTTATTACCGTTGATTTTGAACCTGTAGTAGCAGAAATATTAGAGAATATTGAAAACAGCCAAATGGGTGTGGTGCTTAAACGCATGATGATGCGCGCAGGCAGTAAAGTGGCCGAAAAACTAAATATTCAAGCCTTGGTAACCGGTGAAAGTATTGGTCAGGTTTCTAGCCAAACATTAGCAAATTTAAGTGTTATTGACCGCGTAACCGAAACCCTTATTTTGCGCCCGTTAATTCAACACGATAAACAAGAAATTATTAATATTGCACGTCAAATTGGTACGGCCGAAATGGCCGAAACGATGCCAGAATACTGTGGTGTTATTTCTAAAAAGCCAACTGTTAAAGCTAAAATAGAAGTAATAAAAGCAGAAGAAGAGAAGTTCGACTTTGATATTCTTAATACCGTAATAGAAAACGCACGAGTAATGGATGTGCGCGATATTGATGTAGAAGCTAAGCAGGAACTAAAAGAAGCTGAGTCGGTTGCCGATTTACCAGCTGGTGCAGTGGTAATTGATATTCGCTCTCCAGAGGAAGAAGAAGCAGCACCACTGGAAATTGATTCTATAGAAGTGGTGCATTTGCCGTTTTTTCGCTTAGCAACTAAGTTTGGTGATTTACCAAAAGATCAAGACTATTACTTGTATTGCGATAGGGGTGTAATGAGCCAGTTACAAGCGCTTATTCTACACGAACAAGGCTTTACTACGGTAAAGGTATATCGCCCGTAAAAGTTAACGATATTAAATAGCGTGGTTTATACCGCGCTTTTTTTTGCTGCAATTTTAGCTAAAAGTTCATCGTTAAAAGGGGTTTTTATATTATAAAGCTTGCCTTGCTCGCTAATGTACCCACAAATTGCCATTATTTCAGTTGCTCTATTGTGAGCAACATCTTGTTGCATAGATGAGAAGTTCTCTGCGGTACGTGCCATCACATCATACGCACTGCTCAGTGCATTGATTAACGTTACATCAAGGTTTTTTGCCTTAGCAATATTACATGCTTCGGTTAGCAGGTTAATTATAATTGAGCAATATTGAGGCTCGCGCAACTGACCATTTTTAATGTTATGTAGCGCACTTAGCGGATTTATTGCTATGTTAACTAATAACTTATTAAAACGTAGCTGCTCAATATTCT
Source organism: Pseudoalteromonas sp. 19-MNA-CIBAN-0066 (assembly GCF_040308705.1). NCBI lineage: Bacteria > Pseudomonadati > Pseudomonadota > Gammaproteobacteria > Alteromonadales > Pseudoalteromonadaceae > Pseudoalteromonas > Pseudoalteromonas sp. 19-MNA-CIBAN-0066. The sequence continues at coordinate 56,499 of NZ_JBEONZ010000010.1, forward strand.
CAGACGCATTTAAAAGGGGGATCGCGGTTAATTGATCCGCCATAATTTTGCTATTTTTAACACCTAAGTTGTTACATCCGCCAATTATACTTTGCCCATTACCAGTGTGCTGTACTATATATTGGTTTGATTTAAACCCTGCCATGCTCGTTGTTAAAAAATAAAGCGCTTGGTGCTCATTAAGCTCACATTTTAACTGCTCTACATTACCCATACCGTTATGCGAAAGCACAACAGAGCAATGCTGAGGCAAAAAATGTTTTATTTGTGCAAATGCGCTTTGCACTTGAAAGGCTTTTACCGTAAATAAAAACACATCAAATTTAGGTAAACTATTAAGCTCATTTAATGAAATAAAAGAGGCATTTATTTTTTGTGAAGCACTGTTGTCACTACTGTAAAAGCGAGTGTTACTCGTACTTTTTCGGGTTAACACGCTTACACTATGCTGCGCACTTAAAAAGTGGGCTAATAATAAGCCTATTGCGCCGTCGCCAATAATAAGAATTTTAGCCATGAGAGTTCTTTTTACGTGGGGTTAAAATTGCTTTGATTATAAAGTAGCTTGCTGCGCCGGCAAAATCTGCAATAAAATCTGCGATTGATGCTTGCCTATATGGAAGTGCGTCTTGCATTATTTCTATTGCAGCACCGTAACCGGCTAATAAAAGTATTTGTGCGTATAAAGGGAGTTTAAACGCTTTATCCATTATTATGGCAAGGATGAAAAATATCCCAAAGTGGGCTACTTTATCAACATGAGGAAACAGGTTGCCAACCCCTTTTATTTCTTTCGCAAATAAAAAGGTAAACACCACAATACTAATTAAAAAAATTGCTTGATAAACACGCCTTGTCACAACAAATCCTAAAATCGCTTAAAAAAGAAACCGTAGTATATCAAACTAATTTAGTATCGCACCTGAACAAGATGCATAAAAGTGTAAAGATTTATAGTTTTAGCGTTATAATCGCTTTAATAAATTAAGTATAAAATTAAGATAAAATAGTTAGGAGAAATCAATGCCTTCATTTGATATTGTATCTGAAGTAGAAATGAACGAAGCTAAAAACGCAGTTGATAATGCAAACCGTGAACTAGAAACTCGCTTTGACTTTAGGGGAGTTGATGCATCGATTGAGCTAAATGATAAAGTAATTAAGCTTAAAGCCGAAGCTGACTCTCAGGTTATACAATTATTTGATATTTTAGCGAGTAAAATTTCTAAGCGTGGTATGGATGTATCAAGCCTTGAATTGCAAGATATTAGCCGAGCGGGTAAAAATGTTTTTCGTAACGTTGGTTTAAAGCAAGGTATTGAAAAAGAGATGGCTAAAAAAATAGTTAAAGCCATTAAAGATTCAAAAGTTAAAGTACAAGCCGCCATTCAAGGCGAAGAAGTACGCGTAACGGGTAAAAAGCGAGATGATCTTCAAGAAGCTATGCAAGTAGTACGCAGCGCCGATTTAGGCCAGCCATTTCAGTTTAAAAACTTCCGCGATTAATAAAACAGATTACAGATATTATAGAGATTAGGAGACTAATTTTTAAAAATTTGCGTTAAAAAAGCCAAGCTACAGCAATGAAGTTTGGCTTTTTTGCTATTAGTAGCTTGGTATGTAATCTAACTCTTTTACAGTGATTGTTGAGGGTTTATATCGTTAAAAATTAAACTTTGGCTATATAGACGTCTATTGACATTTATAAACAAAATACTCACAATAGCGACCTATTTTCAAGGTGCTTGCTTAATACCTTTGTATACGTTTCAAAGTATTGAAATTAACAGCAAGATAATCGGGAAGTTGGTGCGTTTTCAAGACGATAACAACCCCAACACTGCCCCCGCAACGGTAAAGTATTAGCAGCTATTATAGTGTTGACTGAGTCCGGAGACCGGCCTTGAAGTAATCTTACTTATTAACATCTTTGCGGTGGGCAAAGGTAGGGGACATCATGTTAAATAAAATCGCTCTAGGTGTGGCAATTTCGGCTGCACTTTCATTTTCAGTATCTGCAACAGTGCAACCAATCGAAAAAATTACCGTTACAGCTAATAAATTCGAACAACCTATTAGTAATGTGCTGGCCAGTGTTAGCGTAATTGACCGTGCTGATATTGAAAAAAGTAATGTGCGAGACTTACCTAGTTTGTTGGCTTCTCAAGCTGGTTTTCAAATTAACTCAAATGGTGGCTTTGGCCAAAATTCAGGTGTTTCGCTACGCGGTTCAAGTTCACGCCATACCCTTATTTTAATTGATGGTGTTAGAGTTGGCTCGGCTACTCTTGGCTATAAAGGTATTAGTAATATTGCCCTTAATACTATTGAGCGTATTGAAGTTGTTAAAGGTTCTCGCGCTGCTGTTTATGGCTCAGATGCCTTAGCTGGGGTGATTAATATTATTACTCGTAAAGCTGATAATATTCGCTTAGATGCTACTTTTGGCAGCAATGCTTATCAAAGCTACCAAATGGCGGGTGGAACAAATATAAATGATTTAAGTGCATCATTTAACGCTGGAATTGAAAAAACCGATGGTTTTGATGTACTGCAAAACCATGCACCAGATGAAGACGCTTATGAGAACAAAAATATTGGCTTCAATATCGCTTATAACGATGACTATTTAGGCAAGCTAACCGTACAAACTCAGTATAATGAAGGTTATGCTCGTTATGATAATCAGTACAGTGCAGCAGACAGCAGTGATGAAAGTAATGATTTTGAAAACTACCAAGTATCATTAGGGTGGAAGAAAAGCTACGAAAATCAACTACACCATATAGCATTCGCATTTTCTAGCGATAGCCAAGATAACACCAGTGAAGGTGTGGTTAGTATGTACGAAACTAAGCGAAATCAAATTGATTATACTGGGCAGTATATTGTCTCAGATGAGCTTAATATTAATGGTGGCTTGAACTGGTACAAAGATAAAATCGAAACCAACGCAGGTAATTATGATAAAGATAGCCGTGAGGTTTTTGCTGGCTTTTTAGGTGCGTATTACGATGATAATACGGTTTTAGCTAATATCGCAGTTCGCCAAGATCATGACCAACAATTTGGTGATAAAACCACGTATACAGCAGCGGTAGGTTATCATTTAAATAAGTTTGCTACGTTTAGAGCAAGTCAAAGCACGGGCTTTAAATCGCCTACCTTTAATGATATTTATTTTCCAGGTTCAGGTAACCCAGACCTAAAACCAGAAACGTCTGAGAATAAAGAATTAGGTTTGTTGTTAAGTTATCAAGATATTGCTTTAGAAGTGTCTATTTTCCGTAATGATTTTGACAATAAAATAGCGTGGGCACCAACACCTGCAGGCCCTTGGCAGCCAACAAATATAAATGAAGCGCGCCATGAAGGCATTGAGTTTAGCTTTTCGCAACAACTAATGGGTTTTGAGCATGCATTTAACTTCACTTACTTATCTGCAGAAGATTTAGAAACGGGCCAAGAGTTAGCTTATGTATCAAAAAATACCTTTAACTGGTCTTTAAATAAAGGGTGGGGAGATTTTGATGCGGGTATCGATTTGCAGTATCGTGGCGATAGGAAAGGTAAATTAACTGATTTATCTTCATATACATTATGGAACCTAGTCGGTAACTATCAAGCAACTGAGCAGTTAAGCTTTTCTTTACGGGTCGAAAACCTGTTTGATAAGCAGTACGATGAAGTTGATGCCTATGGTATTGATTTAGATGGCGATTATATAAATGATGAATTTTATTACTATAACACCGCTGACCGACGCTTATTTATTGGTGCTGCATACCAGTTTTAATATGTGCTACGTAGCTTAAACTTAAAAGCTCGCTAAATTAGCGAGCTTTTTTGTGCGTTACAAAATGGGTTTAATCAGCTAAAAACTCTTTAAATTCGGTTTCGAATTTATGCAATTTAGGGGCAATTAAAACACTGCAATAGCCTTGGTTTGGATTTTCGTTGTAATAATCTTGATGGTAATGCTCTGCTGGATAATACGTGGTGGCAGGGCTAACCTCAGTCACTATTGGCTCGCTTACCTGGTTTTGTAATTGAGCGATCACCGCGTTAGTAAGTGTTAGCTGTGTTTGGTTGTGATAATACACAACACTGCGGTATTGTGTGCCTATATCGTTACCTTGGCGGTTGAGCTGGGTGGCATCGTGCAAAGTGAAAAACATTGCTAGTAATACTTCAAAACTAATAATAGTGTCGTCAAATTCAATTTGCACTACTTCTGCATGGCCGCTAGTGCCTGAGCATACTGATTTATAGGTAGGAGTGTCTGTGTTGCCACCAGTGTAACCCGAGCTTACATTTAATACGCCGTTCACTCGTCTAAATGCGGCGTCTATACACCAAAAACAGCCGCCACCAAAGGTAGCGACTTGCGTTGTTGAACTCATAAATACTCCAAAATAGCTGTAAGTTTAGATTATGCAGAGCATAAGTCTAAAGCGTCGTAACAACAAGGTTACGACGCTATTAGGAGGTTAGATCTCTTCGAATGGCTTTTTAGCGGCTTGTTTATCAAGTTTTTGCTGCAAAAACTCAGGTGACTGTGTATTGCGCGCAAGTGCATAGTAAGCAGCAGGTACTACAAACAGAGTCAGTAGGGTTGATACAACAACACCGGTAAACACTACAACACCAATTACCATACGGCTTTCAGCACCCGGGCCCGAGGCTAAAACCAGAGGTACCGCACTCATTACAGTGGTTAATGAGGTCATAATAATAGGGCGTAGGCGCTGCGTAGCGGCTTGTAAAATAGCTTCGCTAAACTCTACGCCTTTGTCGCGTAGTTGGTTAGTAAACTCAACAATTAATATGCCGTTTTTAGCACTTAACCCTATGAGCATCACAATACCTATTTGGCTGTAAATATTGAGCGTAAGTCCTGTGGCCCACAAGCCAAACATAGCACCCATTAAGCCAAGGGGTACGGTAAGCATTATTACAAATGGGTGCATAAAGCTTTCAAACTGTGCCGCTAGTACTAAAAAGGTAACCGTAAGTGCTAAAATAAACACGTAGGTCATGGCCGAAGCACCTTCATAAAACAACTGCGATTCGCCTTTGTAGTCAATCGCGCCATCTATGTCGTTTTCTTCCATGGCCACTTTGTTTAAAAAGTTAAGTGCTTGCTCAAGTGTATAACCATCGGCTAAGTTGGCGCTTAAGGTAATTGCACGCATACGGTTGTAGCGGTTTAAGCGCGATGCGGTAGCTTCTTCTTTTAAGCTAATTAAACTATCAAGCGGGACTAGCTCGCCACTGCGTGATTTAAGATAAATGTTTGATATATCAGTAGGGTTGGCAAAGTCTTCTTTAGTGCCTTTTAAAATAACGTCGTACTCTTCGCCGCGATCTATAAAAGTAGTAACACGACGCTGACCTAGCATGGTTTCGAGTGTACGCCCTACATCAGATACTGAAATGCCTAAATCGGCCGCTTTGTTTTTATCTATGCTGACTAAAAACTGTGGGAATGTTTCTTTGTAATCATGATCGATTCTAACCAGTCCTGGATTTTTCTCAGCGCGCTCTATAATACGGTCGCGCCAATCGGCTAGTTGTGCGTAATCGTTACCTTGTAGTACAAACTCGATTGGGCGTGATGAACCACCGCCGCCAATGCCACGGCGCATAATAGCAAAGGCTCGCACGTCGGTAACTTCCTGCAGTTTAGTGCTTATTTCGTCCATTATTTCCCAGGTAGAACGTTGGCGTTTGTCCCAATCGGCCATACCTACAATTGCTACACCGCCACTGCCGCCCCAGCCTGGTACGCGCACGAGTACGCGGCTTAGCTCGCCAGATTCAGAGTAAGGCATTAAGCGATCTTCAATTTTACTCATGTTAGCGGCATTGTTCTCATAACTGGCGCCTTCAGGGCCACTCATCATAACAAAAAAGGTACCACGGTCTTCTTTAGGTGTTAGCTCAGACGGTATTTGAGTAAATAATGAATAACTAACAAAGCCAGCTAATAATAAGCTGATCATTAAGCCCCATTTGCGGGTCATGTTAGAGGCAAGTGAGTTACGATAACTAAGCTCTACCTTAGCAAAAAAGCGGTTCATCGACTGGCTAAATTTACTTTCTTTTTCAGAGGCTTTTAATACTTTAGAACATAACGCAGGTGAAAGAGTAAGTGCTGTAATACTTGAGAAAAACACTGCGGCACTTACCGCCATAGCAAATTCAGTAAATAAAGCACCAATACGGCCATCCATAAATACTAAGGGTACAAATACCGAAATAAGCACTAAAGTGGTGGCAATAATTGCAAAGCCCACTTCGCGCGCGCCTCTATAAGCGGCCAATAAAGGAGGCTCGCCAAGCTCTATGCGGCGATGAATGTTTTCTAACATAACAATGGCATCATCAACCACTAAGCCGATTGCTAGTACCAGTGCAAGTAAAGTAAGTAAGTTAATGGAATAACCCATAGCGAGTAAAAACATAAAACTACCCACTAACGCCACCGGCACAGTAACTGCAGGGATTAAGGTGGCACGAATATTACCTAAAAATATAAAAATAATTAATACAACTAAGCCCATAGAAATAGCAAGGGTGCTGTATACCTCATTAATCGATTCTTTTATAAAAATAGATGAGTCGTAACTATCCTCTATAGTGGTTCCTTCGGGTAGGTTACGTTTTATTTTTTCAAGTTCGGCGCGGGCGTTATCAACCACAGTTAAGGTGTTGGCTTTAGCTTGCTTTACAATGCCTAAACCAATCATATTGCGGCCATTACCCCGAAATAAACTCTCGTCATCGGCGGCTTCTAGGTGTACATCAGCCACTTCACTTAAGCGTACTAGGTAACCGTCATCACCGCGTTTTATTACTAGGTTTTGAAAGTCGCGCTGATCTTTATAACTGCGGGCTGTACGTACAGTAAAGTCACGGTCAACCGATTCAATTTCGCCAGCGGGTAACTCTACGTTTTCGGTGCGTAGTGTTTGTTCTATATCGCTCGCAGTAATACCGCGAGCAGCCATTGCTTGGCGGTTTAGCCAAATTTTCATGGCGTATTTTCGCTCACCACCAATGCGTACGTTAGACACACCATCAACTACGGCTAGGCGATCAACAATAAAACGCTGTGCGTAATCAGATAATTGCATTGAGTTCATGGTTTCGCTGTTTAGCACAAACCATACAATAGGGCTTTCATCGCTGTTAGACTTAGACACCTCAGGCGGGCGAACTTGTTCAGGTAGGCTATCTGCGGCGCGGGCAACACGTTCACGCACATCGTTAGATGCAGCATCTATATCGCGCTTAATATCAAACTCAATCGTAATATTTGAGCGGCCATTACGGCTCGATGAGTTAATACTTTTAATGCCTTCAATACCCGATATACGATTTTCGATGACTTGGGTTATTTTGGTTTCTATAATCTCTGCAGAAGCACCAGTATATTCGGTACTAATATTAACAATAGGTGTTTCAATATCAGGGTACTCACGCAGTGGCAGCATGCTAAAAGCAACGAGCCCAAAGGTGAGTAAAAGTAGGTTTATTACAATCGCAAAAACAGGGCGTTTAACGCTAATATCGGTAATTTTCACGGGTTATCCCTTCACGCTAACTTTACTGCCAGAGCGAATTTTTATTAGCCCTTCAGTTATAATTTGCTCACCATCGGTTAAGCCTTCATCAACAGCAACCCAGCCGTTATTTCTGCTCGCAATATGCACTTCAACACGATTAGCAACACCGTCCAAAATTTGAAATACGTAATGTTTGTCTTGTAGCGGAATAATTGCTTTTTCTGGAACCATTAATGCTTGGTTACTACTTAGCTCTAACGCTGTTTTAAGTAGCATACCAGGGCGAAGCAAACCTGAATTATTTGCAAAGCTGGCGGTTACTTCTACGCTACGGGTTACCGAGTCAATACGCGAACTAATATGCGTTACTTTACCGATAAAGGTTTGATCTGGATAAGCATCATTTTGAGTGAGCACTTTCATACCGGTAGCTAATTGCGCTAAATATTTTTCAGGTACTTTAAAGTCTACTTTAATGATACTTATGTCATCGAGGGTGGTAATAATTGAACTGTTATTTACATAGGCACCAATCGATATTTCACGCTTGCCCAACATGCCAGAAAATGGCGCGGTAATGGTCATTTCAGCTAGCTTGGTTTTAGCACTTTCTAATTGTGCTTGGGTGGCATCAACTCGTGATAATTGCTCTTCAAGTAACGATTTTGCTGTTGACTGAGAACGTGAAAGTTCGGTAAGTCTATCGAGTTGGCGTTTTTCTTCGCGTAAATTAATATTTAGCTCTTTTACAGCAATTTGTTCTTGTTGGCTTTGCAGTTGTACTAGCTTTTGGCCTTTGCTAACTAGGTCGCCATCTTCAAAGAAAATATTAGTCACGTAATCACTTTGTGCGCTGGTAATATATACAGCTTGGTTAGCGCGAGCGCTACCAATAGCTTCAATCATTACTGCATTTTCTTGCGAGGTAACAGTGTGAGCAGACACTTGCGTGGCCATTTGTGAAAAATCTGCTTGTTCACCTTGGCTAGCGGGTAAATATAAATAAACGCTAAATATTACGAGTAGCGTAATAATAAATGGAAAAAGAGCTCTACCTGATTGTCTTGAGTACATTGCTTTAATACCAAAAAATAAATTATAACTATTGTACGAAATAACACCGAGAAAAGGCGGTATTATGTCCCATTAATTTGTGAATTAAGCGTAAAAGTTATAATAATTAATTAAATAAACTCATGCTTGAGCTTTAAAAGGTATTTTATGAAGTTAAATACGTCGTGCAAAAAATGTTTAATGCTCAGAAAAATAGCATTGTGGGGCATTATTATGTTCATTTTTTACAGTGTTTATTATCAATATGGATGAGTTTAACGCTATGCAAATTAAGTATCGTGCGCAGGGAGCTAAGCATGGCATAGAAGTATTAATTGTTGGTGCGATTGGTTTGTTATTTATTATGCTGTTTAATTTATTACGCCCTGGTGAAATTAGCATTCTAGAAATTTTTTTAGTTAGTTTGTGTATTGCAGCAATAACAATTGGTTTTTTTAAAACCCAAGAGCCATTTTATAGCTTAGTGTTAACCACTGAGCAGTTAACTTATCAGCACAAATATGGTGTTTGGCATTTAGCTCATAGTAATTTTAAATCAAGCGGAATACCCAAAATAGCAGTAGGGCTTGAGCACTTAGAGCTTAACGTGGTAGGAATTAAGGTAAACGATATGGATGAGTTTTTAACGGGTTTAGCCCCAAGAATCGCAGGGAAATTATTGATAGAGCAGCGTCATTTATTTATGCAACTAATTCAAAAGAATTGCAAAAATGGCGATTGCCCATCAGAATGGCTGGTAGAGGATACACAATATAGATCTAAAAATGGAATTAGCTATAATGGGTTAATAGCAATGTTTGCCAACAGGGCTAAGCATTTGCAGTTACTAACAGGCTATGAGCTATTATTACCAGCGAGTGTATTAGATAGAAATATTTGGGAATTTAGTGCTAACTTAAATGCATGGCAGCGCGACCCCCTTAAATTTATAGCGTCGCAAGTAAGTAATTAAAACGCGGCAGTAGGAATAATAATGAGCCAAGAAAGAGCTTTTTTAAAAAGTGGTCGTAATACCATAATACATAAAGACAAAAAACTTGATTTAGTCATTGTTAATTCTGAGATCCACCCTCGAATTAAAGTGACCCAAAATGGCTTAGAACCATTTAAAGAAGAGCTGCCAAAAAACCGCCGTGACGCAAAAGAGCGTTACTTAGAAGTTGTTTATGTTGGTAGCGCCGATGTGTTTGGCGAAGAAAAACGATTGTTATTTATTCAAGCCCTTGATGGGCGGGAATACAAGGTTGATTACAGTAAAATAGGTACTAAGTTATTTGTACGTATTCATCAAGATAGTTATTTATAGTACTTAGTGGCACTTTTATTGCTTTAAATAATTATTAATTATTTTTTGATATAAAAAGGTGCTTAGTATGAGAGCAATTGCGTTAATCCCGTTATTGTCGTGTGGGCTATTGGTTGCATGCGGAGGTGGGGGGAGCTCTGATGATGGTGATAACACTCAAGCTTCAGTATTTGCAGGTAACGATTTGCAAATTATTGAAAAAACCGATTTTACTATTACTGCAAAAGGCTCACCTACCGAGGGTACGTTTACTTGGCAGCGCGTAAGCGGCCCCATTGTTGATGGATTTCCGCTCGATGGTGCAGTGCAAACTATTACCGCGCCAGATGTAAAGGCAGACAGTGAACTGGTGCTCAGAGTAAGCTATCAAACAACCGGTGGTGGTTTAGTACATGACGATATTAGTATTTTTATTACTTCAAACAATCAATTACCCCAAGCTGTAATTACTCAAACAGCACCGCAAGTATTGCCATCGGTTTATAACGATACCGTAACGCTAAGCGCAGCAGACTCAACAGATCCAGATACAAATGGTCAAATTAATAGCTACTTGTGGCAATTAATATCAGGACCAGCCCTCAATATTAATAGTTTTACTAATTCTACCTTAAGCTTTAGCCATCCACTGCTTGAAAACCATACAAATTTAAAGTGGTCATTAACGGTTACCGATGATGAAGGGGGAGAGTCAACCTCTGAATATGACATGACTTTAAATAAAACAGCGCAAGTTGTTATTGCCAATGCCGGGGCTGATCAGCAAGTTAACGAGTTTGATAAAGTAACCTTAGATGCAAGTAACAGCGCTGCCGCAACCAGTACTTATAAATGTGACTGGCAACAACTAACCGGAAAAGCGGAAACATTAGCTAATAGTAATCAATGTATTACTACTTTTTATGCCTCAGACATAGACACTAACGCCACTTTAAGCTTTGAAGTAATGGTTACTGATTCAAAAGGGCGCACCGCAAACGATAGTGTATTTGTAGATGTTGCACCTAAAGCGCTTGGGTTAATAAACGATACAGGTGTAGGGGAGTGTTACAACAATACTCAACGTATAAACTGTGTTAGTAAAGATTTTCCAAATCAAGATGCTGAACTTGGTCGAGACAGCTTTGCGAATCGTTTAGCCAAAGTAGGGCAAGGTAATTTAGCGTTTGATTACACCAAACTAAATGAGTTTGCCGATGAAGTGGCTGATGACGCACAAAATTTTAGTTGTATTCGCGACAACGTAACCGGTTTAGTGTGGGAGGTTAAAAGCCCTGTGTCAGGTGTGGTACCTAACACTACATTACGCGATGGGCAAAATCATTACACATGGTACCTTACTGAATCTGCTATTCCTCAGGTAGGCGGAGCAAGAGGCGCAGCCAACTCTAGTTGCCCAAGTAATACCGATTGCGGATTGCAAAGCTATATACAAGAAGTAAATGCGTTAGATTTTTGTGGTGGCACAAATTGGCGAGTACCTACTTACACCGAGCTACTAAGCTTAGTAGATTATGGCAAGCAAGGGCAAAATGTATTAATAGATAAGAGTATTTTCCCTAATACGCCTGCGGTTAGTTTACTGGGTCACTTGCGTTATTGGACCTCTCAAACAGCGGTTGATGGCACCAGTTTATCGCAAGCTTATATTATAGATATGAGCGATGGTAATGACCTTGCTTATCCAAAAAGTAAGACTGCTTATGTTCGTTTAGTTAGAAGCCGTTAGGGGAAGTATATGAAATTTAAATTAATAACTACATTTGCGGCAATGAGTTTAAGCTTTAACGTAATTGCTGGGGTTTGTTATGACTCTGTTACGCAAACAACACCAACAGAGCGATTTACAATAAATCCCGATGGCACAGTGTCAGATAGCAAAACAGGTTTAATGTGGCAGCGTTGTAGTTACGGACAAGTGTATAACAATGCTACAGCAACATGCGAAGGCTCTACACCATCATTAACCTGGCAAACTGCATTGCGAGGCGCAGTTAACGATACAACGGCAAGTTATAATGACTGGCAAGTACCAAATATTAAAGAGTTAGCAAGTATTATTGAACACAGATGTACAGAGCCAAGTATTAACGAATCGGTGTTTTTGGGCACAAAGCTACAAAACTATTGGACCAATACCTCAGGTGTAAACACGATTAACTCTGCTTGGGTATATCAGTTTGACAGTGGATTAAATAGTTTGCACGCTAAAACCAGCAGTGTTTATTTGCGCTTAATGCGTTACGAAAAATAATCCAATATAAGTAAATGCACAGCTAAATTTAAAGCAGCGTTTTTTACATTAATTTACGTTATTTCAATAATAAAAGAGCCTGAGTGTTGTCACTAAGGCTCTTTTTTTGCCATTATGGGGGGGATTTATTTACCAAGGAATACTCAGGTGTATTTAAGCTATTTTGGTTTGCATGAAAAACCCTTTTCAATCTCGCCTAACCCCCATTATTTGTTTTTAAGTGAGCGACATAAAGAAGCGTTAGCGCACCTTACCTATGGATTAGGTGAAGACGGCGGCTTTGTATTATTAACCGGCGAAGTGGGTACCGGTAAAACAACCATTACTCGCAGTATGCTAGAAAAACTGCCAGAGAATACTCAAGTTGCGATGATCCATAATCCGGCATTATCAGAGCTTGAGCTCTTGGCGAGTATTTGTGATGAGCTTAAAATTAATTATGATGCACAAAATGCGAGTTTAAAAAGCCTTACCGATGTTATAAAAAAGCACTTAGAAGCAAATAATAAAGCGGGTGGGCATACCATACTTATTATTGACGAAGCGCAGTTACTTGCCCCCGATGTACTAGAACAACTGCGGCTACTAACCAACATAGAAACCGATCATAAAAAGCTATTACAAATAGTGCTGGTGGGGCAACCTGAGTTGCAAGTATTATTAAAACGAAATGAGTTAAGGCAGCTTGCACAACGTATAACAGCTCGCTATCACTTACTACCTTTAACACAAGGGCAAACGGTGGCATACATTAAGCATCGTTTACATATTGCAGGCTGTGATAAAGGTATTTTTTCGTTGGAAGCAATGCAAAGCGTTCATCAACTTACCGGTGGCGTGCCACGATTAATGAACTTAGTGTGTGAGCGGGCGTTAGTAGGGGCATTTGCAAAACAGCAATTAACAATAGATAGCGAGATTATAAAAAAATCTGCTCAGGAATCATTACCACCCGATTTTATTGCGGCTAATAATACGCCACCTAAAACCGTGCCATATTGGCTATATTGCTCTGCTTTTGTTGCTTTATTTGCAGCAGGCTTAGGGCTTTCATTTATTTTATAGTTAGGTGATTAATGTCTTATTTATTAGATGCGTTAAAGCAATCGCAACAAGCCGATATAAGCGCCGAGCAGTATGACTTACAGGCACAGCAGGCTAAACAACAACAGTCTCTAGTGCGATACCGCCGCTTGGCGTTTGTGATTGGTGGCAGCTTAGCGGTTAGCTTTAGTGTTGCTGGTGGTTTTGTTAGTGGAAAATGGCTACAAAACAGCTCATTTAATAGTAATAATGAGCAAGTTAGCACTACAGCAATATTAAAAAATACTAATGCCGATAAAGAACCAACAATAACAACCAAATCGGATATAGATAATACAGCAAAATTACAAAGTGCAGAGCAAAACATAGCTGTATTAGCGGCGCAACCATCAGCGCCAAAAACGGCCCCGCCAGACGCAGTAAATACAGCAACTTCCATTCAAGGGCAGTTAGTATATGTACAAACCCCAAGTGGTATTGTACAAATGTTACTTACGCCGCAAGGGCAATATATTCCAATAATGGAAAATCAAGCCACACTCCAGCAAAACCTAAATCCGCAAAATAGTTTTGCTCAGGGTACGTATGCGCAAGGCGCAATTAATCAGCAGGGATATTCACAACCACATTATAATCAACCTAGCTTCAATCAAACGAATAACCAGGCAACACAAGCAGCTGGGCAGCAACCTCAAACAAATATGCCTTCATCGGCATCGCTTGATTTAAGTAAGTATAAAGTGCTTGGTAAACCGCTCGATTCGCAAGGCTCTACAGCACAACAAACTAAAAGACCTGCGCTTGGAAAGAGCCCAACATTACTAGAAACAGCTTTTGATCAAGCTATTCAAGATACAGAAAAAACACAAAACTACGAAGTAACGCAAGCAACGCGCAGCTCATCACGCGTGCAACCAATAGAGCTGTTGCCAGATGGATTACAAGCCATGTTACCGCCACTTAAATATCAGGCGCATATATATTCGTCTGCACTCGATAAGCGTTGGATCAAGCTCAATGGTCGCGAGCTTTTTGAGGGCGATAGTATAGGTGCATTAACAGTGCGAGAAATAACACCAGAGCAAAGCGTACTTGATTTTGACGGCTACGAATTTAGCTTAAAGGCGCTACAAGATTGGCCGCAATAGCGGCTAATTAGGGTAAAATTGAATTTTTATAAAAGCGTTGTAAGTCAATATTGTATTCGTTAGTTTTAACTGCCGACTCAAGCGTATCTTGGCTTTTTTTATGTGCTAAATCTATGTCTTGCACTTGGGTGTAGCGCCCATGCTTTGCACTATAGAAAGTTTTAACAACGGGCTTTAGTGGGCTGGCAGGGTTGCTCTGTGTCACCAGTCCCACTTTTTGACTCGAGAGCTTAACCAGTGTGCCTACCGGGTGAATACCGATACACTGAATAAATTTAGTTAATAACTCACTATCAAAACTATCAGGGCAACCTTCTTTTAATATTTTAAAGGCTTTTATCGGCTCCATGCCCGCTTTATAAACGCGCTCAGCAGTGAGTGCATCATACACGTCAACAATTGACGCCATACGCACATACTGGCTTATTTCATCGCCTTTTTTACCAAACGGATAGCCTTTACCATCTAAGCGTTCATGGTGCATACCGGCAATATCAACAGCTATACCTTTGAGCCCTGCAGCTTGTAAAATTTCTTTACTAAAGCGCGCATGATTTTTCATTATTGTAAATTCTTCATCAGTAAAACGTCCTGGCTTATTGAGTACTGCATCGGGAATTTTTATTTTGCCAATATCATGCAGTAGCGCGCCAGTAGTTAGCTGTTCAATTATATTTTTATCTATATTTAAATGCTTGGCAAAAATACTAATTAAAATAGAAACATTAATAGAGTGCTCTAACAGGTAGGCATCTTTTTGGCGCATTTGAGTAAGACATGCAAGTGCATCTTGATTTCTAAATACCGAATCCATAAAACCACTAGCAAGCTCTCTAAAAGGCGCTATGTCTATATTTTTACCTGCTTTTATATCTTTAAATGCTTTAATTTGTAGTGATTTAGCTTCATCGTAAAGCTTTTTAGCTTTGCCCATTTCTTGCTCGGCACTGTGCGTTTTTTGCCAAGGATCGCGCTTTGCTATAGGGGAAGGTGTCTTAGCTGGATCTTTTTCAGGCACTGATTCGATGAGGGTTTTATCTGGATCTATTTCAACTTCTAAAATACCGACATTTTTTAATTTATCGATACCGGCTTGAGTTTTAACCCAGCCTTGGCTTTTTATTTTTATACGTCCGGTTTGCTTTGTTACGCTTTGTACAAACATGCCAGGTAATAACTGCGAAATTGGAATGACTTTCAATTTAATTCACTTCATATAAGTATTCTACTGGTTAAAGTAACAAAAATATTACAATTAACATAGTAAAAAAGGCACCCTAAGGTGCCTTTTCATACGAATAAGTAATTAGTGCTAAACTAGTTACTCATCATCTTCAACAAGCGTCATCAGCGATGTATTACCACCCGATGCCGTTGTATCTATACTGATGGTTTTTTCAGTTACTAAACGTTTAATAAGCGTATCGTAATATTCAGAGCTGATCACTGGCAAAATAGCACCTTTACGCTGCGCTAGCTGCTGGCTGAAATAACCAAAGCGAGAAGAGCGCGCTGCAACAACAGCGCCGGCTAAGTGCGGATGTGCCAATATAGCTTGTAACTGATTTGGTTTAGCTACTTGGAACACGCCTTCGGCAACACCGGTGGCAATAAATTTATCTCTAAAGGCAACCGCTTCTTCATAAAATATTTCAGAGGCCACGGTAATTACCGTATTACCCGCAGCAATTGCAGTAATGATCGATAATGCCCAAAAGTTAAACGATGTGCTCTTATCGGCGTAACATACAACACAACCACGTGCTTCAAGATGCAATGTATTAGACTCACCCGTTGGCCCTGGTAATGTAGTAAATTTACGCATGTGCTTTTCTAAGCGATTAAGTTGTGCACGTGCATCGGCAAGTGTTAGTGCTAAATCGTCTGCTAAGTCGTCAATAATTTCAACTGTGGCTATTTTAGCAAGCAATTGACGCACCGCAGAGACACGGTCGTTTAGTGGTGTTGAGCGCCAAATTTTTTCATCGCGCATAGAGTTAATCATTAGCTTTTCTACTTGCTCGTTTGCACCGCTGTAGTGGTGTAAATCCAGCTCGTCTGGCGTTAGATTGGTCATTTGCACGTTTTCTGGTGATGCTTTTTCTTTTACTAAACGTTGTAAGTAGTTAGGGCCACCGGCTTTAGGACCAGTACCAGATAAACCACGGCCACCAAATGGTTGCACACCAACAATAGCGCCAATCATATTACGGTTAACGTATACGTTACCTGCACGCGACATTTTAGCTAGGTATTCACAGCGCTCTTCAATGCGCGAATGCACGCCCATAGTTAAGCCGTAACCTGTGTTGTTTATTTGATCCATAACACTGTCTAGTTCGCTCGATTTAAAGCGTATAACATGTACACATGGGCCGAATACTTCGCGCTTAAGTACCGATAAGTCTTTTATTTCGTATAAACGAGGAGCAAAGAAGTACGCACCATTTACTGTGTTATCTGGAATTTTACACTCGTAATGTAATGTCGCATTACCTTTTAAGTACTCAACGTGATCATTTAAGCTTTTCAATGCTTTTTCATCAATTACCGGGCCTACGTCAGTAGATAGTAACGATGGGTCGCCTATATGTAACTCAGCCAGTGCACCTTTAAGCATTTCGATTATGCCATCGGCAACGTCTTCTTGAATAAACAATACACGTAACGCTGAACAGCGTTGCCCAGCACTTTGAAAACCAGAACTAATTACATCGTCAACCACTTGCTCAGGGAGTGCTGTTGAGTCAACGATCATACAGTTTTGGCCGCCTGTTTCAGCAATTAACGGTACTTGAATATCGCTACGCGCCGCGAGTGTTTGTGAAATAAGCGTGCCTGTTTCAGTCGAGCCAGTAAACATAATTGCTTGAACGCGTTCATCCGGAACAATTGTTTTACCTACGTCACTACCGCGGGCTATTACCGCTTGCACAACATGCTCTGGTAAACCTACCGACAGCATAAGTTCAATGGCACGCAGCGCAATTAGGCTGGTTTGCTCAGCTGGTTTTGCAATAACGGTATTACCAGTCACAATGGCAGCGGCTACTTGGCCTAAGAAAATAGCTAGCGGGAAGTTCCATGGGCTAATACATAAAATAACACCACGAGCTTCAAAGCGCTCATCTTGCGATAGCTCTTCAGCGCGGGCTGCGTAGTAACGACAAAAATCAACCGCTTCGCGTACTTCATCAATACCATCTTTAGCTATTTTACCGGCTTCTTTAATACAAATAGCCACTAGTTCGTCATGATGACGCTCTAAAATATCGGCAACACGGCGTAATAAATTAGCACGTTCTTTTACCGATGTTTGTGACCATGATTCAAAAGCGCTTTCTGCGTTGGCTAGCAAAATTTGCATTTCATCGCTAGATTGCAGTTTTATATGGCCAATTACTTCTTTGTGGTTTGCCGGGTTTTTAACTGCCACAGAGCCCTCAGGTACTTGGCTTGGCTCAATTAAGTGCTCGTTAAACCACAGATCAAGGTTTTCTTTAAACGGAGTGATCACGTTTATATCGGTTAAATCCATGCCTTTTGAATTGGCACGCTCGGCGCCATATAAGTCAATTGGCATTTTAATTTGCGTATTGTATTTATTACGTAAACCTTGCAGTGTTTCTACCGGGTCAGGTAATAGTGACTCAACTGGCTTAGTGGTATCTACAATGGCATTAACAAACGATGAGTTAGCACCATTTTCTAATAAACGGCGTACTAAGTAAGCCAGCAGGTCTTCGTGTTGGCCCACTGGTGCGTATACGCGGCACTGAATTTTTTCCTCGGTAACAATTTGGTCAAATAAAGATTCGCCCATACCGTGTAAACGTTGGAATTCAAAACCGGTGTTATCACCTTTAGCCACTTCTAATATAGTTGCTGCTGAGTAGGCATTATGGGTAGCAAACTGTGGGTAAAGTACATCACGTGCTTCGAGCATTTTCATGGCACACGCTTTATAAGACACGTCGGTGGTTGCTTTGCGAGTAAATACCGGAAAATGCTCTAAACCATCTTGTTGTGTGGTTTTTATTTCAGTGTCCCAATAAGCGCCTTTAACTAAACGCACCATCATTTTGCGACCCACACGGGTTGCAAGTTCAGTTAGCCATTCAATTACAAATATAGCGCGTTTTTGATACGCTTGAACCGCTAAACCAAAGCCGTTCCAACCTGCTAGGTCGTCATCACTAAATACCGCTTCAATTACATCTAAAGAAATATCTAGACGGTCTGCTTCCTCAGCGTCAACAGTAAAGCCAATATCATATTGTTTAGCTGCTAGCGCAAGCTCTTTAAGCTTAGGCACAATCTCGGCCATTACGCGTTCTTTATGCGTAAACTCATAACGAGGATGAATAGCAGAAAGCTTAACTGAAATGCCTGGGCTTTTTATTGGGCCACGGCCATTTGCCGCTTTACCAATAGCATGAATCGCGTTCATGTAACTGTCAAAGTAACGCTGCGCATCTTTCATGGTGCGCGCGCCTTCGCCTAGCATGTCGTATGAATATACATAGCCTTTTTGTTCTTTATCGGCAGCACGTACTATTGCTTCGTCAATGGTACGACCCATAACGAATTGCTTACCCATAATTTTCATCGCAAAGTTTACTGATTTACGAATAACAGGCTCGCCTAAACGACCTATGGTTTTTTTAAGCATACCAAATTGCTGTTCTTTGGTTTTATCTGTGTAGTTAACCATTTTACCGGTTACTAATAGACCCCAAGACGATGCGTTAACAAATAACGAATCGCTGCTGCCTAAATGAGAGCTCCAGTCGCCTTTTGCTAATTTGTCACGAATTAATGTGTCTTGAGTTGCTTTGTCTGGTACGCGAAGCAGGGCTTCGGCTAAGCACATTAATACTACGCCTTCTTCACTAGAGAGTGAAAACTCATTTAATAGTGCATCAACACCGCTTTGACCATCTTGGTCTTTACGAATATTTAAAACAATTTGGCGAGCTCTTTCCCAGGCACGACTTCGTGCTTTAACACCTACTTCAGCAAGTGGTAAAATATGATCGATAACCGCATTTTCGTCGATGCGGTAGAAGTCACGGATTTTTTGTCGAATTGGACAAGTCGTTGTCAAATCGCTATTGAATAACATAAGCAACCCTCAGGAGTGTTAAAACTTAAGGTAAAATTAATTACCACTAAATATTCGTTGGTGTAAGGCGTGCATTCTAATTAAAATTCAGCAGAATATGCTGGTTAAATTTGGCGTTTTACGCTAATTTACAGGGCATATTTTCTACTTATCCGTATAAAGTTCTGTTATGACGAGTCCAAATAGATTACGCCTGCTTGATCGTATCGATTTAGCTATTTTAGACGTTCTGCAACAGAACGGCAGAATTTCAAATGTTAACCTCGCAAAGCAGGTTAATTTAAGCCCCAGCCCTTGTCTTGATCGTGTAAAGCGTTTAGAGCAAGAAGGCTATATTGAAGGCTATGTTGCCAAGCTTAGCGAAGCCAAGCTTAATCAAAGCTTAGTTGCACATGTACAAGTGTCGCTGGTGACTTCAAATACCGCGGTATTTAAAGTGTTTAGAGAACACATTTTAAAAATTAGGCAAGTAGTGGAGTGCGACATGGTTGCTGGTGGCTACGACTACTTGCTGAAAATCAGGGTATCAAACATGGACGAGTACAGGCAAGTGCTTGGCGACTTAGTTGATATTCCAGGAGTGGGGACGCACCACACTTATATGGTAATTGAAAAAATAAAACAAGATCCGGGTCTGCGCCTAGATTTGTAATATAAACTGCAGGCATAAAAAAAGCATCTAATGATGCTTTTTTTATGCGACTAATTAAGTTGTCGTGTTATGCCCAGCCTTGGTAGCGCTTACGGCGAGACAACACAATCGTTAATATAATACCTAAAAACAATCCTAAAAATGCAATAGCACCGCCATAAGTAAGTAATTGGCGTTTTTCTTTAGAGCTAGTAGCTTGCTTTAAAGTGCGCTCTTGCTCAAGTGTAGTTTTTAATTGAGTTATTTGTGTAAACAATTGTTTGTTTTGGTTTGTTAACTGCACGTTTTGCTCTTGCAACTGCGGTAATTCAACTTGTGCTTGGCGCAGTTCATTTTGTATTGAGCTCATTTCATCACTTAACGTTTGGTACTGCTTATGTAAGCCAGCTGTTTGTGTGATGTATTTAGCTTCAACCCAACCTTCACGATCTTTATCATCCTTAACTTTTAAAAAACCGTTTTCTTCACTCGATAATAAGGTCAGTTGTGTGCCTGCATCAATAGAGCCGAGTAAACGATAGTTTTTGCTCGCACCAGAGCGCATAAACGTATAAAGATTGTCAATTATATAAGCTGTTTTTGCATTGGTGGGGGCTGCTGTTTGAGCTTCTTCTGCTTGGCTCGCAAATGTTGAGGCTGTTAAAAACAGCCATAATAAACAGTGTTTTAGCATTTATTTACCTTGTTAATCTAACCGTGTCCGTTTAGAACGTGATTTTATATTTCACATAAGTATAGCGATAATATGGATTAAATAGCGCAATAGCAAGGTTGATATTGTAACCGGTGTTATTTTATTAGCGGCCCATTTTGACTAAAATATTTGCAATATGGGGCGGCTTTGTTTATTTTGACCACTTATTAATTTTAAGGGTAATCCGCATAACTAATGGATACTGAGATAGAACTAAAATTTTTGGTATCAGATGCCGTCATTCCACTGATCCCCTCATTAATTACACAATTTGCAAAAACAGTTACTAATAAGCCATCTCGAAGTTTACAAAATGCTTATTATGATACGCCAAGCCGTGAGCTTAGAGCCCTTGATATTGGCTATAGAACGCGTTGTGCTGATAATAAATGTGAGCAAACAATTAAACTCGCCGGTGAGGTTGTTGGGGGCTTACATCAACGCCCTGAATTTAACTTACCAATAGAGTCTAATCGTCCAGATTTAATGGCATTTGACCCATCTATTTGGCCTCATGGCATGCAAGCCAATGTTATTGCA
Source organism: Pseudoalteromonas sp. 19-MNA-CIBAN-0066 (assembly GCF_040308705.1). Classification (NCBI taxonomy): domain Bacteria; kingdom Pseudomonadati; phylum Pseudomonadota; class Gammaproteobacteria; order Alteromonadales; family Pseudoalteromonadaceae; genus Pseudoalteromonas; species Pseudoalteromonas sp. 19-MNA-CIBAN-0066. The sequence goes on from NZ_JBEONZ010000010.1 coordinate 77,907, forward strand.
GAAAATATACATCCGATTTTTAGTACTAACTTTATTCGCCGTACTTGGTTAATTGAGACTCAAAACGGTGCAAAAATTGAAGTAGTGCTTGATAAAGGTGAAATTGCCGCAGCGGGTAAAGTTGAGGTGATCAGCGAGCTTGAAATTGAACTTGTTGAGGGCAGCCGTAATGAATTATTTGCGCTAGCCGATAAATTAGTAAGCCAAAACTGTATTCGCTTAGGTTTGTATTCAAAGGCCGCAAGAGGGTATCGCCTTGCTGACGACACGCCACTGCAACCAAGTAAATCTATTGGGTTTGTTAAACTCAAAGGGCAAGTAACCCAAGAGCAAGCATTAATAGAGGCTATGGGTTTTGGTATTCGTTTTGTGCAAAAGCACGAACAATGTTATTTCGATAAGCCAAGTTTAAAAACATTAAAGCGAGTAACCGACGGTATAAGCTTAATTCGTCATAACTTTTGGTTGTTTGACGATATTGTTAGCAAAGAAAGTACTGAGCATTTACGCAACGAATTAAAGTGGTTACTCAGCGAGTTAGCGTGGGTTGAAAATGCAATTCAATTAAAAACCTATACTTCTAAACGCCACGCTTTTTATAAAAAAATAAACAACGCACCGGCATTAACACAAGTTATTAATGACCTAAAAGAGCTACAGCCTAGCATTGACGACATTTATGCGCTGTTTCATAGTGCACGCTATAATCGTTTAATACTGTCGTTAACAACCTGGTTAATAGACAAACAATGGCGCAAGTTTTGGGATCAAAAGCAATTACAAAACGCTGACCAATCGGTAGCCAGCATTGCTAACCGTTTGTTTGATAAAGATTGGCGAAATTTGCATAAGCTGTTACCTAAAGAACAAACTTTAACCGCGAATGATTACCTTAATATACGCACACAATTAGAGAACAGTTTACTAAGTGGTAATTGTTTAGGTGCGTTATTTGATAAAGAAGAGCGCTTAGAGTTTAGACTCCCTTGGCTTGATATTTCTCATGGTATGTACGAGCTTAGTACCCTTGACTATTTAAAGCAGCTTTGCGGTGGTCAAGAAGATGAAAAGCTAGCTAAAATTCAAACATGGCTAGCACAAAAGACAGAATATTTGGTAAGTGCAATGGAGCAAAGTAGATTGGCTTCGTTCGATATAAAGCCTTATTGGCTTTAGATTTACAGAATATGATTAAATAAAAAAGGCTCATTATGAGCCTTTTTTTATATTTGCTGATTAGTATTTAGCAGCTTGGCCTTCTTTAGGTAATGCCGCCTTTATAAACTCACGTAAGTCGGTATTAGAGCTCTCTAAATCCGCATGGCGTAAGTACATCATATGTCCGCTTCTGTAGCCTTTAAAGCTTAAGCGGTCTTGCATTTTGCCACTTGGGTCTAACTGCCATAACGTATATTTAGCATCGAAGTAGTTAGTTGCACCGTCATAATAACCCGATTGAATCATTACCTTTAAATACGGGTTTTGCGCCATAGCTAAACGCAAGTTTTCGCCGGTGTTATTACCGCTTCTATCCCATGGGTGCACATTACCAAACAGGTTATATTTAATATCTGTTTTATAATTTAGCTCTTCACGTAAGTAATGATTAATAGCGGGTGTGAAAGAGTGTAACCACGACGTGAGTTCTGCCCAGTAATCAGGCGACTCGCCCGCATCGCGTTTATCAATACCTAAATAACGCGAGTCTAAGCGTCCTACCATTTGGCCGCGGTCACGTAATAGCTCTTTCCAAAAAAACTGCGTTGGAATATCTAAGTTATTTTGCTCTACAAAGGTTTCAGAAAGCCCAGCATATTGCGCCATTTTTTTAATTATGCGGCGCTTTTCATCATCTGCAATAAAGCCGCCTTTAGCCAGTGCGGGGATCAGTTCGTTAATTGTAAACTGCTCAACTTCAGGCAGTAACTCGTCTAGGTCTTTAGCTTGTAAGTTGGCATTTAATGCTTTGTGATACCAAGCTGTAGCGGCAAAGTAAGGCAGGCGGTTAGCTGCTTTAATTGGGCCGTCGCGCTTAATGCCAATATCGGTTGGTGAAACCAATACTACGCCGTTAATGTACATCCATTGGCTATTTTGCAGTTCATGGGCAAGGCCCGATACACGTGTTGTACCGTAGCTTTCGCCAATTAAAAACTTAGGAGAGCGCCAGCGCTCGTTTCTGTTTACAAAGGTATTAAGCCACTCAGCGAGGTACTTAATATCGGCTTTTACGCCAAAAAACTGCTCTTTTTGCTCAGCTTTAGAGAGTAATTTACCGTCTTTATCTTCAACTACGCGAGAGTAGCCGGTGTTTACCGGATTTACATATACAATATCGGCAATGTCGAGCACTGAGTAAGGGTTGTCTTTAACCCCATATGGTTGAATAGGGTAGCCTTCATCATCAATTTTTAATACGCGAGGGCCAGTATAAGCAAGGTGCATCCAAACCGATGCCGAGCCAGGGCCGCCATTAAACGAAATAAGCAAAGGGCGCTTTGCTCTGTCATCTACCTTATCGCGGGTGTAGTAAGTATATTGCAAGGTTGCTATAGCATCGCCTTTGTCATCCCAAACAGGTTGCGTACCGGTTGCAACCGTATATGAAAAGCGCTGATTATTAATTTTTGCTTTGTGCTCAGTAACCACTTTGCTGTCGATATCAATACGACGCTGGTTATTATCGGCAAAGGAGGCACTACTAAGTGTTAAGGCAATGGCGGCAATAGGTAAAAAAATACTTTGGCTAAACTTCATGAATGACCCTTTTTTATTGTTAATGTTCTATTAAAAGAAATATTCAGTAAAAAAACAAAAGTATTGAGACTAGTTGCCGATAATAGTGGTTGAGTAAATAGAATGTGTAAAAACTTAGCTTTTAACGCCTTGTATCGCTCTTTATTCCGATCGTAATGAAAGTAATGTATATTCGCATTTATTTATAAGTAACAGCTTAAATAAGTGAGATTTACTTTAAAAAATAGTGGCAAACCGACAGGGTGTGTAATTTGCTTTTTAATAAATTTAAAATCTCATTAAAGGCTTTAAATTTATGATGAACACATGGTTATAAAACAAGTAATCAAATTAGAAGTAAAGAGAAGCCCTATGCAAAGACTGTTGATAGTTGAAGATAGTAAAGTAGTACAACAAGTCCTTCGCCATATATCTGCACAGTATCTTGATGTTGCCATTGATTTTGCTTGGTCTTTATCTGAGTGTAAAGAGTTTGTAAGTAAGCACAGCTATACATTAGCCTTAGTTGATTTAACGCTCCCCGACGCACCAAATGGTGAGGTGGCCAAATATACCTTATTAAAAGGTATTCCTACTGTGGTGCTTACTTCTAAGATGGATGAGTACAAGCGCCTGCAAATGTTAGAATTAGGCGTAATTGATTATGTGATAAAAGATAACCGTGACTCATATAATTACGCTATAAAATTAGTTGCACAGCTGTTGCGTAACCAAGGCTGTAAAGCATTAATAGCCGACGACTCGGTTTTAAGTCGTACTTTAATGAAGCAAATGCTAGAAAAACAATTATTTGCAGTCAGTGAGGCGCACGATGGACGCCAAGCATTAGATATGCTCAAAAACGATGCTGAAATTAAATTACTCATGACAGACTATGCAATGCCAACAATGGATGGTTTTGAATTAGTTAAAGCGGTGAGAAACTTTAGAGGCCGTGATGACTTAGCAATTATTGGGTTATCAGGCGCGAGTAAGCATGGTTTATCGGCGCGATTTATTAAATATGGTGCTAATGATTTTTTAACTAAACCTTTTATGAATGAAGAGTTTCATTGTCGTGTATTGCAAACCATGGAGCAGTTATCGTTAATTGCAGACATTAAAGAAAGTGCTTTTCGAGATCATCTTACCGGGCTTTATAATCGTCGTTACTTTTATCAGTATGCTGAAAAACTACTCAAAAATAAAAATCAGAAAAATAGCTTAGTGTTACTCGATATAGATTTTTTTAAAGCAATAAACGATGAATTTGGGCATGACGGCGGCGATCAGGCACTTAAACAAGTGAGTAATTTAATCCGGACTTCATTTTCTAACAGTACAGTGGCACGTATTGGCGGTGAAGAGTTTGCAATTATATTAACGCAAGTAGAAGTTGAACAAGCCGAGAAGTGTTTAAATTTATTTATACAAAAGTTCGCAAGTTACGACTTTACTATCAGTGATAAAACCTTATCAATAACAGCAAGTATAGGCCTAGCCGAATTTCAAAATACCAGTTTAACCGCTGCTATGCGTGTTGCCGATAGAGCTTTGTATCAAGCTAAGGAGCAAGGGCGCAATTGTGTGGTTTTAAATAGTACTTTGCAGCTAGCAGAGGTTACAGCTATACGTTGAGTTAAATACACACGCACCAATCAAGTATTATATATAAAAAAACGCACCTAATTGGTGCGTTTTTTTGTTTTAAATATAAAATATTTTTATAAGTTATTGTTTTTTATTGCCATATATAAATGGCATAAAGCTTGGATTGTATTAACTAAGAAAAACAATAACGTGTCCTAAGGGGACTAAAATGAAAATGATTAGTGCAATCATAAAGCCATTTAAATTAGATGAAGTGCGTACAGCACTCGCTGATTTAGGCATAGAAGGGATGACAGTTGTTGATGTAAAAGGCTTTGGTCGACAGCGTGGTCATACCGAATTGTATCGTGGGGCTGAATACCAAGTTGATTTTATTCCTAAAATTAAACTCGAAATTGCCACTCGTACTGAAAACTGCCAACGCGTAGTTGACTCAATTACGCAAGTTGCAGGCACCGGAAAAATAGGTGACGGTAAGATTTTTGTGTACGACCTAGATCAAATTGTTCGTATTCGTACGGGCGAACTTGATGAAGATGCACTTTAAGGGGGATTTATGGAAAGTACACTGATAGAACTAAAGTTTTCGCTCGACACCTTTTATTTTTTAATTTGTGGCATATTAGTAATGTGGATGGCCGCAGGGTTTGCCATGCTAGAAGCGGGTTTAGTACGCTCAAAAAACACCACCGAAATATTAACTAAAAATATCGCCTTGTATTCAATTGCATGCACCATGTTTTTACTCGTTGGTTACAATATTATGTATGTAGGGAATACCGAGGGAGGCATCATTCCTTCATTTGGTGGCTTAATTGGTACACAAGCCGCTGATGCTGATCACTCTCTAGAATCTGATTTTTTCTTTCAAGTTGTTTTTGTTGCCACGGCTATGTCTATTGTCTCGGGTGCGGTGGCTGAGCGCATGAAGTTGTGGGCATTTTTGGTGTTTACCTTGGTGTTAACTGGGCTTATATATCCTATTGAGGGTTACTGGACTTGGGGCTCTGGATTTTTATCGGCAATGGGTTTTGTTGACTTCGCGGGCTCAGCAATAGTGCATGCAACCGGCGCATCAGCGGCATTAGCTGGCGTATTATTACTGGGTGCACGTAAAGGAAAATATGGTAAAAATGGCGAAATATACCCAATTCCGGGGTCAAACTTGCCTTTGGCAACGTTAGGTACGTTTATTTTATGGATGGGCTGGTTTGGTTTTAACGGCGGCTCGCAGCTACTTATATCAGATGCAGAAAACGCGACTGCTGTAGGAAAGATTTTATTAAACACCAATGCTGCTGCTGCAATGGGGGCTGTTTCAGCACTATTTGTTTGTAAAGCATTATGGGGTAAAGCCGATTTAACTATGGTATTAAATGGCGCGTTAGCTGGGCTGGTTGTGATTACCGCCGATCCGCTTTCACCTTCACCATTGATGGCGTGTTTATTAGGGTTATTAGGCGGCTCATTAGTGGTATTTAGTATTGTTATACTTGATAAGGCAAAAATAGACGACCCAGTTGGCGCTATTTCTGTGCATGGCGTATGTGGAGTACTTGGTATTATGCTAGTACCTGTGACAAACGCCGAGGCAAACTTGGTAACTCAGTTAATAGGCTTGTTGTGTATTATTGGTTTTGTGTTTATTTCTTCGCTGCTGGTGTGGGCAATCTTAAAGCATACTATGGGCATTAGGGTTACCGAAGAAGAAGAGCTAAACGGTATGGATCAACACGATTGTGGCATTGACGCCTACCCAGAATTTGTATCGGTTCGTAGTAATTAAATTTAAGTTATTGTGTGTTGTCCAAAGCGCTACTTAGGTAGCGCTTTTTTATTTCAGGGGAGGTTAACTTTAGTGCTGCTAAGATGGGTTGTTAATTTACCTTATAATGGTGAACTAGTAGGTGACTATGCTAAGCTCACGTCCGTAAAATAAACCTTGGAATAAATTACATTTAAATGGCTGATAACAAAAAAACACCGACAGGTAAAACCCCCACAAAGCGCAGCGCTAAACCCTCTAAAAGTACACCGCGTAACGGCGCTAAAAAAAGTACAAAAAACAAATCATCAGTTGCTCAGCGATCTTTACTCAATAAACTATGGTCTATTTTTTGGAAACTTAGTTTAGCGACATTTATTGCTATGGCGCTTTATTTTATTTACCTCGATGCAAAAATAACTCGTCAATTTGAAGGTAATAAATGGCAGCTTCCTGCGCAAGTTTATGCACGCTCGATGGCGTTTTACCCCGGGCAGTTCTTATCAAGCCAAGAGGTTATTTGGGAGTTAGAGCGGCTAAACTACTCAGCCGTTAATAGGTTAAGTCGTACAGGGCAATATGTTAAAACCGCCAACAGCATTAAAATATATCGTCGCGATTTTGAATTTTATGACGCGCTAGAACAAGCGCATATAATTGAACTGCGTTTTGCTGGGCAAAAAGTGGCTAGTATTAAAGACAAGTTTGGTCGGCGTTTAAACAACGCTAGGCTGGAGCCGGTGCAAATAGCGCGTATAGGTAACGACTCTAAACAAGACCGTGAATTTGTACCGCTGGATAAATTTCCGGCAATGCTAAAAGACACGCTTTTAGTGGTTGAAGATCGTAATTTTTATCAGCACCACGGCGTATCGGTATTTTCTATTTTACGTGCGTTGTACAGTAATATTCGTGCTGGGCGAACAGTTCAGGGCGGCAGTACGCTAACGCAACAACTGGCTAAAAATATTTACTTAACCCGAGAGCGCTCACTTACACGAAAAATAAACGAAGCGTTTATTGCGCTTATTTTAGATTACCGTTATTCAAAAGATCAAATACTTGAAGCGTATTTAAATGAAGTATATTTAGGGCAGTCTTATAACCAAGGTGTACATGGTATGGGCTTGGCTGCTGAATTTTACTTTTCTAAACCAGTAGATGAGCTAGAGTACGATCAAATAGCGCTGCTGGTGGCTATGGTAAAAGGGCCGTCTTATTACAATCCACGTCGTTACGAAGAGCGCACAATGGAACGTCGTGACTTAGTGCTGCGCTTAATGGTTGAAGACAAACTTTTGAGTACTAATGAATACCGCGCTGCATTAAAACGTCCTTTGAATATAGCGCCAATGAAAGCCAGTTTACAAAAATCGTACCCAGGTTATTTAGAACTAGTAAATCGTGAACTCAAGCAGTTATTGCCCGATCAAAATGTGTTAGATGCCGGTGTTCGTGTGTTTACCTATTTTGACTTGCAAAAACAAACGGCAATGGAAGAGTCGATTCAGGCAAGTTTGCCTTATTTAGAAAAACGCCCTAATACTCGCGCGCTTGAAGCGGCGATGATCTCAGTTAACGTAGAAAAAGGTGGCGTATCGGCATTAGTTTCTGGGCGCGATGTGCGTTATTCAGGCTTTAACCGAGTACTTGATACCAAACGTAATATTGGCTCATTAGTTAAGCCTGCGGTGTATTTAAGCGCGTTGCAGTTACCACATTATAACCTAGCCACTTTACTTGACGACTCACCGGTGCAAGTTACCAATGAGCAAGGTAAAGTATGGCAACCTGAAAACTACGATCGTCAATTTCGCGGAGCGATCCCGTTATACAAAGCTTTTAGTCGCAGTATAAATATACCTGCGGTAAATCTTGGCCTTGATGTAGGGGTAGATAAAGTTGCAAATACACTAAGAGGGTTAGGCGCGCAGGGAAGAATAAACGAATACCCATCGTTGTTATTGGGGGCACTTGAAATGTCTAGTTTTGAGGTAGCACAATTGTACACAACCATTGCTGCCGATGGCGAATATAGAAAGTTAACCGCTATTTCTGCGTTAACCGACTCAATAGGCAAAGTATTGTATAAGCATGAGGTGAAATCTGAGCCGCGTTTTGCTAAAGATGCCATGTACATGACAAAATACGCAATGAAACGAGTGACTAAAGATGGCACCGCAAAACGGTTAAACTTACACTTTCCGTCGATTCAACTTGCGGGTAAAACGGGCACTAGTAACGATTTACGCGATAGCTGGTTTGCGGGGTTTGATCAAAACACAGTGACCGTTGCTTGGCTAGGCCGAGATGATAACAAAAGTACCGGCTTAACCGGTAGTGTAGGGGCTTTAGAGACCTATATTCGTTATTTAAAACCGCTAAATCCCGAAGCGATAGCCGATACTCGTCCACCTTCAATTCGCTGGGCGTTTATTAACGAGCTAACGGGTAAACAAGCGCCACCAGGGTGCGGCAAAGTTATTCAGCTACCACTAAGAGCCAGTGAATTTGAACCAAGGCCGCAGTGTATTCGTTAAGCTGTTTTGAATAACTACAAGACATAAAAAAAGCCCGTTAGGGCTTTTTTTATTGGCTGAATAAAACTGATGTTTTACAGCTTAGCAAACGCGCGCTCTGCGGCTGCAATGGTATCTTTTATTTCTTGCTCGTTGTGCGCTGCACATACAAAGCCTGCTTCAAAAGCAGAGGGGGCTAAGTAAACACCTTCTTCAAGCATCAGGTGGAAAAAACGTTTAAAACGCTCTAAATCACACTCAGTAGCTTGTTTGTAAGTTGTTACTTTTTCAGCATCAGTAAAGAAAAAACCATACATGCCACCGGCGTAATTAGTGGTTAATGCAATGCCTGCTTTTTTAGCACCGGCTTCAAAGCCTTCACAAATTGCTTTACTGGTTGCTTCTAGTTTTGCATGTAATCCTGGCTCGCTTAATAACTCTAGCGATTTTAAACCTGCAGCCATGGCAATTGGGTTACCCGACAATGTACCCGCCTGATAAACTGGGCCAACCGGTGCAATATAATCCATAATTTCGGTTTTGCCGCCAAAAGCGCCAACTGGCATGCCGCCGCCAATTACTTTACCTAAACAGGTTAAGTCTGGTTTTATATTGTAGTAGGCTTGTGCGCCGCCAAGTGCAACTCGAAACCCGGTCATTACTTCGTCAAAAATAAGTACCGATTTGTATTCGTCACAAACGTCGCGCAAACCTTCTAAAAATCCCGGAACCGGTGGAATACAGTTCATGTTACCAGCAACAGGCTCAACAATAATGCATGCAATTTCGTCGGCATATTTAGCAAAAATAGCTTTCACTTCATCTAAATTATTAAACGATACAGTAAGCGTATGTTTTGCAAAATCTTCAGGAATGCCCGGCGAATTAGGCACGCCCATAGTCAATGCGCCAGAGCCCGCTTTAACTAATAATGAGTCGGCATGGCCGTGGTAACAGCCTTCAAATTTAAGTATTTTATCGCGGCCAGTAAAACCACGCGCTAAGCGAATAGCGCTCATGGTGGCTTCTGTGCCTGAGCTAACCATACGTACTTTTTCGATTGATGGTACTAGCTCTTTTACTTTTTCAGCCATTAAAATTTCGGCTTCGGTAGGCGCGCCATAACTTAGGCCGTTTTCTACCGCGTCGTGTACTGCTTGTTTAATTGCAGGGTGGTTATGGCCCATGATCATAGGGCCCCAAGAGCCAACATAATCGATATAGCGATTACCATCGGCGTCAAATGTAAACGCACCCTCAGCTTTAGTGATAAATAGCGGTGTGCCGCCTACACCATTAAAAGCACGTACTGGTGAATTTACGCCACCAGGAATAGAAGCTTGAGCGCGTGCAAATAAGTCTTGGCTAATTGTCATGAAAAATCCTATTGTTTTGTCACAAAAAAAGTGGGTTTAGCTATCGCGTTTGCGGCTAAACCAAGGTACGTCTACTTCATACTGCTCGACTTTGTTTTCTACGCCGAGGGTTAAAGCAAACAGTGCCATACGAATTAATACGCCATTTTGTACTTGGCGAAATATAGCTAAATTGTCATTTGCGTTTAAGTCGTTATCTAGCTCGTTGGCTTCTAGGCGACTATCGCGTGGTAGCGGGTGCATTAACACTGAATTAGGTTTGCAATGTGCAGTGTAAATTGATTGACTAATTCTAAACCCACCACGGTATTTGTTGGCTTCTTCTTGCGAAGGAAAGCGCTCTTCTTGAATACGCGTTTGATAAACTATGTCGGCAGCTAAGTTACCTTCCATTTTGTTTACCAATTCAATTTTATGACCTGCATTATCTACTGCATCTAATATATAGCTAGGCATTTGTAGACCATCGGGTGCAACCATCGAGAATTTCACGTTTTTATAGTGGCATAATAGTTTTGATAAAGAGTGCACAGTGCGACCATATTTTAAATCGCCTACTAGCGCAATGTGCATACCATCTATGTTTTGCTCAAAACGGTTAAGCTCACGCTCAATGGTTAATAAATCGAGCAGTGCTTGAGTGGGGTGCTCGTTAGGGCCATCGCCACCATTAATCACAGGGATTGAGCAGCCTGTTGCAAATTCACTTACCGAACCTGCATCGGGGTGGCGCATAGCGACAGCATCGGCATACGCCGAAATAACACGGGCGGTGTCGTAAAGCGACTCGCCTTTAGCGAGCGCTGAGCTTTGCATGCCGGTTGTTTCGCGAACGAGTCCGCCGAGTAAGTTAAAAGCGGTGCCAAAGCTTACGCGTGTGCGTGTGCTAGGTTCAAAAAATAAGTTGGCTAAAATGGCACCTTCTAGCACGTTAGTACGCTTTTGTTTTTTAGCGTAGGGTTCCATTTTTTTAGCTACTGCAAATATACGTTCAATACAGTCTCTGTCGAGTTGATTAACTGAGAGTATATTTTCACCTTGGAAACTTAACATGGGGTTATTCCTACTTATTCAAAAAGGCGCGATAATCCTTAAAGGAGCACGCAATCGCGCATATTATAGCAAAGTTACTTAGCTAGTTGGCAGAGTAAATTACCTAGAAACATTTTATTATAAACTGGGTTTTATTACCGCCAGTGCCACTATTATTAATAGTGCTATAACGGGTAACTCATTAAAAATACGATAAAAACGGTCACTTTTAGTGTTACGGTCATGTTTAAAATCAGCTAAAAGCTTAAAACAGTAACCATGGTATAGGTATAAAATAATTACTAGCACTAGTTTATAATGCAACCACATGCTGTACTTAAACCAATCGCGGCCATATTCAACTATAGTGAGTACACCAAATACCGCGGTTAACACGGCAAACGGAGTGACAAAAAAAAGCAGCCTACGTTCCATTACTTTAAGCATAGAGTTGCATGCCCTTTCTTCGCTCATAGCGTGGTACACAAATAACCGTGGTAAGTAAAAAATACCGGCAAACCAGGCAATCATAAAAAATATATGCAAGGTTTTGTAAATTAATAATGCGCTCATATTACCCTCATTTAAATTAAAGTAAGCTGTTACGAATGGTTAAAATATGATGGATTTGATCCCAACGTAGTAATCCCATAATTTGTTGATTATCTAATAAGTTATATACATACAATGCGCCACTGCGCTTATCATTTAATAGCTCAAAGGCATCAGCTAAAGTGGCTTGGCTGCTAATACCGGCCAAGCTAATATAGCTAAGGTTAGTTGCTTGATCCGACATTAAGCTCAAGTCATATTCAGCCAATCGGTAACCATTTTCTTCATCAAATACAATTAATGGGGTTTGGCTGTCCATCGCATCAAGGGTGTTTTTTATTTGCTGTTTATCGTCGGAGTAAAGCAACTTAAAGTCTTCATCCATTTCATCCATTACCCCTACTTTTTGTAGTGCCTCAGTAGCGGGAGATACCTGGTAAGGTAACTCTTGAAAATCCAGCTGTTGTAAAAATATCGAGCGATTACCAAACACTTGCAGCGCGGTAACATAAGCGGTGGTAATAACTATCATTGCAGGCACTATTATTTCTGGAGACGAAGTGAGCTCCATCACTGTGGTTAAAGCCGCAAGCGGTGCATGCAGCGTTGCTGCTAATAATCCTGCCATGCCAAGTACACCATAAGTGCCTGCTATATCTGTACCTGGGCTAATAAACTGGGCAAAAAAGGCCATTAAAGTACCAATTAAAACCCCCAGCCCTATAACCGGTCCAATTAAACCACCGGGAATACCCAAACCTATCGCAAATAATGTGGCGAGTAACTTAGCAATTAAAATAGTAGTTAATAATTGCATGTCTTCAGGGGATTCAACCGCAATAGTTATCGCACTCATACCCGACCCCATAGCTTGGGGGACGGTATACGCAATTAAGCTGGCAATACAGCCAGCAATAAGTAAGCGAGGAAACATGCTAAGTGGTTTAAACGTTTTAATAATTAACATTAAGTTTTGATTAAAACTATAGGCTATTGCGCCCAGCGCCATGCCACACAGTATTAAGTACGGGTAATGCCAGCCACTTAACGGAGCAATGCTTATAAGTGCTAACTCTGAGCCTTCGCCAAATACAAATTGGGTTGCTAAAGCGCCAGTAACAGCTGCAAGCATAATTGGCACAAATATATGTACTTTGTATTCTCGAAGTACTACTTCCATTACAAAAATAACCGCTGCTAACGGCGTGTTAAACGAGGCGGCAATACCAGCTGCAATGCCACAGCCACTAAGGGTACGCATGGCATTATGAGGTAAGTGCAGTTTAGTTGCTAAGATACTTGCCCCAGTTGCACCTAAATGCACCGAAGGTCCTTCGCGTCCCACCGAAAAGCCGCTGATGAGAGCCAATGCACCACCAACAAATTGGTTAAGGGTGTTATACAGTGGCATTTGCCCGTAATGGCGTTTAATACGATGAATTACAAACGGAATACCCAAGCGATAATGTTTAAAGCCAGTAAAAGCCGCAAAAAGCGCAATTAAGAGTGCCGCAATAAGGGGCATTAATACGCGTTCTAAAGTGGGGAGGGTGGTAAAGTCGTCGGGAGTTTCTAAAAATATACTTTGAAAAAAAAGAATCGTTAAGCGAAATAAAATAATAAAAAATGCAGCTATTAATCCGGCACTTACGCCTAATAAGCATAATTGTACGGATGTTTTAGGTTTGGCTAATCGACGCCTGAGTTGCTCAAGCCACATGCTTTATTTCCCCGCAGCATTTTTCAGCGGTCATTTTAGCAAAAGCCACTCGCTAAGTCGTTGTGATTTTGTAAAATAATTACATTTATAGAAAAGTTAACGTTAAAATACGCAAATAAGCGATGCTGGACTCAATATTTAGGTTTAGTTTGCTACTAACAGCAGCGAGTGCCTGCAACCTTTATTTTACTATACTTGATTAAAACACTCGGGTATTAGATAATCACGGCATTACGATATTGAGGGTTTTAAAATGTCTGAAGAATTACCAATTAAGTTCACTGACGCGGCAGCCGATCGTGTTAAACAGTTAATCGATGAAGAAGAAAATCCAGAACTTAAATTACGCGTATATGTAACGGGTGGTGGTTGTTCTGGTTTTCAGTACGGTTTTACCTTTGATGAAAAGGCCAATCCAGGTGATTTAGAAATCGTCAAAAATGGCGTGATGCTGGTGGTTGATCCGATGAGTTTACAATATTTAGTAGACGGCGAAGTTGATTACACTGAAGGATTAGAAGGCGCACGCTTTTTTGTAACTAATCCTCATGCAACTACAACCTGTGGCTGTGGTTCAAGCTTTACTATTTAACAAGGGTCTGTTGATCTTTCAAGGTTAAATTTGCAGCAGTCTGTTTGGTGTTTAGGCAAGGCAGAGCCTATGTGGTGTGGTTATTCCCCATAAATAGGCGATAACGTAGCATCAATGCCAAACAGGCGCTGCCCGAAGGGTTCTGCCTAGGGGCAATTAACTCTTTGTTGCTCGGTTTTCACTTAGCCCACTAGGTTACAAACCTAGCGCCGCGATTAAATTGCCCCTAGTTGGAACAAATATTAACCCGCAAAGGTCAACAAACCCTGGGTAAACAATAAAATATTAAAGCCGCTTTTGCGGCTTTTTTAATGCCTAAAATTCGCTAGGAGTGAATTCGGTTATTTGCATCATTAATATAAAAAAGCCAAGTACAAAAGTAGAAAACGCGAGTATATATACAAAGCCTCTTTTGCCTTTTTTAATAGGCACACCATGGTGGCGAAGAAAAAAACACCAGCCTAAGCACAGTATAATAGGAAGTAAAAAAAGTAGCCTGAACATTATTTAGCCTTTTAGGGTGCTCGTTATTGATTAAGCATAAACATGTAACACTAAAATGGAACAAAATTGTTACAAATATTTATTAATGGTTTAAGCTATCTATTCAGGCTTGGTAAATATATATTCATTATTTAACCTGTGCCGAATGTAATTAGCCATTTTACCAATGAGTTAATAGTATACAATATATAAGAATGAGACGGGCAAAATTTCATTCACCACCACAATAAGTAAGTATTATTTATAGCGTTTTTTAGCCCACAATGAGTAATTAGTAAAGCTGAGTTGCAATCAATGCCCAATTAGGCTGTTGTGCAGTGTACTCACTGAGCGCTATTAATAAATTGCATCAATTAGTATTTACACCGCATTAAGTAGGAGATGTACATGATGGGTAAAACAGTTTCATCAGAAGAAAATGCAAAACTGACCAAATGGCTTAAAAGTAAACGTCATGACAAAGGGCATACAATGCGTAGTTTAGCGCAGTTATTAGGCACACCACATTCGTTTATCGGCAAAATTGAAAACCAAGAGCGCCGCTTAGATGTAATTGAATTTGTGCGCTACTGTAATGCACTCGAAGTTGATCCGCATGAGGCATTAAACTTACTTAAAGTTGATTAATAGCCGCAAGTTACTTGGCATATTTTAATGCACCTTTAAATATGCCAAGTAAATAATTTATTTTAAGTATTGAGTTTAAGTATTTTGGTGATAATTACGCTCTAGCTGATACAGTTTATGACGAATTAAGTATAAAAATATCAACGATGGCAACACCATTAATGCCGTAAGAATAAAAAATAGCGACCAGTTACCCGCCAGCCAATCATCTATTACTACCCCACTGTAACTCGACAGTAAAGTACGCCCTAAGTTACCCAGCGACGCAAGTAACGCATAATGTGTTGCACTAAATGCTCTATCGCATAGCATAGATATAAATGCCACCATAGCTACTAGCGACCATGCCTGAGTAAAACCATCAACCACAATAGCCATGGCGTATAAATGCTCTTGTGGGCCGGCAAGTGCAATCCAAGAAAACATTAAATTAGATGCCGCCATTGCCACACCACTAATAAATAAGCCTTTAACAATGCCGTATTTATGATTAAAAATACTGCCTAAAAAGGCAAATACGATGGTAATTAATCCGGTGCCTAGCTTAGAGTAATTGGCTATTTGGGTATTACTAAAGCCAACCTCTTTATAAAATACAATCGACATGCGAGCTAAAAACGCTTCGCCAATTTTAAATAAGAAAATAAATGCAAGCAGTGCCAACGCGGTTTTAACGCCATTTTTAGCAAAAAAGGTTTTAAACGGATCAACCACAGTAACTGCAAGCCAAGCGAGTGTTTTAGTTAATGGTGTTTGCTTGCTGGCGGCAAGTTTTTCAAGGTATACCCGCTCAAGCTCAGCGTGCACTGCTTCGCGGTTTGATTCGGGTTCTTTTGCCCAAAATACACAGCTCATTAGTAGCAGCATTATGGCGGATAAAAAGTAGTATACTTGCGGCCAATCTATCGAAGGTATATCGGCCATATAAAACGGAATGGCCCCAAGTAGCGCATAACCCGACCACCAACCCGAGGTTGCCATGGCAGCGGCGGCGGTCGCTTTGTGAGATTCATTTTCGCCCAGGGCGTCTATTCTAAAAGCGTCAATAGCAATATCTTGAGTGGCAGAGGCTATGGCTATTAATAAACAAAGTGCGGCGACGAGCGCTAAATTGGCTTTTAAATCAAGCCCTGCTAATAGCAGTGTGCCAAGTAAAATAAAGCTTTGGCAAAACAGTATCCAGCTTCGGCGTTGGCCTAACCATTTGTATAAAAAGGGTAGTTTGGTACGATCAATTAACGGCGACCATAAAAAGTTAATGCTGTAAGCGCCAAACACAATGCCAAATAAGCCAATCATACTGCGGCTTAAGCCTTCGTCTTTTAGCCATGCCGACATTACAGAGCCAATCAGCACCCATGGAAAACCACTACTCATACCAAATATAAAAATATTGATAAGGCGTTTGTCTTTAAAATAAGAAAAATATTCGCGAATAGAGAGTGTTTTGCTCATAGGGCCTTCATTGGCTTTAACACAGAGCAGCTAGGCTGCTCTTTTAATTGTTACAGGGGAACTTGTTCAAGTAATTTAATATTTAAAATAACTACAGGCTCTTTGGGTACAAAGTCGTAGCCAATTTTTTCGTTAAATCCGGTTTTTACCGCCATAATTTTATCTAGCGTGTCGTAGCCGTCCATTACATTGCCAAATACCGCAAACCCCCATTCTCTGCCAGGGTTTAAATGGTCGTTATCGTCCATATTAAAAAAGAATTGGCGCGTTCCTGAATGAGGTTGGCGGTCTTGATACGCCATAGCTATGCTATACATATCGTTTTTTAAGCCATTACCGCTTTCGTTAAAAATAGGATCGTTTTCGTGTAGTCCATCGTAGTCTTTATCGTAGCCGCCACCTTGAATAACAAAGTCGCGGTCGTTTTCTACATCACGCTCAATACGATGAAACACACTGCCTTGATAGCTTTTATCCATTACGTAGGTTAAAAAGTTATTTGCAGTAATGGGGGCTTTAGAGCGGTCAAGCTCAATCACTATGCTACCCAGTGAAGTGACTATTTCAACACGCGGAAAAATATTATCTTTTTGTACAAAACGGCCTTCTTGAGCAGCAAGCGTAGTGGTACTAAAGAATAGGCTTAAGCAGATTAAAAAAAGTCGTTTCATTGTTAACCTTCTAAAAATTCTATTAATTCAGGGTCAGATACAATGCGGGTAATAATTTGCTCAGTCAACTTATTAAGCTGACCTTCTATTTTTGCTCTGTCGTGCCCCAGTGGCCCTGCTAAATTAGCATTGCCTCGGTATACTTTGCTAAAGTTACTGGTAGCGCGAATAACACGCACGCCAAACTCTATAGAAGCCGCGCTGGTGTGGCTCATTAGTTTTTCGGTAACAACTGCTTGCAAAGCATGAATATCTACTTCAAAGCGCACCGTGGCTAAGTTAGAAATGCTGGCACCGTTACGACTTAGGGCGCTGTCGAGCGCACTTTTTACTGAGGCTGTAATACCATGGCTGGCAAAAGTTTTAGTTTTGTCAGACTCTATAAGTTTTAAGGTGGCAGTATCGCCTCTTAAATCAATTACACTGGTACTTAAGCTGTTGTTGATTGAACTTATTTGCCCATTTTTATAAACAGGATTAAGTATTATCTGATTTGGCTGATTACTACATGCAGGCAGTGCCAAAAACACCAACCAAGGTAAAAGGTATTTTATAATTTGCATTTATAACATTCCGGTATTTTTTGTGGCACTAAGTACAACAAACTTTTTGTTAGAACCTAGTAGCTTGCAGTTACCAAACATACGGTTTAGTTTGTCGTGGTAATCTAAATGACGGTTACCAATAATACGCAATTCGCCACCTTCTTTTAAAGTATCTTTTGCTTCTTTAAACATTTGCCATGCAATGTGGTCGGTAACCGCTTGAGCTTGATGAAATGGCGGGTTACATAGCACCATATCAACACTGTCGCGCTCAAATCCCGATAAACAGTCATTTTCAACAAATGAACATTGCTCATATTTAGCTTCCATATTGAGCTCTACATTCAAGCGTGCCGATTCAACGGCCATATACGACTCATCAACAAAAGTAATATTTGCATTTGGGCAACGCGATAATGCCATTAAACCCACCACGCCATTACCACAGCCTAAATCAATAATGCTTTTAGCTTTATTGGTTTCTGGTAAGTAGTTAAAAAAGAACCGTGCGCCAATATCTAATGAATCACGCGAAAACACATTTGCATGGTTACTAATAGTAAAGTCAGTGCCTTCAAGTGGCCAATTTACCGGAAAATCAGCGGCTTTATACCCACCTTGTGCGTGGCTTATAATTAAGCGTGACTTTTTAACCGCTAAACTTGTTTTTGTTTCGCCAATAAACTGCTCAAACGCTTTAATTGTTGAATTATGCACATCTTTTGTTTTTGCCGCGGCAATAACAGGCGTTCCGGGTGCAAGCACTTCGCTAAGCTCAGACAGTTGATACTGTAAAAAGCCTAATGTGCGTGGTACTTTAATAAGTACCAAATCAACTTGTTCAGGTAAAGCCGATAAACTATCGAGCTGGCTAAAGGTAATAGCAGGTATTTTATTCTCTGCTAAGTTATAAGCTGCTGCTTGGTGGCTAATATAAGAGTCGTTTACTGAACAAACCGTTAATTGCTTGTGGCTAAAATAACAAGAAAGCGCGCCAAAACTATCATTTAAAATCAGCAAAGAGCGACAATCAGGATGATGTTCGCTAACATAGTCGATTAAATATTCGTCGGCTGAATCCCAAGCTTGTAAGCTGCGGTTTTTTTGATCCAAAGGAAAGCGTTCAAGAGTAAAGGTTTTATCGCCGAGCTGTGCTTGCATGGTCATAATAGTTTAGTGATCAGTAATCAAATGATAGGTAAATTCTAACATGCAACGGCCAAACGCCAACCCCCAACTGTTACCAAATGGCTTTTCTTATCAAAGTAGGGCGCTTAGTGCACAAAAAAGCCTCGATTTGTTCTACTATTTACAGCAAAACCTGTGTTGGCAGCAGCCTAATGTTACGGTTTACAATAAAACGGGGCCAATTCCTCGGCTGCAGTGTTTTATCAGTGAAAACAATATTGAGTATGGTTATTCTCACAGTAAGTTAATAGTAGAGCCTTGGCCTGATGTTTTACTGGCGATGCGCAAACGTTTAGAGCGGCATTTAAACCAGCCATTAAATTCACTATTAGTAAATTATTACCGCGATGGTAACGATACTATGGGGTGGCATAGCGACGATGAAGCAGAGCTTGGCCATCAACCTACTATCGTTTGTATATCGCTTGGGGCTGAGCGAGTATTAAAACTAAAACACAAAGCTAGCAATAAAGTTACTAATTTAAAGCTACATAGCGGCAGCTGTTTAATTATGAGTGGCAATAGTCAGCGCGACTATCAACACGCTATTGCTAAGCAAACTACCTTGGCTCATCCGCGAATAAGTTTAACCTTTCGCTTGATAAAGCGTTAGCCATTAGGCTTAGCAAGTTGCTATAGTGGGCTTATAAATAAGTAACAATAATGGTTTATGTCATGCAGCAACAAATTCAACAAAAAATCAGCGATGCAATTGCCTGTAAGCATTTAAATGTAATTAACGAAAGCCATATGCACAGTGCTGGCAGCGACTCGCATTTTAAAGTGATAGTGGTTAGCGAAGAGTTTGCTGGTAAGCGCTTATTACAGCGCCATCGCGAAATTAATGAAATTTTAAAAGATGAATTAGCCAATCATATTCATGCACTGGCTATTCATACTTATACGCCAGATGAGTTTGCTGAACATAATGGTGAAGCGCCTGATTCACCCAATTGTATGGGTGGCTCTAAGTCAGCTTAAACAATTAATAGCGATTTGATTGATGTTTACACTCAAGATTAACTGATCAGATCAGTGTTTTTAGTATTAGCCTTTAAACTAGCGCTAATTTTTATTGTAAAGATATAGGATGATCAATGGTCATTAAGCCTAAAATTCGTGGATTTATCTGCACCAATGCCCACCCAGTGGGCTGTAGCGAACATGTTCAAGAACAAATTAATTATGTAAAGCAACAAGGTGCATTAAAAAATGCGCCTAAAAATGTATTAGTTATTGGTGCCTCTACAGGCTATGGCCTTGCATCGCGTATTACTGCGGCGTTTGGTGGCGGTGCTAAAACATTAGGTATTTTCTTTGAAAAAGAAGGCACTGAGCGCAAAACGGGTTCTGCAGGTTGGTACAATACAGCTGCATTTCAAAATGCTGCAGACGAAGCAGGCCTTTGGTCAAAAAATATTAATGGCGATGCGTTCTCAAACGAAATTAAGCAAAAAGCAATTGATACTATTAAAGCCGATTTAGGCAAAGTAGATTTAATTATTTACAGCTTAGCGTCTCCGCGTCGTACCGATCCTAATACCGGTGAAGTGTTCTCATCTACGCTTAAGCCAATTGGTAATGCAGTTACAACTAAAAATCTGAATACCTCAAAGCGTGAAATTGATGAAATAACCGTTGAAGCGGCAAACCAAGATGATATCGACAATACTATTAAAGTAATGGGCGGTGAAGATTGGGAAATGTGGATTGATGCACTAAAACAAGCCGATGTGCTAGCCGATAACTTCAAAACCACTGCTTATACCTACATAGGTAAAGAGCTAACATGGCCAATATACGGGCATGCAACGATTGGTAAAGCAAAAGAAGATTTGGATCGTGCAACGGCTGCTATTAAAGCTTCGACTAGTGATTTAAATGGCGAAGCGTATGTATCGTCACTTAATGCGGTAGTAACACAAGCTAGCTCGGCTATTCCTATTATGCCTTTGTATATTTCTGCTTTATTTAAAGTGATGAAGGCCGATGGCACCTACGAAGGTACTATTGAGCAAATACAGGCGTTATTTAGCGAAAACTTATACGGCGACACGCCACGTTTTGACGAAGGCGGTCATTTATTCCAAAACTATAAAGAGCTAGAAGATGACGTACAAGCACGTATTCAAGCTATTTGGGATAAAGTAGATACTAGTAGCATTGATGAACTAACCGATTATGTTGGTTATCATAATGAGTTTTTACGCTTGTTTGGTTTTGGTATACAAGGCGTAGATTATGAGCAAGAGGTTGACCCTGTTCAGCCTATTGCGAATATGATTGACTAATCAATTGTACAAAACAGTTTGAAAAGTCGCCTAGTGCGACTTTTTTATTACTGATTTTTTTATAAAAATAATGTTTCTTAGTAAACGTACAACTTTGGTCTAGCTTGAATTTTATTAAATAGCTACATCAAGCGTAAATAAGTCTTTCTCTGGTATAATTTTTATAAATACACTCGCATAGTGTTGCACAATGATGTTAAAATCATAGCAATATGTGAGGAGTTTTACTGCGTTGCTTGTTTAGTATTTATAGCAAGTTAGTTTTACACAACTTGTTATAGTTAATATGGCGACGTGGTTGATACGATTTTTCAGTTTCTTTCCGTTAATGTAGTGCAAGTGCGTATGATCAATATAAAAAAAGGTCTGGACTTACCCATAGAGGGCGCTCCTCAGCAAGTTATTCATGATGGTTCTACCGTCAAACGTGTAGCTGTGCTAGGTGAAGAATTTATCGGTATGCGTCCAACCATGCATGTTCGTGTGGATGACCAAGTGAAAAAAGGCCAGGTACTTTTTGAAGATAAAAAGAACCCAGGTGTATTATTTACTGCTCCAGCTTCTGGCACAGTAAAAGAAATTAATCGTGGTGCTAAACGTGTACTGCAATCTGTTGTTATTGAAGTTAACGGCAGTGAGCAAATCACCTTTGGTACTTTTTCTGATGCCGAGCTTTCGAGCTTAGATCGTGAAAAAGCCAAAGAAGTACTTATACAGTCTGGTCAGTGGACAGCACTTCGTGCTCGCCCATTCAGTAAAGTAGCGGCAGTGGATGCAAATCCTAGCTCTATTTTTGTGACCGCAATCGACACTAATCCACTTGCTGCAGATCCTGCGGTAATTATTGCTGAAAATGTGCAAGCATTCGAAGCAGGTTTAGCTGTTGTGTCGCGTTTAACCGACGGTAAAGTATTTGTTTGTAAACAAGCAGGTAGCCAAGTTCCTAGCTCATCTATAGCTCAAGTAGAAGTACATGAGTTTGGTGGTGTGCATCCGGCTGGCCTTGTTGGCACACATATCCATCATCTTGATGCAGTATCTATTAGCAAGCAGGTTTGGCATATTGGTTACCAAGACGTTATCGCCTTTGGTCACTTATTCCTTACCGGTGAAATTTACACTGATCGTGTAATTTCTCTTGCAGGTCCTCGCGTTAAAAACCCTCGTTTAGTGAAAACACAATTAGGTGCTTCATTGGATGATTTAGTTGCTGGCGAATTAGAAGACGGTGATAACCGTGTTATTTCTGGTTCAGTATTGTCAGGTTCTATTTCAAACGGTGTTCATGCATTCTTAGGTCGTTACCACGTTCAAGTATCTGTTTTACTTGAAGGTCGCGAAAAAGAATTGTTTGGTTGGATTGCACCAGGTAGTGATAAATTTTCCGTAACGCGTACCTTTATTTCTCACCTTGCACCGAGTCGTTTATTTAAAATGACAACGTCAACAGGTGGTTCAAAACGTGCCATGGTACCAATTGGTAGCTATGAGCGTGTAATGCCGTTAGATATTTTGCCAACTCTATTATTACGCGACCTATTGTCACGCGATGTAGACAGTGCAATGTCATTAGGCGCGCTTGAACTAGATGAAGAAGATTTAGCGTTATGTACCTTCGTTTGTCCGGGCAAATACGAGTATGGCGCAGCCCTACGCGATTGCTTAACTACGATCGAGAAGGAAGGCTAGAGAGATGGGTTTAAAAAAATATCTTGAAGATATCGAGCCGAATTTTGAAGCCGGTGGTAAATATGAAAAGTTTTATGCTCTGTATGAAGCAGCAGCAACTATTTTTTATACACCAGGCTACGTAAATAAAGGCGCGACACACGTTCGTGACAACATCGACCTAAAACGCATGATGATTTTAGTGTGGATGGCAACGTTCCCTGCTATGTTTTTTGGTATGTTCAATATTGGCCATCAGGCCGCTGGTGCTTTAGCACAAGGTTTTGAACTAGCTAATATATGGCAAGTTGATTTGTTTCAACTGTTAGGCGGTCAATTAACCGCTGATGCAGGCTGGGGCGCTAAAATGTTCTACGGAGCGTGTTTCTTCCTACCAATTTATGCAGTTACTTTTGCTGTAGGTGGTTTTTGGGAAGTTATATTTGCTTCAGTGCGTAAACACGAAATTAACGAAGGTTTCTTCGTAACATCAGTGTTATTTGCACTTATTTTGCCAGCAACTATTCCTTTATGGCAAGTTGCGCTTGGTATTACATTTGGTGTTGTAATTGCTAAAGAAATCTTTGGTGGTACAGGTCGTAACTTCTTAAACCCTGCGTTAGCTGGTCGTGCGTTTTTATTCTTCGCATACCCTGCACAAATTTCAGGTGACACAGTATGGACAGCAGTAGATTCGTTCTCTGGTGCGACTATGCTTGGTCAAGCGTTTGTTGGCACACTTGATTTTTCAAACATGGAGTTATGGTGGAATGCGTTTTACGGTTTCATTCAAGGTTCTGTAGGCGAAACATCAACACTTGCATTATTAGTGGGTGGCTTGTTCCTTATTTACGTGCGTATCGCTTCTTGGCGTATAGTGCTAGGTGTATTTTTCGGTATGGTAATCACTGCATTACTGCTAAATACAGTTGGCTCTGAGACTAACCCAGTATTTGCTATGCCTTGGCATTGGCACTTTGTACTAGGTGGTTTTGCGTTTGGTATGTTCTTTATGGCTACCGACCCTGTGTCTGCTGCATTTACCGATAAAGGTAAGTTAGCTTATGGCGCGCTTATTGGTTTTATGGTTGTTATGATCCGTGTTGTGAACCCTGCTTTCCCAGAAGGTATGATGCTAGCAATCTTATTTGCTAACTTATTTGCTCCACTGTTCGATCACTTTGTAGTGCAAGCTAATATCAAACGGAGGTTGGCACGTAATGTCTAGTAATAACGAATCAATCGGTAAAACGTTAGCAGTAGTTGTTGCGCTATGTTTAGTGTGTGCAATTATCGTATCGTTTGCTGCTGTACAGCTTCGTCCTTTACAGCAAGCTAATAAAGCGAAAGATATTCAAAGTAATATCTTAGTTGCAGCGGGAATCGGAAAAGTTGAAAATGTTTCTGAAACATTCAACAACAAAATCGAAGTACGCTTAGTTAATATGAAAACGGGTGAGTCTTTTGCAAGCGACTCAAGTGAAGAAGTTCAGGCTAAGGTTAATGCATTTGACTTTGAAAAAAGTAAATTTGACCCTAAGCTAAGCTTTGCGCTTGCTGAAAAAGGCATTACTGACATTGCGGGCATTCAGCGCGTAACGACAGAGGCACCTGTATACATCTCTAGAGCAGATAATGGGTCAGTTGACACTATTATTGTTCCTATTCAAGGTTACGGTTTATGGGGCTTAATGTATGGTTTCCTTTCGCTTGAAAACGATGGCGAAACAATCAAAAACATTATCTTTTATAAGCATGGTGAAACACCTGGTTTAGGTGGCGAAATCCAAAATCCACAGTGGACTGCAAAATGGGAAGGTAAAGAATTACCTATCGATGTTGTAAAAAGTGGCGCTAGCAATGAGCATCAAATTGATGGTCTATCGGGTGCAACTTTAACGTCTAACGGTGTTGATAATACAGTTGACTTTTGGACTGGTGACAATGGCTTTGGTCCATTCCTTGCGGAAGTACGTAAAGGAGCATTGAAATAATGGCTGATACTAAAGAAATGAAAGCGGTCCTATTTGGTCCGGTTTTAGCTAACAACCCAATCGCACTACAAGTACTTGGTATTTGTTCTGCGCTAGCGGTAACATCTAGCTTAAAAAACGCATTAATCATGTCAATTGCTTTGACCTTGGTAACCGCGTTTTCTAGCTTCTTTATCTCGACTATTCGTAACCAGATCCCATCGTCAGTACGTATTATTGTACAAATGACGATTATTGCATCTTTGGTAATTGTTGTTGACCAAGTACTACAAGCATTTTCTTACGCTACGGCAAAAGAGCTTTCGGTATTTATCGGTCTAATTATTACTAACTGTATTGTAATGGGTCGTGCTGAAGCATACGCAATGAAGTCACCGCCACTTATGTCGTTTCTTGACGGTATTGGTAACGGTTTAGGTTATTCAGTAGTACTACTTACCGTTGGTTTCATTCGTGAACTATTTGGTAAGGGTTCACTATTCGGTGTTGATATTATCCCATTAGTACAAAATGGTGGTTGGTATCAACCTATGGGTCTATTGATATTACCACCGAGTGCATTCTTCATCATTGGTTTATTCATATGGGTACTACGTACTTATAAGAAAGACCAAGTAGAAGCTAAAGCGTAAGGGGCACACAGTGGAACATTATATTAGTTTATTTGTAAAAGCCGTTTTTATTGAAAACTTAGCGTTATCATTCTTCTTAGGCATGTGTACTTTTTTAGCAGTATCTAAAAAAGTAACCACATCAATTGGCCTAGGTGTAGCGGTTATTGTTGTATTAGGTATTTCGGTACCAGTTAACAACTTAGTTTACCATGCAGTGTTAGCACCGGGTTCACTTACGTGGCTTGGTTACCCAGATGCAGATCTTAGCTTTTTACGTTTCTTAACTTTCATTGGTGTTATTGCAGCACTTGTGCAAATTTTGGAAATGGCATTAGATAAGTTCTTCCCAGCACTTTACAACGCGTTAGGTATCTTCTTACCACTAATCACAGTTAACTGTGCAATTTTTGGTGCGGTATCTTTCATGGTTGAGCGTAACTATAACTTCGGCGAGTCTGTGGTTTATGGTATTGGCGCTGGTGTTGGTTGGGCACTTGCAATTACATTACTTGCAGGTATCCGTGAGAAAATGAAATATTCAGACGTTCCAGATGGCTTACGTGGTTTAGGTATTACCTTTATTACTGTTGGCTTAATGGCTCTTGGCTTTATGTCATTCTCTGGTATTTCACTGTAAAGGTAGCGAGGATAAATCATGGGTTATACTGATATTTTCTTAGGAGTTGGTGTTTTCATCGCTATCGTTGTACTACTAGTTTTAGTGATCATTGGTGCTAAATCTCAGTTAGTTGCAAGTGGCGATATCATCATTGGGATTAATGGCGACCCAGACAAAGCCATTAAAACATCAGCAGGTAGCAAGCTATTAGGCGCGCTATCTGAGTCAGGTATTTTCGTATCTTCTGCATGTGGTGGCGGTGGCTCTTGTGGTCAGTGTCGTGTACACATTAAAGAAGGTGGCGGCGATATTCTGCCAACTGAACTTGATCACATTTCTAAAGGTGAAGCCCGTGAAGGCTGTCGTTTAGCGTGTCAGGTAAATGTTAAAAATGACATGGAAATTGAGCTTGAAGAGTCAATTTTCGGTGTTAAAAAATGGGATTGTGAAGTTATCTCTAACGATAACAAAGCAACGTTCATTAAAGAACTTGTACTACAAATTCCAGATGGCGAGTCAGTGCCGTTCCGTGCGGGTGGTTACATCCAAATTGAAGCGCCAGCTCATCATGTTAAATATGCTGATTTCGATGTTCCAGAAGAATATCGTGGTGATTGGAATCATTTTGGTTTCTTCGACCTGGAGTCAAAAGTAGACGAAGAAACAATTCGTGCTTACTCAATGGCTAACTACCCAGAAGAAGAAGGCATCATTATGCTTAACGTGCGTATCGCTGCTCCACCGCCAAGAAACCTAAGCCTGCCATGTGGTAAAATGTCTTCGTACATTTGGTCACTAACTAAAGGCGATAAAGTAACTATTTCTGGTCCATTTGGTGAGTTCTTCGCTAAAAATACTGACGCAGAAATGATCTTCGTTGGTGGTGGTGCTGGTATGGCGCCAATGCGTTCTCATATCTTTGATCAACTTAAACGTTTGAACTCTAAGCGTAAGATGAGCTTTTGGTATGGTGCACGTTCTAGACGCGAAATGTTCTATGTTGAAGATTTTGACGGCCTAGCTGCTGAAAACGATAACTTCGTTTGGCACACCGCGCTTTCAGATCCGCAAGCAGAAGATAACTGGGAAGGCTACACAGGCTTTATCCATAACGTGTTATTTGAGAACTATCTTAAAGATCACGAAGCCCCTGAAGATTGTGAGTACTACATGTGTGGTCCTCCAATGATGAACGCGGCAGTTATTACTATGCTTAAAGATTTAGGTGTTGAAGACGAGAATATCTTACTAGATGATTTCGGTGGCTAATAGCTAAATGGGTTGAACCTATTTCAATCCTTAAAGGTCAACAAGATCTATATCAAAACAACTTAGTTTTGGTTAAAATATCAGCCTCGTAGCATATTATGCTACGAGGCTTTTTTATTCATAAAGTTTTATTCTTAAATTAATGGAAGTAGGGTTGTGATGAATCGTGTAAGTATTCCCCAAGGCATAATGGCCTTGTTTTTAATATCGCTGATTTTTTTACTTAGTGGATGTAATGAAAAACCACAGCCAGAGAGCTTTTACCTAGAAGGTAAAACAATGGGTACTACTTACCATATTAAATTTTACGATGAGCAGCCTCAGCGCGACGTAGTAGTGCTTAAAGAGGAAGTTGACGCTGTTTTACACGATATAAATCAGTCTATGTCAACGTACATACCTGACTCTGAAATAAACACTTTTAACCGTTTACCAGCCAATGAAGTAATGCCAATAAGTGCAGACTTTAGAGCGGTTGTTACTGAGTCAATTCGATTAGGCGAATCAACTAAAACTCTCGATGTTACTATGGGGCCGCTCATTGATTTATGGGGTTTTGGCCCTAATAAAAAACCAACTAAGCGCCCAAGCGATGCAGCCCTAGCAAAAATGTTGGCAAATATTGGCGTTGATAAACTTACCTTAACTGAGCAAGGTTTGGCTAAAACCGTTGATGGCTTAGAGCTGACGTTTTCGGCAACCGCTAAAGGTTATGGCATAGATAAAGTAGCGCAACTTTTAGAAAGCCATAATATTAGTAACTATATGGTAGAAATTGGTGGCGAGCTGCGTATAAGCGGTGTTAAACCCAATAATCAAGACTGGAAAATAGCCATTGAACAACCTGATGCACAGCCAGGTGAGCGTGAAGTGCATCGAGTTTTAGCGCCCGGTACCAATGGTATTGCTACATCGGGCGATTACCGTATTTTTTATGAAATGGAAGGTGAAACATACAGCCATTTAATCGATCCAGTAACAGGTATGCCTAGCCGTCACGATTTAGTATCGGTAACAGTATTGCACCCAAGTGCTATGACAGCAGACGGGCTTGCAACGGCATTAACCGTAATGGGTATGAAAAAAGCCCAAGCTTATGCACAAAAACATGATTTACCAGTGTATTTAATAGGAAAGTCAGATGAGGGTTTAATAACATATTCAAGCCCTGCATTTAAGCCTTATTTATAACGCTTAGGTTTATATTTTAATCACTAAGGTATATAATAACAGTTGCTCAAATATGTTTGAGCCTAATTTATTGCTGAACAATAGGGGCTAAGCAATGTCACTTTTTCTTCTTACTTTTACTTTACTTATTTTGATTGTGGCAGCGATGGCTGTGGGCATGATTGTACAAAAAAAATCTATGGCTGGTAGTTGTGGTGGCCTAGGTGCCGTAGGTATTGATAAAGCCTGCGATTGCGATGATCCATGTGATAAACGTAAACAGCGCATGGCAAAAGAGCAAGTTTGGAAAGAAAATCAAATTATGTAACGTATTTTTTATTTAAAACATACGTGTAAAAAAAAGCCCCCGATATTTAATTATTGGGGGCTTTTTTATATGCGTTATTAATAGCAGAGTAATAACGCATATAAAACGAAAACTAACTTAAGGCTAATTAAATTGTTATTGAACTGGACGTTGTTTTATCAATATAAATAAACAAAATTTGATTAGGTATAAAAATTAATGAAGTAAAAATGCTAAATATTTATTATTTTTTCTTGTGCAGCCCACTTGCTTTGTTATACTCACGTTCGAACTTTCAGTAAGTTTTGAAAGTTCGATTGATACGAATCAATTTCCACTTAGCAAGTTTGTGCTAGTCGGATCTAATTGTATTTAGCAGCTGATTTTAGGCTTACAGCAGGTGTGATTTGTTATTTTTCATTATTTGCGTATTGAGTTATTTTTGTTATTAGTCATTTAAGTAGGTTAATGTCTTTGAACGCACTATCTTGTAATCATACTAATGTTCAGCTTGCCTTTGGCGAGAGTGCATTGTGTGGGCGCTTGAATAAGGCTGGGAAAGGCGTGTGCGTGGCTATAACATTAGTCGTATTTAATACCCTAATGCTGCTAAGCGGAGCTGCAGAGGATGCATTTAGCCTTGAAGCTTTGTTAAGCGATAACACTTTTGTAGAGCCGTTATTACTAACAATTGCTGAATTTTTAGCTTATCCGATTATTTCTAGCCAGTTACTTATTGGCCTTTGTTGGTTATTGTTTCATACATTTTCAGCACGTCGTGCTGGAATAATCCTCCGTAAAGCAGCCTTTGCTTTTAGCGAGGCTAAAGTTAGCCAACCAGTGCAAGCCGCACATGGTTGTCGTGCTCCACCTAGCTTTACAGGTTGTCTGTAAGGTTACCCCTTGTTATTGGTTTAATTATTTTGTCTTGCTGTAAATAATTAGCCTGTTGTAAACAAAGTAGCTCAGTGTTTTTTAAACACATTTCAGCCAACCACCACTCACCCAAGTTAACTTTTATTACGTTATATAAATGCGTTTAGAAAGCTGGGTTTGTTGCTAGGTCTTTATTGGCATGAGCTTTAGATTTTGAATAGCCCCCTTATTTTTTATAATTTGATATTAGTTAACTTG
This sequence comes from Pseudoalteromonas sp. 19-MNA-CIBAN-0066, assembly GCF_040308705.1. Taxonomy (NCBI): domain Bacteria; kingdom Pseudomonadati; phylum Pseudomonadota; class Gammaproteobacteria; order Alteromonadales; family Pseudoalteromonadaceae; genus Pseudoalteromonas; species Pseudoalteromonas sp. 19-MNA-CIBAN-0066. The sequence continues at coordinate 107,866 of NZ_JBEONZ010000010.1, forward strand.
GGTTTACCGATAAACCGTTGCTTAGCGCTATTTTAAAGCAGCACCTTAGAACTTTTAGGTTTGTAGGATAGTCCCTTGATAATTCGTAACCTCTGTAATATTGCTTTAGCTAGTACAGTACTGGCGTTGTCAGGCTGTAAAGGCGGGATACTCGATCCAAAAGGGCAGATAGGCATTGATGAGAAAAACTTAATCATCATAGCTACTGTGCTTATGTTACTGGTAGTGATCCCCGTTATTGTGATGACTTTATATTTCGCTTGGAAATATAGAGACACACAAACTCATGAAATTTACGCTCCCAAATGGGCTCATTCTAATAAGATTGAAGCTGTTGTGTGGGCTGTTCCTATTGTTATTGTTGTTATTTTAGGTGTTATTACTTGGCAGTCTACACAAGCGCTAGACCCTTATAAACCAATTGAAGGCAAAGGCAAGCACCTCACTGTTGAAGTGGTATCGCTAAACTGGAAGTGGTTATTTATTTACCCTGAGCAAGGCATTGCTACGGTTAACGAATTGGTGTTTCCGGCAAACGTGCCGGTTGAATATAAAATCACTTCAGAGAGCACCATGAATTCATTTTTTATTCCGCAATTGGGGAGTCAAATATACTCAATGGCTGGCATGGAAACCAAGCTGCATTTAATCGCCAATGAACCGGGTACTTTTAAAGGTTTTTCGGCCAATTACAGTGGTGCAGGTTTTACCGGTATGAAGTTTAATGCCATTGCTACTCCTACCCAAGCTGGTTTTGACAAATGGGTAAGCGATATAAAAGCACAAGGTAATAACCTTACTCACGCCAATTATGTTGAGCTGGCTAAAGCGAGCGAAAACAACCCAGTGGCCTACTACGGCGACGTTGAAGCAGGCTTATTTCATACCATAGTGATGAAATATATGGGCGCACACGGCGATATGAATAAAAAGCACCCTGCAATGGGCGAGCATTCAACGCACTCATCTCACAGCCAAGGCGAGGAATAACCATGTTGTTTTTAGGTAAACTTTCAATGGATGCAATTCCGTTTCATGAACCCATTATTATGGTAACCATGGCCGTTATTGCATTAGCTGGGCTTATTATTGTCGGGCTTATTACAAAATATAAAAAATGGGGCGTGCTGTGGCGCGACTGGATCACCTCGGTTGATCATAAACGCTTAGGCGTAATGTACATTTTATTAGCGTTAATTATGTTATTTCGTGGGTTTTCTGATGCCATTATGATGCGTGCTCAGTTAGCACTTGCTACCAGTGGAGCTCCTGGGTATTTGCCACCAGAACATTACGACCAAATATTTACCGCACACGGCGTTATTATGATCATCTTTATGGCCATGCCATTTATGATAGGTTTAATGAATATTATAGTGCCATTGCAAATTGGCGCACGTGATGTCGCTTTTCCATTTTTAAATAACTTAAGCTTTTGGCTTACTGCCAGTGGCGCTATTTTAATTAATTTGTCACTTATTTTTGGTGAGTTTGCAAAAACAGGTTGGGTGGCTTATCCACCGCTCTCGGAGCTAACTTTTAGTGCCGGGGTGGGGGTCGACTATTATATATGGGCGTTGCAAATATCAGGGCTTGGCACATTATTAACCGCAGTGAACTTTTTAGTTACCGTGTTTAAAATGCGTGCACCAGGTATGAGCTTAATGAAAATGCCGGTTTTTACTTGGACCTGTACATGGGCTAATATTTTAATTGCCGCATCATTCCCTATTTTAACAGCCGTATTGGCCATGCTAACGCTTGACCGTTATCTCGATTTTCACTTCTTTACCAATGATCTGGGCGGAAACGCCATGATGTACATCAACCTATTTTGGGCGTGGGGTCATCCAGAGGTTTATATTTTAGTGCTGCCAGCATTTGGTGTGTTCTCTGAAATAATTTCTACCTTTACCAGCAAACGTCTATTTGGTTATAAGTCGATGATTTACGCCAGTGGTGCTATCTCTATTTTAGGCTTTATTGTGTGGTTACATCACTTTTTTACCATGGGTTCGAGCGCCAACGTTAATGCGTTTTTTGGGGTAATGACCATGGTTATTGCCGTACCAACCGGGGTTAAATTGTTCAACTGGTTATTTACTATTTACCGTGGTCGTTTACGTATAACCGTACCCGTATTGTGGACGCTTGGCTTTATGGTTACCTTTACCGTAGGTGGCATGACCGGAGTGCTATTAGCAATACCTGGTGCTGACTACGTACTGCATAACAGTTTGTTTTTAATCGCGCATTTTCATAATACTATTATTGGTGGCGCGGTATTTGGCTACCTTGCTGGCTTTGCATTTTGGTTCCCTAAAGCAATGGGCTTTAAGCTAAATGAAGGCTGGGGTAAAGGCGCATTTTGGTGTTGGATTATTGGCTTTTTTGTCGCGTTTATGCCGCTGTACGTATTAGGCTTTTTAGGTATGACCCGTCGTTTAAATCACACCAATAACCCAGATTGGAATATTTGGTTATACATAGCTGCAGTAGGCGCAATCATTATTATGTTTGGTATTATTTGCCAAGTAATTCAATTGTATGTGAGCTTTAGAGACCGTGAAGCACTTGACGATGCTACCGGCGATCCATGGAACGGTCACACGCTTGAATGGTCAACATCGTCACCACCACAGGCTTATAACTTTGCCCAAATACCGCATGTTGACGATATTGATGCCTGGACCGACATGAAAGAAAAAGGCCAAGCTTATCAAGGTAAAATAAGCTATAGCCCAATTCATATGCCTAAAAATACTTCGGCAGGGGTACTTATGGCTGCTAGTTTAACCGCATTTTGTTTTGCCATGATCTGGCATATTTGGTGGTTAGCTGCGGCAGGTTTAGTAGGAGGCATAGCTATATTTATCAAACGTTGTTATGCAAGCGATGTTGACTACTATGTGCAGCCCGACGAAGTAGCACGTATTGAACAAGCACATAACTTAAGTGCCACTATTTTAGCCACTGATAAGGAGCTAAACGCATGAGTACCTTGTCTGTTAGTCAAGAGTCAGTAACTTTAAACTCTGCAATTGTAAATACCAAACAGGATCATGATGCTCACGCGCACCATGATACCTCTAGTAATACTACTTTTGGTTTTTGGCTTTACTTAATGACCGATTGCCTATTGTTTGCCTCGTTTTTTGCTACCTACGCGGTGTTGTTTATGAACACCGCTGGCGGCGTATCGGGTAAAGATATTTTTGAACTCGACTTTGTAGCAGTAGAAACTGCCGCACTGCTTATTAGTAGTATTACCTTTGGTTTTGCGATGATAGCCGCGCAAGGGCAAAAAAAGGCGCTGACCTTAATATGGTTAGCGGTTACTTTTTGTTTAGGTGTGGTGTTTATTAGTATGGAGGTTTACGAATTTAATCACCTAATTGTGCATGGCAATGGTCCACAAAAAAGTGCTTTTTTAACCTCGTTTTTTGCATTAGTTGGCTTGCATGGTTTACACGTAACCGCAGGTTTAATTTGGATGAGTGTAATGATGATTGAAGTTGCTAAACGTGGCTTAGGTAAAGTAACCGTAACGCGTTTGAGCTGCTTAAGCTTGTTTTGGCACTTTTTAGATATTGTGTGGATTTGTGTATTCACCCTAGTTTATTTAATGGGAGCAATGTAATGAGCCACAGTGAAACACATGCTTTAAAGCAAATGCAAAATGAGCATCACCACGATGAATCTCACGGCAGTGTTAAAAGTTATTTAATTGGTTTTGTATTGTCGGTAATTTTAACCGCTATACCATTTTATATGGTAATGAGTGGCGACTTTTCAAAAGCAACCACGCTTTACAGCATTATTACTCTAGCCGTAGTACAAATTTGGGTACATTTAAAATACTTTTTACACCTTAATTTTATTACCGAAGATGGCCGTGCAAGTACCTTCTCGTTTTTATTCAGTGCCCTAATTATTGTTATGGTGGTTGGGCTATCTGTTTGGATTATTTACGAATCTAACGCAATGATGATGTATTAGGAGCTAAAGATGTTTCGTCGTTATTTATCAGTAACTAAGCCAGGTATTATTATGGGTAACTTAATCAGCGTAGCGGGCGGGTTTTTACTAGCCTCCCGCGGTGATATAAACCCATGGCTAATGGTTGCTACCTTAATTGGCTTATCGCTAGTGGTTGCATCAGGTTGTGCTATTAATAATGTGATTGACCGAGATATAGATATTGCCATGGCGCGTACTCGCACCCGGGTAACAGTAACGGGCGAAATGTCTGCAATGGCTGCTTTATGTCATGGGGTGGTATTGGGGATTATAGGCTTTGGTTTATTAATAGCTTATACCACTCCTGCAGCAGTATTTTTTGCCGCCTTTGGTTACTTTATTTATGTAGGGGTTTATAGCCTTTACATGAAGCGTAACTCAGTTTATGGCACTTTTATTGGCAGTTTATCGGGGGCTGTGCCACCGGTTGTTGGTTACTGCGCAGTATCTGGGGAGTTTGATATGGGGGCATTAATTTTACTGGTAATGTTTAGCCTGTGGCAAATGCCGCACTCATACGCCATTGCTATTTTTCGCTTTAAAGATTACCAAGCAGCGGGTATTCCTGTATTACCTGTAGCGCAAGGTATTGATAAAGCAAAACGCCATATTGTGCTTTATATTGCCATATATGCCTTGGTTGTAATGCTGCTACCTATTAGTGGTTATACCGGTGCTGCTTTTATGGCGGTTGCCTGTATTACTAGTTTTTGGTGGCTGTTAATGGCGCTGCGGGGCTATCGTCGTAATATAGATATAAGCGGCTGGGCACGCCAAGTATTCGCGTTTTCAATTATTAATATTACCGCACTTAGTATTGCTATGGCGGTAGATTATCAAAGCATAGCGCCGCAGTTACTAGCCCTGAATTAAGTTTAAGTCGCGGTTAATTTAACCATACCTAGTTAATACACCTAGTTAATAGTACCGAGTTAATTCCAAAGTTAACAAAGGCTCTGAGATATTCGAGGAGCCTTTTTTCGTTTTAACGCGCCGCTGCAATATGTACTTATACCAAAACTCTAAAGCTATTAAAAACGTGCAGCTTGCTCAACTACAATGCCATGACGCTGAGCTAAACGCTGGTGATCTCTGTCGTAACCGCCGCCAATAACCGTAGCTACCGGAGTGTTGTGCTCAAGGCAGCGTTTAAGTACGAGATGGTCGCGCTGCTCTATACCTTGCCAGCTAATATCGAGTTTGCCTAAACCGTCTTGTTGCCACACATCAACTCCCGCATCGTACAGCACTAAATCGGGGTTTAGCTCTTTGAGCAAAAATTGTAGGGTGTCGTCAACTATGCCTAAATACTCAGCGTCTTGCATATTGTTAGTTAAACCAATATCTAAATCGCTAGGGGATTTACGAAACGGAAAGTTTTTTTCGCAATGAATCGAGCAGGTATACGCATAAGGCTGATGTTGCAGCATGGCCGCGGTGCCATCGCCTTGATGTACGTCTAAATCAAAAATAAGTACATTAGTAACCTCACCCGACTCAATTAGTGTTTGCGTAGTAAAAGCCAAGTCGTTAACCATGCAATAGCCTGAGCCAAAATCAGTATGCGCGTGGTGTGTACCGCCTGCTAAATGGCATGCCATACCGTGTTTAAGGGCTAAGCGAGCGGTTTGTAGTGTACCTTGTGGGGCTGTAAAGGTACGCGCCATTAGCTCTTTTGACCAAGGTAGACCAATACGGCGCATGGCTTTTTCGTCTAATTGATTATGATACAGGTCGTGAATATAGTTTTCGCAGTGTACTAATTCTAGTGCCTCTGGCGTACCTAATAACGGCTGTACTAAGTTATCGCCAACTAATCCTAACTGCTTAACGTGCTGGTATAAATGTGCAAATTTACTCATTACAAAGCGATGTTTAGGATCAAAGCTAAACGAGTAATTAGGATGATAAACTAACGGCAAGTGAGGATTTAGGGTCATAAAATTCTATTTGTAGTTATAGTTATAAAACAAAAGCCCTACATAAATGCAGGGCTTAATTATTGCCTAGAGCTTAAAATTAGCTATTAACCAATCTTTTTGTACTTAATACGCTTAGGTTGAGTTGCCTCAGCACCTAAGGTCTTTTTAAGCCACTCTTCGTACTCAGTGTAGTTACCATCAAAGAAGTTAATTTGGCCTTCGTCGCGGTAATCTAAAATATGTGTAGCAATACGGTCAAGGAACCAACGGTCATGCGATATACACATTACACAACCAGGAAACTCTAAAATAGCGTTTTCTAGTGCACGTAGTGTTTCAACGTCCAAGTCGTTAGTTGGCTCATCGAGTAGTAACACGTTACCGCCAGCTTTTAATAACTTAGCAAGGTGTAAACGGTTACGTTCACCACCCGATAGGTCTTTAACAAACTTTTGCTGATCGTTACCTTTAAAGTTAAAACGGCTAACGTAAGCACGGCTTGGGAACTCAAAATTACCAATTTTAAGTACGTCTTGCCCGTCAGATATTTCTTGGAAAACAGTTTTGCTTTCGTCCATACCGTCACGGAACTGATCAACCGTTGCAATGTGTACGCTTTCACCTATGGTGATGTTGCCGCTGTCTTGCTGTTGCTCGCCGCTGATCATTTTAAACAGTGTTGATTTACCCGCGCCGTTAGCACCAATAATGCCCACAATGGCACCTTTTGGCATGCTAAAGCTTAAATCGTCGATTAATACACGGTCGCCAAAGCTTTTACGTAAGTTAGTTATTTCAAGCACTTGATCCCCTAAACGTGGGCCAGGCGGAATAAACATTTCGTTGGTTTCGTTACGTTTTTGATAATCAGACTGCTGCATTTCGGTAAACTGCGCCATACGTGCTTTTGACTTAGCTTGGCGGCCTTTAGGGTTTGAACGAACCCATTCAAGCTCTTGCGCAATTGACTTTTGACGTGCTTTTTCAGATTTTTGCTCTTGTTGTAGGCGCGCATCTTTTTGCTCTAACCACGAAGAGTAGTTACCTTCCCATGGAATACCTTCACCACGGTCAAGCTCTAAAATCCAACCTGCTACATTATCTAGGAAGTAACGGTCATGCGTTACCGCCACAACTGTGCCTTCGTAATCGTGTAAGAAGCGCTCTAACCAGGCAACCGACTCAGCGTCTAAGTGGTTAGTTGGCTCATCGAGAATAAGCATGTCTGGTTTTTCAAGTAACAGTCGGCATATAGCAACACGGCGGCGTTCACCACCCGAAAGGTGCTCAATTTTAGCATCCCACTCAGGTAAACGTAGTGCATCGGCAGCGCGCTCTAAAACGTTGTCTATGTTATGACCATCGTGCGCTTGAATAACCGCTTCAAGCTCGCCTTGCTCTTTTGCAAGTGCGTCAAAGTCAGCGTCTTCCATGGCGTATTCGTTATACACTTCGTCAAGGCGTTTAAGCGCGTATTTAACTTCGCCAACAGCTTGCTCAACGATTTCGCGTACGGTTTTGCTTTCGTCTAAAACAGGTTCTTGCGGTAAGTAACCAATTTTAGTGCCTGGTTGTGGAAAGGCATCACCTTCAAAGTCTTGGTCAACACCGGCCATAATACGTAGCAATGTTGATTTACCAGAGCCGTTTAAACCAAGCACACCAATTTTAGCGCCCGGGAAAAAGTGTAACGAGATGTCTTTTAAGATAGTGCGCTTAGGTGGCACAACCTTAGAAACTCGACTCATCGAGAATATAAATTTATCAGGTAAAACCATGGAAAAAACCTTCAAATAATAATAAAAATTACAATGCTCTATTGTAGTGGTTGACGGGTGAGGCAGTCAACGAATGGCCAATTTTAAACCGACAAACAAACTATAAAGTGCACAAAAACGATTATAAAATAGGATGAAAAAAATTCATTTGGATATTTAGACATCTATACATCTATTGGTTGATATTTTTTCTTATCTGTTCATAATAAGTTTTCGGTTTTGATGAATAGGAGTAAAAGGATGCCAATTACAGTAAAAGACGAACTACCAGCTATTGCTCGCCTGCGCCAAGAAAACGTATTTGTAATGCCACAAACTCGTGCAAAAACGCAAGAAATTCGCCCCATGCGTTTGGCTATTCTTAACTTAATGCCTAATAAAGTTGAAACCGAAGTACAGTTTATTCGTTTGCTTGCCAATTCGCCCTTGCAAGTAAATGTAGAACTACTGCGTCTAGACACTCATCGCAGTAGCAGTAATTCAGAGCAGCACCTAGACACCTTTTATCGTTATTTTTCAGAAGTAAAAAACAATAACTACGATGCATTAATAGTTACCGGCGCGCCGCTAGCGCATTTAGAGTACCAGGATGTAGCTTATTGGGATGAGTTTACCGCAATTTTAGATTGGGCTGAGCAGCATGTTACGTCTACACTTTTTTCGTGTTGGGCAGCGCATGCAGCGCTTTATCATCATTATAAAATAAAGCGCGATTTAAAAACCGATAAACTGTGCGGCGTATTTACGCACCAATGTTACTTTGAACATGGGGCGTTAACGCGCGGCTTTGACGACACCTTTTTAGTGCCGCATTCGCGTTATGGCCATGTAGATGTAAATAAAATAAATGCTTGCAATGAACTAGTCGTGCTAGCGGGTTCTGAGAAAGTAGGTGCTTACTTAGTTAAAAATAAGTCGGGCAGCCAAGTGTTTATTACCGGCCACCCAGAGTATGACGCCGACTCGTTAAAAGCTGAATACCAACGCGATTGCGAAAAAAGCGACAATGCGCCCAAGCCCGAAAATTACTTTCCAGATGACGATGCAACTAAACAACCTTCAAAAACGTGGCAAAGCCATGCTTTTTTACTTTTTTCGAACTGGTTAAATTATTACGTGTACCAAACTACACCCTATGATATTAATTTAGTTAGCCAAGACGTAAGGACTAACAACTATGCCGAATAACCCTCTTAATAATGACCAAAATAAGCACGACGAACTAAGTGCAGCGTTAAAAGAGCGAATTTTAATTTTAGACGGCGCTATGGGCACTATGATCCAAGCACACCAATTAGAAGAGCAAGACTATCGCGGTGAGCGCTTTAAAGATTGGCATGTACTTATTCGCGGTAATAACGATTTACTAAGCCTTACGCAGCCTAAAATAATTACCGATATTCATCGTAGCTTTTTAGCTGCCGGTGCCGATATTATCGAAACCAATACCTTTAACTCCACCACCATTTCGATGGAAGATTACGACATGGCTAATCTAAGCCGTGAAATAAACCTAGAGTCGGCAAAATTGGCACGGCTACTTTGCGATGAGTTTAGTGCTAAAACACCCGAAAAACCACGTTATGTAGCGGGCGTACTTGGGCCAACGTCAAAAACTTGTTCATTGTCGCCCGATGTAAACGATCCGGGCTATCGTAATGTTACCTTTGATCGTTTAGTTACTGCCTATGTAGAATCGACCTTGGCACTGATGGAAGGTGGCGCCGATATTATTTTAATCGAAACCATATTCGATACCCTCAATGCTAAAGCTGCATCGTTTGCAGTAGAGGAAGCGTTTGAGCAAGCAGGGCGCACATTACCAGTTATGATCTCCGGCACTATTACCGATGCCTCTGGGCGTACGCTTTCGGGGCAAACTACCGAAGCCTTTTATAACTCTATTCGCCATATTAAACCGCTTTCTATTGGCCTTAACTGCGCCTTAGGCCCAGATTTACTGCGCCAATATGTGCAAGAGTTGTCGCGTGTATGCGAAACCTTTACCTCGGTGCATCCCAATGCAGGCTTGCCTAACGAATTTGGTGGCTACGACCTAGAAGCAAAAGAAATGGCAACCGAAATTATTGATTGGGGTAAGTCGGGCTTTATTAATATTGTAGGTGGTTGCTGCGGCACCACACCTGCGCATATTCGCGCCTTTGCAAAAGGGCTTGAAGGCGTTAAACCACGCCAGTTGCCAGAAATTGAAGTACGCATGCGTTTATCGGGCCTCGAAGCCTGTAACTTAAATTAAGGAGCCGCCAACATGACTCAAAAAATAGCAGTATTTACTAATGTCGGCGAACGTACCAATGTAACCGGCTCCGCCATGTTTAAACGTTTGATCATGGAAGAAGACTATGAAACCGCGTTAACAGTTGCTCGCGAACAAGTAGAAAACGGCGCGCAGGTAATTGATATAAACATGGACGAAGCCATGTTGGATTCAAAAGCCGCCATGGTTAAGTTTTTAAATTTAATTGCCTCAGAACCCGATATTTCTCGCGTACCTATCATGGTCGACTCCTCTAAATGGGAAGTAATAGAAGCCGGTTTAAAGTGCATTCAAGGCAAAGCCATTGTTAACTCAATTTCGTTAAAAGAAGGCGAAGAGCCGTTTATTCGTCAAGCCAAAACCATTAAACGTTTTGGTGCAGCGGCTGTAGTTATGGCCTTTGACACCGACGGCCAAGCCGCCACCGCCGATAGAAAGTTTGAAATATGTGAGCGTAGCTACAAAATATTAGTAGAAGAAGTTGGCTTTGCGCCCGAAGACATTATTTTTGACCCAAATATATTTGCTGTAGCCACAGGGATAGAAGAGCACGACAACTACGCGGTCGAATTTATTGAAGGCACACGGCGCATAAAGCAAAATTTGCCGCACTGTAAAGTGTCGGGTGGGGTGTCGAATGTGTCGTTTTCGTTTCGCGGTAATAACCCAGTACGTGAAGCTATTCACTCAGTATTTTTATATCACGCTATTCAAGCGGGTATGAATATGGGGATTGTTAACGCGGGGCAACTGGCGGTTTACGACGACATACCAGAAGAACTACGCAAAGCCGTTACAGACGTAATACTCAACACCGATCCAGGTGCAGGCGAGCGTTTAGTAGAGCTTGCGCCTAAGTACTCAGGCATGGCACAAGCTGAGCGCGTTGAAGATTTAGAATGGCGCAGTTGGAGCGTTGAAAAACGCCTTGAACATGCCCTTGTTAAAGGTATAACTACCTTTATAGACGAAGACACCGAAGAGTGCCGCGCAGCTGCCGCTAAACCTATTCACGTAATTGAAGGTCCGTTAATGGACGGCATGAACGTAGTAGGTGACTTATTTGGTGCAGGTAAAATGTTTTTACCACAAGTAGTTAAATCAGCCCGTGTAATGAAGCGCGCCGTAGCTTACCTAGATCCCTACATTGAGCTTGAAAAAGAAGAAGGTTCAACCAACGGCAAAATTGTAATGGCCACAGTAAAAGGCGACGTACACGATATAGGTAAAAACATTGTTGGCGTAGTACTGCAATGTAATAACTACGAAGTAATCGACTTAGGCGTAATGGTGCCTGCTGATAAAATACTGCAAACCGCAATCGATGAAAAAGCCGATATTATTGGTTTATCGGGGCTAATTACCCCATCGCTTGACGAAATGGTACACGTAGCCAAAGAAATGAAACGCCGTGGTTTTGAACTGCCGCTGTTAATTGGTGGTGCTACTACATCAAAAGCGCACACCGCTGTTAAAATTGAGCCTCAGTACGATAAAGGCGTAGTGTATGTGAGTAACGCCAGCCGTGCGGTGGGTGTGGTTTCAAACTTATTATCGAAAGAGCACAAAAGTGACTTTTTAGAAAAAACACAAGCCGAATACGTGAAAGTACGCGAGCAACAGGCGCGTAAAAAACCACGCTCAAAACCAGTGACAATTCAGCGTGCTCGCGATAACGCCGCAAAACTCGATTGGGATAACTACACACCACCAGTGCCTAAACAGCTTGGCGTGCAAGAGTTTAAAAATGTATCTATAACTACATTGCGTAAATACATAGATTGGACGCCATACTTTATGACCTGGTCAATTGCTGGTAAATACCCGCGCATAATGACCGATGAAGTAGTTGGCGAGCAAGCGCAAAGCTTATTTAAAGACGCCAACGACATGTTAGACGACCTTGAAAAAGCAGGCAGCTTGCAACCACTGGGTGTAATTGGTTTATTTCCGGCAAACCGCGTTGGCGACGACATAGAAATATACACAGACGAAACACGCAAAGAGGTGTTAACTACCTCGTGCCATTTACGCCAGCAAACCGAAAAAACCGATTTTGCTAACTACTGCCTAGCTGATTATATAGCACCCAAAGGTACGCCAGATTACTTTGGCGCATTTGCAGTAACGGGGGGGTTGGAAGAAGACGACCTAGCTAATGCGTTTGACGCCCAGCAAGACGACTACAACAAAATAATGATTAAAGCCGTTGCCGACAGGCTCGCCGAAGCGTTTGCCGAGTACCTACACGAGCAAGTACGTAAAGAATACTGGGGTTTTGCACCAGATGAAAACCTAGAAAACGATGAGCTAATACGCGAAAACTACCAAGGTATTCGCCCTGCGCCAGGTTACCCAGCGTGCCCAGAGCACACCGAGAAAAAGAAAATTTGGCAGTTGCTCGACACCGAAAAACGTATTGGCATGCAGCTAACAAGCTCGTACGCCATGTGGCCAGGTGCGGCCGTTTCGGGCTGGTACTTTTCGCACCCGGAAGCTAAATATTACGCCGTAGCCGCAGTACAAAAGGATCAGGTGGAAGATTACGCTAAACGAACTAATATGACGTTAGAGGAAGCTGAAAGGTGGCTATCGCCTAACTTAGGGTATGATCCGGAATAGAGCGGAGCGGTCAGTTATCAGTAAAACAAAAACGAGCCAAATTTGGCTCGTTTTTAACAACTATTGTGACCAATTAATTCAGTGTCTAGAATTAATTGGCCACAACACATTAATTTTATTATTCAATTTTTTAGATTAGTTTTTAGGTTGGCCACCAAGACAAATCAGTTCATTGGCTTCTTCTTTGCTCAAGTCACTTAGGAGTAAATCTAAGGTGATCTCAGTGCGTCGTTGGGCTGAACCAAACTTGTCAAAACCACCACACTTCACGGTGTCAATTTTTACCAGTGCGATAGTTTGGCTGTTGTCTTTTATCTCAATGTTCAAATAGCGCATATAACTAGCCATGTCCCACCACCAGTTTGCAGAGTAAGTCAGCTTAGGGTTATTTGTTACGTTAGAGTTAGACTGTGAAATATCGACAATTTGATATTTAAAGCCGTATTTATCTAACTTGCCAGCAATGATATGTTTAATTGAATCTTTAGTTTTACCATCATCGATTATTTGTATATTTTTGTTTGTTAAACTTTTTGAATCTAGTTTTTGAAGCTCAACAATTGCATTGTTAGCACAACCAGAGAGTAACAATATTGTAGATATAGCGGTGAAGCATCTTAACATTAAATTAATTTCCAATAATTATATAGATCTTATAAATAATACCATGGTAAAAATTAAACAGACACCCACCTTAACATTTGTAATATCAGTGTAATTAACTATGCTCTTTTTAGTGCAATAATTAAGCAGGGTGTCACATGGCTATCGCAAGA
>NZ_JBEONZ010000011.1:0-99532 GCF_040308705.1 Pseudoalteromonas sp. 19-MNA-CIBAN-0066
ACCAGCCTAAAAAGGTAGCTTAGGCTTTCTTTTTGAAACTCCTTCAAAACGCGCAGCGTTTAGTGGGAGTTGTTCATGGGTAAAAGCGAATACAATTAAAATTAAACTGAACCAGCCTAAGCTACCACTATCATTATCATTATCATTATCACTAGAGTCTTCAACGGGTTTTTCAACAACAGGTGCAGCCACTACATTAATGCTAAATTGTTCTGTTACAGGCTGTGAAATTTCACCATCGGTAACAGATACGGCAATAGTTACCATACCAATATGTGCATCACCAGGCGTACCTGAAAAAGTTCTAGTGTCTGCTTCAAAACTCAACCAGCTTGGCAACTCTGTACCATCTTCTAATGTTGCAGAATAAGTCAGCTCATCGCCTTCATCAGCATCAGTAAAAGTTAGCGCATCAAAGGTAAAGCTATACGCAAGACCCGATTGTGCTTCCTGATCTGGAATTGCTATGTTGACTACGGGCGCTCTGTTCTTTTGAATAACAACAACTTGGGCACTCGCATTAACAGTTTCGTCATTAGCTAGCTCAACCACTACTGTTACCGTTTGCTCGGCAATATCGACAGGCCAAATTATCTGACCAGCTTGAGCAGCCAATTCAGTTGCAAGATTTAATTGACCACTAGCATGAACTAGTTTGACATTTAGCTCATCATTTTGGTCTAGTCCTGCAACATCCCAAGAAACTCTTAAGTTTTCACCATTAAAGACAACGTTTTCAGTGTTGATTAAAATGCTTGGTACTATGTCAACGACGACATCAAACATTACTTGCTTACTATCGATTGTAATATCAAAAGATTGAGCTTCAACATTTTCGCCTGAAACATCTAAACGATATAAACCTAAAGGTAAACCGTTAAAGGCAAATCGCCCGGCAAGATCGCTTAAAGTGGTGTTAATTAAATCAACCTGTATACCTTCAGCCGTGAATAGTGTTGACATCCTCCCCCACCTCGCTTCGCGCCCGACAAGTCGGGAAAGGAGGGGGATTCCTGTTTCATAGCGTATCGCTTTAAATTCAAAAGAATCTAAAGTCTTACTTACGCTCCACAGGCTAACACTGTCTGCCCGACAGCTTTAATATTCAGTGCCGCATTTATGTCGCGGTCTAGCTCGCTAGAGCATTGAGGACACGACCATTTACGGATATGTAACGGCAAGGAATCGACAACCTGACCGCAGCAATTACAGCGTTTAGAGCTTGGATACCACTTATCAATCTTAACTACAGTTCGACCGTACCACTCAGCTTTGTAGGTAAGTTGGCGCACGAACTCGCCCCAGTTGGCATCGCTAATTGCTTTAGCAAGTTTTCGATTCTTGACCATGTTTTTTACGCTCAGACTTTCACAGCTAATCACTTGATTATCGTTTATCAATTGGGAAGTCAGTTTGTGGGTGAAGTCGTGACGACAATCAGCAATCTTTGCTTGAACGCGAGCGACTTTCTTTCTGGCTTTGTGGAAGTTAGAAGAACCTTTCTTCTTCTTCGATAGCACACGTTGAGTCTTAGCTAGTTTACTAGCGTAACGCTTGGTGTGACGGGGATTTCCAGACTTGAAACCGTTGGAGGCAATAACAAGGTCAGTCAAACCTAAATCAATACCGACTGTATTTTTACTAATCGATAGTGGTTTTGGCTCGAAGCGACACAGACAAGATACAAAGTAGCGACCCGCACTGTCTTTGCTAATTGTAATGGTGGTTGGTTCGCTAGGCAGCTCTCGCGACCAACGAACATTTATAGGTTGCTTAGATTTAGCCATGAACAACTGACCATCAGTATATCTGAATGCTGCTTTGGTTAGTTGTGCGCTTTGTTTCGAGCGCTTCTTTTTGAAAGTTGGGTATTTAGCTCGACCCTCAAAGAAGTTCTTAAAAGCAGTTTGTTGGTTTCTGATTGCTTGCTGCAAAGGAACGCTAGAAACATCATTAAGCCAAGGGAACTCAGGGTTTTTCTTGAGTTCAGTTAGATAGCTTGATGCTTTGCTGTAGTTAATCTTGATTTGCTCATTGTAGTAAGCATCAGTACGCCAACGAAGAATAGAGTTGTAAACAAAACGCGTACAGCCAAACGTCTGTTCAAGTAAGGTTACTTGCTCAGGTGTTGGGTAGAACCGTTGTTTAACCGCTATCTCTTTCATGCCTTACAAGATACACAGTGTTTTCGTAAGATTCAAGCTCTATTGTTAGCGCGTTGCGCTAAAACCTTACATCCCCGACCTTTAGGACGGAGTTTTTCGGCTCAAATGATAAATATTCCCTTTTATCAATAATGAAACACCCCTAAATAAAAACATTTAGTTAACTTTTATTTGACATCTTGGAGCCTGATTAGGATATATCAGTATACTTTTTACAGCAAGCGTCGACAGAATATTTAGTTTTTGAGGTTGGTTTGGGCTTCCCAGCTTTCGCATCTTATCGTGTGGGTATCTCTTACACTTAATTATTCGCTTTTTAATCGTGGCAAAAAATTCAGCAATCGTATTATCATGATAATGCGGTTGACGCCTGAAGCTGCTGTAATTGCTCAAGCGAATCTGCTAATTTTCGTGATATGTTATTCATGTTTGCGCCCCTTTGTATAGCAATTTACCTGTGGCTATATTTTAAAAATATCCATGAACTATCAATATTAAAAAATACCAAAGCTATATGAATTTGTTGCGATATTAAAATTATGGCTAGTGTTATTAATCAGGTTCATAGTGATAGGTTAATTATGCTGAATTAGGTAGTGGCTTAGACGGCTTGGGGAATATATAGTTATCAGCAATTAATAATTATGGTGTATAAAACGCCAAAATGGGGTGAAGTCGATTTCCTCAAGTTTATAATGAGCCTGGTGTAACTGCCCTCTTTTAAATTTTAAAAAATACTTAGTAAGAAGAAAAGTAACACTACTGGCAAATTAGAGCCAAATCAAAGTAGCTACTCTTCTCTTAGTAATTCATTAATATTTACCATATGATTATTTAAAGGTGGTTCATTAGATATCGAGCATTAAATTTGCGTAATGTTCATAGGGTATCTAGCGAGGTTTTGACACCTATTTTGGGAGCAGCTAAACGCGCTTTTGCTACAGTAATTAACGCTTCATCCTCACTTGTCAGTAGCGCGGATTTAAACGGCAACGCCTCTCTTTGTGCAACGTATTCTAGTGTCTGCCTTAGTAGCTCTGACGGAGTTATACCTAATTTTTCTAGTGCAGCGTAAGAACGCTTTTTCACATCATCATCGACACGAAAACTTATAGTACCCATAACGACCCTGTATTTATATATTGATTTACTGATTGTATTAAATTTATACCAGAGTACAAGTTAAAATATATTTCTGACACCTCGTACGATATTCCCACAAAACAGAAGTTTACTTCCCTTTTAATCATAAAAATTGTAATTTTCGGAAGTATTCTTCCTGGGATGGTCATGAGTCTAATATTTCAATTGTTTGTAAGCGAGCATTTAAACAGTGCGCTTACGCTATTAATATCCATAATGAGAGATTAAGGCTAATAGCTTAAATAATTTGTGGCGGTAGGTAGTACCGACACATTAAATGCTTGTAAGAGGTTTTAGAAGTCTAAAGTGATCTAGTATCACAATGCTTAAACCGTTGACGACAAGAATCCCCTTGATTTATCAAGGGGTACTTCAACAAAAAAGAGAATAAGATTTCGTTTGCGCCTATTTATGACTTTGCGCCAATGAAAGCAGATCCTGAAATGGTAACGCGATTGTTTAAGTGGGGTGACGGTTTTGAACGTGGAGGCAAGGTAAACTTTTTGCAAGTAGCCGAGCAACTCTCACCTATGTGTGATCCAAATGAATTGATTGCATACCTTCAAGAAATAGCCAAAAGGCTCAAAAATCTGCCAACGCTACTTTTAGATGCCGGTTGCCCAAGTTATTAAGCGACAATTACGGTGGCCGGTCTAGCGACAATTATCTTGGCCGGTTTATCTGATAAGGTTCGGTACAGCAGAACGGAGGAGTTCACTGTGCCGGGAACACGAATCACTGATCAGCAGGTCACTATTTATATGAAACATAGAAAGCGTAATAGCCAAGTTATCGCGGCTGCGAAAGCAGGTATTTCTGAACGTTCAGCAAGGCGCATTGATAAACTGGATGAGCAGCCATTGTCTAATAAACGCCAATGGCGAACGCGTATAGATCCACTTGAGTCTATCTGAGACAGTATTGTTGGCCAGTTACGTTTTCAGAGAGCCCGGTGTATATCCATGCTTTTATGAAGAACTCGAATAATTACAACTTCTTTCTTGCCGAATTCTTTGTAATAGATGACATGACTCCCTTGCGGTCGCTTTCTATAGCCTTCTCTAATGTAATCACAAATATAACCTAGCTCTGGTTCTTCTGCAATTTGATGAAAAACGCTATCAAGTAATTTTAAATAGTCATTTCTCTGCTGCCTGCCCCAGTTAAGTTACGTGTAACGAGCGATTTTTATTAAATCTGATTTAGCTTTTTTAGATATATGAAATTTCATATCAATGATTTTCTTTATCTAAGTCACTCAATAGTGTGTCATATGAATAGTCAGCTATTCCGCTGTTTTCTCCCTCAACCAACATATTCCTTAGATTGTTCATTTTCAATTCTTGATCTTCTAAGGCTCTTAATCCAGCTCTTAGAACTTCACTTGCAGATCCATACCTACCAGTCTCTAATTGCTGACTAATAAATGAGTCAAAATGCTCACCTAATGTAACACTTGTATTTTTCGCCATGCCAACCTCCAATACCAATATTTAATATATTCTGGTATCAAAAACATATCAAGTCAATTAAGAAAGACAAAAAATGCCTCCTAACCCTACGTCGCTAAAGTATAAGCAACTATTTTTTAGCTTCTTATTAAGGCGGTATGGTTGAAATTTAAATCAAATAACCCCTTACTTTGAATAACGTAACTCGGTTCTTTGAGAAGTTCGACTTGCTCTGTAAACATAACTGAGCTGAATAGTTTTAAACTTTTAAAAATCACCTAGCAATTAAAAATCGAGCCTATAAATCACACGTTCATTAAGCTAAACATTCAACCATTATCAAAAATAGTTGAATGTTTAGCGCGTGTTGTTTTAAAAGTTGATGAACACCGACACTTGCAATAATACAATAGCAAGCACGATATAAATTAACCAAAGTGGAAAAATAAATTTAGCCCATTCGCCCCATCCAACTCGTGCGGTGGCTAGGTAGGCTAATAAAGTGCCTGAGGTAGGGGTAAGAATATTGGTTATACCATTACCAAACAAAAATGCGACTATCGTTGTTTGCTCAGATACGCCTGCTAAATTACCGATTGGCCCTAAAATAGGCATGCTTACGGCTGCTTGCCCCGACGTTGAAGGAATTAGAAAATCTAGCATTAATTGTGATACAAACATGCCTGTCGCAGCGAAGTAAGCATTACCTTCACCTATAAATGACATTAAAAAATGTACAATTGAATCTAAAACCATGCCTTGCTTTAGCACCACAGCAACTGCAGTTGCTACGCCAATGAGTATGCTAGCAAGTAACACTTTTTTCATTCCGTCAACAAACGCTTGCGCGGCTTGGTTTGCACTGAGACCTGAAATAGCAGCAAGCACCATACTAAGTGCGATATAATAGGCGCTTAGTGCATGGTGTTTCCAATGCCATTGTGTTGATGCATAAACTAATAAAGCAATACCACTAGTAAGAGTAAGCAATATGATGACATGGCGTGTTGATAGTTTTTCGCTATGAAAATGTACTTGCTCATTTTTAAAACCTTGGCGCTTAATCATAAAAAGTACAAAGCCAATGCCGACAGCTAAAAATGCTAGATAAAAGAAAAACCGTACACTTGCTCCACTGAAAATCTGTAGCCCGAGTAGAGGTTGAGCAATAGTTAAAGGTAATGGGTTTGTTACCGATGACAAATACCCTGCCTTTACTGCAACACATACAATAGCGAAGCCTATAATATTAGGTAACCCTAATCGGTTGGCCATGCCAACCATGAGTGGGATTATAAGTAAATATTCAGATGCTAAACCTAAAAACGTACTGCCTGCGG
This sequence comes from Pseudoalteromonas sp. 19-MNA-CIBAN-0066, assembly GCF_040308705.1. Taxonomy (NCBI): domain Bacteria; kingdom Pseudomonadati; phylum Pseudomonadota; class Gammaproteobacteria; order Alteromonadales; family Pseudoalteromonadaceae; genus Pseudoalteromonas; species Pseudoalteromonas sp. 19-MNA-CIBAN-0066. The sequence goes on from NZ_JBEONZ010000011.1 coordinate 6,100, forward strand.
AGAATACGATCATGAGCAGAATAACGAGCACATAAATATTACCCTGTACTAAGCTCAGTAACCTTTCAAGCCCTGCATCTATCGTACCCGCCTTTGTAAGAATACCAAACATACCACCAATGATAAGTACCATAAATATTAACCCTGAGCCTTGTTCAAGGCCTGAAGGGATCGCCATAAATGTACCAATAATACTCACCGGTTCGGCTTTTACTAAATCCGCATCTTGATAATTGAATAGGTTTGATAACGACTTATCTTTATCAATAATATTATAACTGTTGGCAACTACCATATTGCCGTCTCTTTCATATACTCCAGAGTCAACAATATAAGTAAGTAGCGTAGCTAAAAACAAGATACCTAACAGTATGATAATAGGGTTCAAGCCCTTCTTTTCATTGCTATAATTTTTTTCGCTCATTATTATTTACCTACTTGAGCAGACACATAAGCAGCTAATTGTTGAGCCACAAAGGAAGTATCACGCTTAAATTGCTCATAATTTTCATTTTTTTCGAATTTTTTCTCATTCATATATAAAGCACGATTTACTTCTATTTGTACAGAGTGGCGATTTGCAGCAACATTACCGTAATTACTCACCAAATACCCGCCTTTATAGGGTGTATTTTTTACCACTTTATAGCCTTTATGAGTGAATGCTTGGGCAATCACATTTACAAATTCAGGATCTGCTGATTGGCCATCTTTATCACCCAAAATTATATCAGGACGTGCTATACCTGCATCGATGTTCATGCCATTCCCTACTGACTTCATAGAGTGACAATCAACATGCCATACACCTTGGTGTCGAGTGTATAAATCATCTAATAAAGTCTGCAGTTGGGTATGGTATGGCGAATAGTAATGATCAATACGATGGGTTACTTCTTCTCGCGTTAACTTTCTATCATACATGGCTTTTCCGGGTAAGGCGTAACGACGAATTAACCCCATGCCACGGTCGCTGTATTTAGTTGGTTTACATCGATCCCATGACTCATCTAATAATGCGGGATCAATATCATCTGGTGCACGATTTGGATCTATATACATACGTGAGAAATTTGCATGCAATAAGTAACCTCCCTTTCCAGTAATGGGTTGCCAAATATCGTCTATAAAGGCATCCCACCCCGACTTTATAAACTCTAAGGGTACTTGTGCATTAAAATCATCGGGGCAATGAATCCCGCTGTGTGGTGAATCGAACACCAAGGGTATTTCTTCTGACTCAATTGGGGTTAACAAACTGAAAGCCGACTTCATAAATTTATCTCCTAGTTATATAAACATAGCCTGCCCAAAAGCAGGCTTAACGACTTTCATTAAAGTGAGTAAGTGAGTTGCAAATACATATAACGGCCAACTGGATTATAGGTATTTTGATCAAAGTTAATATTTAAATTAGTTAACGAAGCAGGTGGCTGCTTATCGCCAAGGTTATTAACCCCTAATTTAACACCAAGGTTGTTTGCAAACTGATAACCACCAGAGATATTGTGATAGGTCACAGAGCCTATACCGCGAGGCTCTCCTAGAAATTGCTCAGTCGTAGAGTCGATATGACGAAGGTTATAATTAGCTGTCCATCCATTATATTTCCACGTACTTGAGAAAGTACCGCGCCATTCAGGGTAAGATTCACGTGATGCTGCAGTGCCTACTAAATCTTCCTGCTCTATTGAGCCATCAGACAGGGTCGTGTATTCAGTTAAAGTGTTTAATTTTGATACATTTGCATTGAACGACCAGTCACCAAAGTCTGTTTGCAACGTGTAATATGAGACAAAATCAATGCCTGAAACACGTGTCGCATTAAGATTAACCGGGCCATCTAAAATATCTATGATTTCACCGCTACTATCTCGCGTAATGGTGTCGCAATTTTTGTTTTGATAAGCACATAAATCAAGGTTATTTTGCGCACCAAACTCACTTATAGTGTTATTTATTTCGATCTCATACCAATCTAAAGTAAAGCTTAGGTTTTCAATAAGGTTAGATTCGTAAATCAAGCCTACGGTTTTGTTCTTTGAAGTTTCAGGTACTAACTGACGGTTACCGCCTGTTGTTACTTGTACGTTGCTAAATGGCTGCGAATAATCGGTTGGCACACCGCTGCAACCTGCTAAATTATTATCAGTAGAGCAAGGATCATTAACTGCTTTATAAGTTAAGCGTTCACCTTCAAAAAGTTCTAAAATTGAAGGCGCTCTGAAGCCTTCAGCCCAGTTTGCTCGTAAAGTAAGTTGCTCAAAGGGTGTATAAAGTAAGCCAACTTTGCTATTGGTAGTCGAACCAAACGTACTGTAATCTGAGTAACGTACCGCTAAACTCAGCTCTAAATATTCAGCGAGAGGCTTATCATCAAGAAGAGGAATGCTAAACTCTGCATAAGCTTCTTTTAAGTCGTATTCACCGGTAGTCCCTTCACGAGGTGAAGATGTGGTTGTTCTATAAGTGTTAATACGTGGATCTGAGTTGATGATACTGTCGGGTGTGTCTTCGCCCTTTTCTTTACGGTATTCAATACCAAAAGCTGCACCAATATAGCCTGCGGGTAGTTCATATAAAGAGCCGGTAATATTTGCAGTAAAGTCTAGTTGGCTAGCTTCATTTTTATCATGGCCAGTAAAGTTTATATAGTTAACCATGTCGTCGGTCAGTGGGGCAAAAATATTTACTGGCACACAACCTGAAACTAAGTCTGTCACATCGGCATCAATGCCTGTCGTATCACATGCACGTAAGCCTAATGCTAGCTTATCTAAATTCATTTGGTTATTAGAAGTAAATTCGCCTTTATTACTTGCCCATGATGCAAAGCTATCCCATGACCAGTCATTAGACAGTTCACCGTCTAATCCAATAGCAAATCGTGTTGTTTCAACTTTTTGCTCGTTGACTCGATAGCCATTATTCATAAAGAAAGCGTTATGTTTGAAGTCGCTACCAGAGAACTCAACCCCAAAAGGGTTTACCCTTGCGTCATCAGCAATAACAAAGCCGCGACTTCCTCGGATCGGAGATAGTGCGGGTGAAAACTGTTGATCTGATTCACGTGAATTATACAGCGCTTCAGCTTTAAAGTTTACTGAGCCTATTGGCATAACCAATTGTGTATATAATGAAGAACGCTCGCTAGGACCTGTTACATAGTTATTGTAATAACGATTATAGGTATCATCGCTATTCACTTTACGCCAGTTATCAATATTATTACCGTCCTTGCCTGGATTGCGAGTGATCCCCCCTGATGAAGGAGTAAGGCCGTTTACGGTCGCTAAATTATCTTCGAAAAAAAGCCCTTGCGGTGTCGCCGACGTTAATCCATTTAATGGAACCGCGGTTATATTTCTATCTTGTGTATAAATAGGCTTTTGATCAACATGGCTTGCAGCGAACATTAAGTTGGCATCGTTAATATTGACACCAGATAAAATATCAATATTGAACGTTTCTCTGTCGCTTTTAGTTGTTTCACCATAGGTAGTTTTTACTTCAAGGCCTTCATAGTCATCATAGGTATACAGGTTCACTACACCGGCAATAGCGTCTGCACCATAAATAGCTGTAGCACCATCTTGAAGTACTTCTACGCGTTTAATAATTGCTTGAGGAATCGTATTCATATCAACGAAATCACGAAAGCCGCGTGAACCGGCACCATTCACCCAGCGATGACCGTTAACAAGCACTAAGGAACGGTTAGCACCCAAATTACGTAAATTCAAACTAGATGAACCGTGACTAGAGCCTGCTGAGCCATTACCATTTAAGCTGGAGCCAACTGAAGGAAGTTCTTGTAATGCATCACCTAATGAGAGCGAACCATTAGCATTTAATGCCTCTAAATCAATATTTTGTATTGGACTTGCTGTCGCAGATTGGCGTTTAATACGCGAACCAGTTACTGCGATTCTTTCGACACTTTTTTCTGCCGTTACGTCTTCGGCAGATACAGTATGACTCGCAGTTAGGCATGCTGTAGCAATGGCGAGTGATATTACGGATTGCTTAAACATTAAACGTTCCATAGGTTGAGCTCCAAAAGTTTAGGTTATCATTTTATTAACCTAGACTTTACTATTTACTAAAGTGTATGCAATATTATACCTTTTAATCATTAGGCTATAACAATTCGTTATGAATGATATGCAACAGAACCAACAAAAAATTACTTTGAACAGCTTGGAAGCGTTTGACGCAGTAATAAAAACAGGCTCTGCAACAGGGGCTGCTAAATTATTAGGCTTAACTCAACCTGGTATTAGTCGACTTATTGCACAGCTTGAAAGTAAAGTTGGTTTTTCTTTATTTTATCGAGAGAAAGCACGTTTATTTCCTACTGATGAAGCAGTTGCCTTACATAAACAAGTAGAAACGTCGTTAGCAAGTGTGTACCGAGTGGAACAACTAGCAAAAAATATCCATCAATCGCATGTAGGCCATCTCAATATTGTTGCTCCTAGCAGTTTTGTTGCGGGACCTTTGGCCGAAGCCGTTGCATCATTTTTAAAAGATCACCCAAATGTAAAAATTAACTTAGATAGTCACAGTCCTGCTAGGGCTTGTGAGTTAGTTGCAAATAAAGCATTCGATTGTGGTTTTATACAGCTTCCTGAAAATCATGATAATTTACTTTGTGAACCTATAATTAGTAGTAATCTAGTGTGCGCGGTATCAAGTAGCCATCCTTTTGCTAATGCTCGAGAACTTCAGCCTGAAGATTTACGTGATGAAAGCTTAGTATTACTTGGACAAGGACGACATTCGCGTAGGAGAATTGAGCATGCATTTTTACAAAGCAATGTTCGCTTAAAAGTAAGAGTGGAAACACATACTGTACCCACTGCCTGTACATTGGCTAAACATGGGGTGGGTATTTCGATTGTAAACAAGCTGATAGCACAACAGTTTCAAAATGATGACTTAAAACTTATCCCTTTTAAGCCTGAAATAGAAATTGTTTATGGTTTTATTACTTCTACATCACCCCCCATGAATAGGCTGACTCAGACATTTTATGATCACTGTAAAGTGCATTTTAGTCAGTTCATGGATAGCTGTGGGTTAAGTGAAAAGTAAGCAAAGATGCTGTTGTCGATCGACTAAACATTTGGCAATATTCTTATAAAATAAGGGCTTCTTAGGCACGTGAGCATTTTAAACAAACTATCTAGCGTCAATTAACTTGGCCGACTTCACTACAATTATCTTAGCCGATTGGCTCCAAACTTTACTTGCTCTTATTGAGCGCTAAGGGCGTTCAATGTAACGGCTCTACTTAGTGTAGGTGTGAATACGGACATGAACGACACAAAGATACTTACACCCTCATGCTTACTACTTCTAGCTGTATATAATTAAAAGTAGTAAATATAACCGGTTAGCCTGAGGTCACTAACCACCAGTTCCACCCATTACGCAGTAAACCCATATTGCAGTCCGGTAATGATGCGGTGTATCAATTCACGGCCGCGAATTGTATTTATCATCGCGCGCGGAGGGTGATTATCAAACTGCATATGAGGCGTATCTAGCCACTGGCTCCAGCGTTTAACATCATCAAAATAAGCCACCCCGACCCCAGATAGTCTAGCTATCTCTAATGTATGTTCACTGATCTGTTTATTTAATGGCTTTTCTTTACTGCGAATTAACGTTCGCTCGGTTGTCCCTATTGCTTTTGCAATATCACTCACATTCAAGCCAATTAAATTAGCAAATGCACGAAGACCCGCTGTTGTAAGACCGGTTTGCGCTATTTCAATTTCCGCAAGCGGGTTTGAGCGAGCAGTTAATTTCCCACATGTAACAACAGCGATAAAGTCTGGGTTTTGCCCCCTATTTTGGTGAGTTGTTCTCATCTGTAACTTACCTCAATTTATATAGCTATCATTGACAACTATTCAACGCCACAATGTCGATCTGCTTTGCTCTGGTTCCGACGTACTTTAGAAAAATTATCATTAATAGAACTACCTTGCTCTTCAGTTGTAATATTAAACCAGCCTATTAAACTACAAAACCACCGTTTTTTTATGCCCGCGAGAGCCCTCCCCTGTGTCCAAGCACCTAGCTAAGACTGCTTCGTATAAAGCAATAGTCAATGTGATCCGGTCTTTTGCTGCAGGGCTTTTTTACTTTGTTACCTTATCCCTTAAAAAAGCTTTTTTCACTCATTAAAAAACAAAATAATTTTAAAACAGCAGCTTAACTAACTAGTACTTTTTCTGAAAGGATATCTGTCTTTGATATTTTGAATATTCAATTAAGCAAATAGCGAGTTTTAAAATGAATATCGAATTAGAAAAAGTAGGTGTAAAAACAGCCATAGAACATTGCCTCACTAACAGTGATGCGTCGCATTTTATGATAAACATTGTTAGTAACCATCCCCCACTTATTGAATACCTTAAAGCAGCTTTTGCATCTGAGAGTGTTCACATATTGGCTTGCGCGGACAGTATTAACATGAAGCACTTTTTTGGTGTTATTCGTACTGAACTTCAAGAGAAAAGTGATGTTCAGCTCATGATTGTTAGCCATGAACTGGGTTGGCCAATAATAGAGAGTTGCCATTTGAATTTTAATACTGTGAAAGCAATGAGTGATCAAAATGCTATCTACGCAGGTGATAACACTATTTACCATGGCCAGCCTTTCTATGATGGCGATGTTTTCTAAAGCTGACGTGTTTTTTAAATTGTAGACATATTGATCCGTGAATGCCTTCTCGGTTATTGCATTAACTAATAACTGAGAAGGCTCATTTATAGATTTATTGATCCGAGTTTACATATAAAAAAGACCTAATCTGCTTTTAGAAAAGTGAAACGGTGTCGTTAACTCTTAAAAAATCAAAAAAACAGTTTTTTATTAAAAAACAATAAAAAACTAACCAATTGAAATGTAATTAAATTACCCAATAGAAAAGCGATTTTTTTAAATGCGAAATTTAGAGAGTACAAAAAGGGGTGCTCTAATTTTAGACCCATTCAAAAAATCCCTTTACGATTTATCTTATTCACATTTTAGCTATTTGCTCATTTTGAACGTTTTTAGATGTTTATATTCAGCACTTCAAATAAGTAGGTCTACAAAGCAGGAGTTAATCGCCACAGCGGAAAGAGAATAGTTTTATCATGATTTAAGCGTGAACACGTTAATCAATAAAAATTGAAAAGGTAAATTTATGAAGTACAGAAAAGGTTTCTTTAACTTTGAATAATGTAAAAAAAGGGGGAGCTATTTGAGCATGCTTGTGAACTATTTGTCGAAATAATCACTTTCTCCTTTTTTTAAGAGCTTCTTCCATATATTAATGAGTAATACAAATAAACCAGTAAGAAAACAAAAAACAATATTTAAGCATTGTTTTTTATATTACAAAAAAGGTTTATTTAACTTTAAATAATACAAAAAAGCACCTTCTGAAAAAAAATGTCCATTTAAATGACCAAAATGCAGTTTTTTGATTCAGAAAAGTGCTTATAAGTGTAGTTTCAAATTTGAGCATAACGAAGAAGCAACCTAAAACAGGTTGCCAGTTTAGATTAAATTTACGGGGAAAATAATGAAACACAAACAAAAAGCTATTCCGCTTGCTAAGGCCAAATTACAAACTCACCCACTATTAGGAGAGCTGATTAAAAATGATATCGCGGATTTAAAAGTAAACCAGTGCATTAGTGAGTTACCCATTGAGGTAATACAAACGTTATTAGATTTACATCCTTTGAAGTGCACTTTTTCTATTTTTAGTAAAGCTCAGAGCAATATTAATTAATAACAAAATGAACATATCGATAATCGTAAAATTAAATTATATAGGGAGCTATTGTTGTGCCAAAGATTAAAAAACTACCGTTAAACGCGCTTGAATTGCAACAGCACCCAACGCTGACTGCTTTGGTATCAGACGAGAAATTTACGCAGAAAAAACTACCCGACATTCAGTTTCTTTCAATTGAACAGCTTCAATGTTTGCTTGATTCTAGCCCTATACCTGTCTTGAAGAGTAAAAAAGAAGGACAGTATATAGCATTAATTATTATGCCTCTGATCAAAATTATTCTCAGTCATAATGCAGCATTTAAGTTACATGCTTCATTCATTATTTATGATGAATCTGAGCCAGTAATATCCACCCTTGCGCTAATAAAGCCAGCACTACTTGCACCTGAATTTAAATCTTTACCACAGCAATTACACGGTCGGCATAACAACGCTAAGTCACTTAATTTAGCTGTACCCAGTAAAAAACAGCTTAGTCATTTAGCTCAAGTATCTCCGTCAAGTATTAGAGGAGGTAAATGAACCTGATAAAAACTGAATTCATTTGCATAATTTTTTGAATAAATTCCATGGGATTTATTCATGTTTTTAAGCGTCACTAGTGTGCTGAGGAAGGCCTACTATTTAGCTTTAAAGTTAACCAATTTCAATAACGAACAACCAGACGAGAAGTGTATAAACGATGAGTAATGAAGCCATAAAATCAAAAGAAAGATATAAAAACAGTGGAGCCCCATTCCCCAATGCTAGGCATTATGCTCTTAAGTTATTGACAGCTGTAATAAGATTAAAAAAACTATATAAACCATCACCAAGTACAAAAGTAACAGCATATGATCGCGCACTTTTTAACTTCTTATACCTATGGCTGTCTGATGCTCTCACGTCATGTAGAACAATCAAAGATATTCCAGATATCACCATTGTTAGTGGTAATAATCCTTGTCAACAACACAGTTTAAGGAGTGTCCGTAGAAATAACCCTTCATGGGTAGAATATGCTATTGCTTACCCAACTAAAGGCGGTATTAACTGGCAATGGCAACCTATTCCAAATGGTTTAAATCACTGGTTCTCTGATGCAATAACAAAAACGAAGCAAGCTAATAATTGCTGGGTGATGAGCCAAGCTGAGAAAGAGGTATTCTTATGTTTTATTAATGACAAATGGCGAACTCCTTCTGTATTAAAAGGAAAATACCTAGTTCGTAAGGATGTTTTGTTTAATTACTTCAAAAAAATGGTTCAATGCGATCCTAGTCTAACGACACCAGCAAAAGCAGTTTTACTTGGAGTTGATAACTTACATCATTCTAGTGCTTTTCATTATCAAAGACGCAGCAGTGACCAAATAAGATCTGATATTTTTATTGCCCAAACATATTACTTAGATCGACTCTCTAAAGCTGTCTATGAGCCTGAGCTATTAAAGCTGTTTAGCGCTGCAAAGCCTATTTTGCATAACGACTCTCAAATCATTCGCTATACGACCAAACAACAAGACTACCTATGTAGTACAGCAGGGAAAATACCTTCTTTATACTATGATATATCGACAGTAAAACGAGACTATATAAACACCCCGCCTATTTTTATAGGTTCAATACGGTATGTAAATGTTGATTCAGTACGTCGCTTTTTTCATGAACTTCACTTACAAGGCCAAAAGCTTGAGCAAAGTAAACATACGCTAGAAAGCTTACAGGAGCTGTATAACTTTAGAGTATATGAACTTGCATTATTATATATCGTATTAACAAGTACACGTCCAACACACGAAATTACATTTAAAAAAGAATATTGCTTCGATAAGCACTCTGTCATCATTTTTGATAAAGGTCGTTATCGTACTATTTGGTTATGTGAATATTTTCGTCTTGCATTATTACGCTACGAGTTTTTACTGCAAAACTTGCAACGTCATTCATCTACTACTTTTGACTCTCCATTAATGTGGTTTTTGATTGATGAAAATTTAGAGGTAAAGCCATTATCAGCAAAAATTTTGCGACCGTTTATGGCTAAGTGGTGGTCAAAAGCTAATCCAGGGGAAGTAAAAATAGTACCTTATCATCTACGACACTTTTTTGCCCAGCATGCATTAACATCATTATCCTCTACGCTCACGTCTCAAGACATAAGTCGACTTATGGGGCATGCAAATTATGGAGAACAACTAGGAAGCGATGAGCTATTTCCTATCGCACTAAATAAGTTTTGCTCTTTTTTAAATAAAATCCCTGAGTTTTTAAATTTAGCTGAGGTAAAAGGAGTAAATCATGGCTAAAAAAGCACTAACGGCTCAGACTATTATTACCTACCGTGTAGAGCTAGGTATGGATTGCGAGGAAACTAGTAACCTTCAGTGGATATGTGATCTAATTAACTCTTTGAATATTAATGAACGAGCACTATCGAAAGAGCAGCTCAACGAAATTAATAAACGAATTAAAAGTATACCCACAGGTAAACAACGAGTGCTTTTAAACGCACTTGATCACGTTTTATTTTATTTGAAAGAAATATGTAATTGGCAGTTACCAGAGGTAAAAGAGCAAGCTTTTACAGATGACTCAATGATATGGCTACTTAACATACATAAAAAAAATCTACGAGCTAGTCAATGTTTTTCCCGATATGAGTCACAACGTGAATCTTTTATAGTTAAGCGATGGCATGACTTAGGTTGGGTATTGCTTGTGTTGAACTTTGAAGTGGCACCGCTGCATTTATCGTACTGGCAAAGAATATTATCAACACCTACCTGTATTGAGTTTTTCGAAGGGCAATTTACACTCAAAGTGTCACACCCTAAACCTATTGCTTCATATGCAGATGAAAGCAACACGAGCTTCACACGTTACCCACTGCCAGCTTTCCCTTTAAGGGTTTTGCAAAACTTTTATAACTATCTCCCTGAGGAGGCGTTAACAACAAAATCATTATTGGATGCTATTAATCGTTGGGTAGATACTGAGCCATATTACTTCGCTGCAATGAGTCCCGCAGAATGGTTGCGTACTTTTCAATCATTCTGGCACCACCACTATGCTGTGCCACCAAGATTATTACGTAACTTAAGTGATCCTATGCGTCATGTATCGCCACTTGAATCCACAAAATCTCATACAATTGATACGGCAAAAGAAAATGTATTATTCATTCCCCCGATGAATAAAGCGGTTGCAGGGGCAGAAAAAAAAGCACTCGCCGATGCATGGCCTCATAAAAAACTTATTAAATACTATAAATTATCATCCCAAAAAAATGTTATGAGGCCTACTGCGCCAACTTGGGATGACGACAATATAATACCTAAACTGTTTTTTCATTTTACTGATGAGCTATTTAATGAAGGTGGGGTTCACAAAAAGACACTCCTTTCTCAAAGTATTGACCGCTATACAAACTTTTATAAAAGCTTAAACCCATTAAGCTTTGACGATGCCACGAACCCAGAAGCGTTACATTGTTGGGCACATAAAGAGTTCGAACGTTTAGATGAAAAAACAACACCGTGGCATTTATATAATTTCCTTCGCAGTGCAGCACATCAAGAGCTCACTGATGAGTTAGATCTAGAGCAATTCGAGCGCCCTGAGCAGCCTTCTCTTGTTGATCCATTTTGCTTAAATGTGTCTCAGATAAACAGCACCGTAGAGCTATTACTTTCTTCAAAAAATGGGCATGCTATGCAACGACTATTTGCCAGCATAGCAGTCATCTTAGGGTATTACGGAGCTATGCGAAGAGGCGAAGTTTTAAGGCTTTGCTTAGGTGACATTACTATTATAAACCCACAAAAAAAGCAGCTTTTTAGTATCGCTATAAGAAATACGCCAGAGGGGACGACTAAAAGTAAAAAGCCGAGAATAATTACTGTATTTATGCCAGAGCCGGCAGCCAAACTTATAGGAATATTATTAGAAATCAAAACAGGCTGCGATGACACGAAGCCTTTACTCGCTTTTGAACACGAATCTATAGGCTTGCGTTCAACCTATTATATCTACCCTGTAACTCAAGCACTAAAAGCACTATTCGGTCCTAAAGTACGTTTCCATCATTTGCGTCATGGTGGTGCTGAATTACTTTACTTACAGGGATTACATCTCGCTTATCAACGTCAAGGCTGTCACTTATCAAATATCCTTCAAGATGAAGCAACAGAGGCAATGCTATCTAAAGAAAGCTGTTTAGCACGTTTTGACTTTTGGTTAGAAGGCCGACCATTTGACGAAATGAATACCGGGTTATTATTAGACACTATAGCAAAGGAGCTGGGACACTCTAGCTACGCAACGACTCGTCGTCATTACCTTCATGGTATGGAAAAAACAATTACATTACTCAAACCTGCTTATCGTCAATACTCACGAGCAGAGCTTCGCTATATATTTGATATCCCTGTAGATTCAAATGATATTTCGCGTATTTTAAACTCACTTAGCCAAGAGTACTCATTACTTAGTAGTGAGGATAAAAAGAAGTTTCAGCCTGAGCTACCAGAGAGCCAAATTATAAAAAAACTGAAATTAAATCCCCTCATGGGAGGTAAAGTTACTACGACCAATAAACAGCCTTCTACATTTAATAAATGTGATTTTAAAACTATATGGAAGAGCTCGTTACCTGAAGATTTTATCGATAAAAATACGAATACGTTTAATTACTTTTGTAAAAAAGTATTTGAAGCACTAAATAATAAAACCTTAGACTTTAAAACAGCCAATATTCAGTGGCGTCAATTAGCAAAAGGACAATATTTTAACTTTGCCTCTAAAGAGCTAAAAGCGCTTAAAGCATTGGGTAAACCTAAAGTAATTCTTCACACACCAAAGGATAGATCAAATATCGAAACCCTTGATATTCAATTTTCGTGTAAATGCAACCAAAAGACATTGCAAGCTTTTAAAGCCCTTTGCCACAAAGGGCCATTAAAGCATTACACGGCTACTTTTTTACTAATCCAAAATAGAAAAAGTATTAACAGTAATAAATTAAATATGGTTAAGAACCAGTTTTTACGTAAAGGCGATAATTTAAACTGGCATAAAACGCCTGGTGGGAACACTCAATTAATTATCACACTGAAAACACTCATTCCTTCGACATTGCTAGCGCAAACGTTGGAACAATACTTTTTAAATATAACCTTAAAATAAGGGTAACTAATGATGGCAAAAATAGTTCTTAAACCAAAAGAGCAAACTTCGATAAGTGATTTTTTAAAGAGCGTAATAAAATTAGATGCTGAAGCTCGGATTTCATTTATTATCAATGATAAAACATGCAAAATAATTATGGGGACAGGTGATAGCATGCAAATAATCAGTCTAGATGTTGAAAAAGATTGGTTATTAAAAGATGGACAGTGGAGTCTATCAGCAAGTAGCTTTAAGCAGTGTTTGAGCCTCCATTTACAACAGACCAATATTGAAGTCGATATCGAGTACACTTCCAAAAACCCCTACCCACACGTTGACACCCTAACAAAAGGCGAGTCACGTATATATATTCTAGCTAAAGAGATAGTGGCAGAACACCTTGATTTTTTAATGTTTGTTGAACAAGCAAAGAAGCTAACAATACCAACAGCCTCAGCAATAGAAATGGCCAATATCGCAAATTCATATACGCCTTACGATTCATTTGAAACAAATAAAGCAGAATCGAAAATTCGTATCGAACGTGACAACAGAATTATCCCATTTGATGTTCCTGAAGGGTTTACACCAAAATTTGACTTATTATTGAATAAGGATGGCGTTGAAAACTTAAAAAACCTCGCTCTATCAACTAAATCCGAAACTGTGACTATATATACTGATGATGAACGAGCAGTATTTAGTGATGGTCATAACGTAATATCCAACTCGTTACTTTCTTTACGTGATTATGCTAATAAAAAAGAAATAAACTACGTCGTTGAGCAAAAGCTTGTTATCAGTATCTATACCTTAAAAGATGAAATTACAAGTTATCGTAATATGGGCATAGTAAAAAAAGCAAACGAAGCACTATTGTACATAGACAGTAATTGCGTAATGTTAGCTGGGTTAACTGAAGAAACTGGCGGTAATTGTTTTTTATCCACACAGCATATCAAAGAAACATCGTCTATGATTTACCGCATTAACTTAAGTGCACTTTCAAAAGTGAAAATTAGTGATATCACAACAGCTAAGCAAATCAAGTTGCAAATGTTGTTAGATGAAGATGGAAAACGTAGTCTCGGTTTTTATAGCGATAAAGACTCTGTCAATCCATATCAATGTATTGATGATATTGAACTTGCACCTGAAAAAATGAACAAGGTAATAGAAGCTAAAAAAGCATTGGAGAAAAAACTTGGGAAACGTGGGGAAGACTTTAGTGATCCACAACTTCCTGGTATGGGGTTTGATGATGTTTAAATTATCTACTAACGCTAATGTGTTTATGTTGGGCGCATTAGCGTTAGTCACTCACATTGTTTGCTAAAATTTCAAAATCGACAAATTAACAACAAAACACTGGACAAATATACAGCGCTTGCTATATTTAATAGTGAAATTTTGAACAATTGTGAATTTAATGCCTAAAGCGTAACAGCATAGTGGTATTAACACAATTGGGAACAATACCAATTCGCTTAATTAAGTAATACTTCAGATTGATTACGTATTATTGCGGGTTGGTATCTTATAAGCAGTTGGGGTAAAGAGGCGGCAACCTCCCTACCCCGTACCGGCTGCGCTGACTTTAAACCGACCCAGCCGATGATCCAATTCTAACGAATTCCATCGGTGAGGGATAGATCTATTTATAGATCCATTAACTGATGGAGGCCTTTATGGCTCACATTCGCATTCGCCCCAATGGGCGTATTCAATTTGATTTACACATTTATGGGCAGCGCTTTCGTGAAGGCACTAAGCTCATGGCAACCCCTGTTAATATTAAAAAAGCCAATGCAACGCTTAAAAAAATCAATGCTGAAATTGACTTAGATACGTTTCAGTATCGCGATTACTTTCCTGAAAGCAAAAAAGTGGCTAAGTTTGAAGCTTTGCAACGCGCTAAAGATCCCGATCGCCTTTATCCATTTTTTAACGATTACGCGAATGAATGGTTCGATCGCCAAAAAGCAAAATGGAAAAGCAGCTACCAAAGCGTGGTACGTAATACGCTCGACCGTTACCTTATTCCTGAGTTTGGCAATATATTAGTTAATGAGATCAAATTAGCTAATGTCGACTATTTTCGCGAAAGCTTAATGATATGCGATACCAAAGGGGCCCGTAAACTTTCTAATAAACGCATTAACGGTATTTTATGGCCGTTTGTGGCTATTTTAAGTTTAGCCGCCGAAGAGCATGACTTTACTTACCCATTACGCCGCTATAAAACCTTAAAAGAAGAACGCGCTAATTCACTGCCACTAACCGCAGATGAAGTACAACGCTTTTTAGAATGTACCCCTACACAATGGCGTGATTATTTTACCGTGCGATTTTGGACCGGTATGCGTAGCTGTGAAATACACGGCCTGCGCTGGGAAGATATCGACTTTAATCATCGCCTTATTCGTATTCGCCACAATTGGGTTAATGGTGAATTGGGAGATGTAAAAACACCTAAGTCGCGCCGCGACTTAAAAATGTGTAATACACTCTTTTCGCTATTTAAACGCTTACAAAAACAAACAACCAGTGAATTTGTGTTTACTCACAAAGGTAAACCGCTTGATACCCACTTTGTAAGTACTCAACTGTGGTACCCCACACTCAATAACGCGGGGCTTGCACGTCGCCGCCCTTACGAAACACGCCATACCGCTGCTGTACTGCATATCGCAGCGCACGAAAACCCACTCTACATTTCGCACATGCTAGGCCACAGCGACACACGTTTATTGTTTGACGTATACGCACCCTATGTTGCCAATGCGTCAAGGCAAGATGGCTTTGCGTTTAATGAAATGATGATTGAACGCGGGATTGCATAAAGCACACACAGGTAATGGCTATGCGTTTGCTTGCTTAACGCCAAACAAGCGCATGCCACACCTATACCATTTAATACTCATACCGCGCTTATGCGCATTTAATTTACTACTAACCCAAAAGAGGTTACTTATGATTTGCAAACAATGCCCAGGTAATACGTTGGCGTACCCATCAACTAAAGAATTTGAGGTAGATTTAGACGTGGCTCAAACTGCGTTTGCTAAGCTAATGGATATGCCATTAAAGCAGCTCAATAAAAGCCAATGGTATGATGAATTTAGTAACAGGATGATGTTTCAGCCTATTATTGGTTTGTTTAAACAGTACGAGTGCACCATTCCTTACTCTGCCTCTAGCCATAAGCGGGCGTGTCAAAAACACATTACACAATTTTTAGGGTATACCAAAAAGCCCTCAAAGCCGCGTCGGCGAATGTTGAGCTACTTATCTCAGTATATTACTAAAGAGGGCAATATTACGCTGTGCCCTTGTGCCTTAATAGCGCAAAAAACAAACCATGCAGTGCAGCTTCAAACAACGTTACAGCATAAATTAGATAACATACTTGATAATAGAAGAGTCGCAGATCAAAACTTATTATCGTTAACTGTTGAAGTGAATTATGTTCACTCAAAACGCGATTATCGCTATACCTTAATCGCTGAATTTTCAGAGGCAAGAAATAAAATTGAAAAGCGCATAGCCGAAACATCCACTAAGTTACTCAAATATGCAAAAAATATACAGGCGGTGTCTTATGATCTTGAAGACATGAACACACCTCAAAAAATTAAAACATTTAAAGCAAGCGTGAAAAAAGAGCTACAAAGATTTAGTGATGCAGCGCATGTAACTGATATTAAAGTATACACATCTGATTATGTTCCTGAGTATCAACGCCCAGACTTTAAAAACTATATTAAACAAAAAGATAAGTACATCATTGATATTGTTATTGCCGATTACTTTATAGCACGCACAACATTGTCTTCACTTAGAAAAAGACAAGACGGTGCAAAGGTGTGTGACATGATAAGCAGTGATGCAAAAATTATTAACGACTTATACCGAATTTCAAATAAGTTTAAACTATACCCTATATGGTCGGTACAGGTAGAGCGTGGTGAAAAAGAAAGCACAGGTAAGCAACGCATTCATGCTCACATTACATACACTAATGGTGAAACTGACTACGTGAGGAATTTTTCAAATTACCCGGGGGTCGACCAGCCTACATTACTACTGCCAACAGCTGATAAGAAAATAAAAAGCGTGCCGGCTTATAGCCCTTTTTCGCATACCCATATTATTTTTTATGTATGGAGCGGTATTATTCAAACCAAAGGTACTAGGGAGGTTATTTATAAATTTGGCATAAGTCGTTTTGATTGGGCCGATAAGCAAACATATACAGTCGATGAGTGTGTGCAATCGGTCATGAACCGACAATTAAACTACTGTCGCTCACATAATCTTGTTGCTAATGAGATTAACATTGAGCTTATTTCAACCCCTATCCCGTTTAGCGGTAATTGGGGGGATAGCGCATTAGGCCAATTAGAATATTGGCTTAAAAAGCCTGAAAACAATCCGCTATTAATACGCAATGATATGTCGGACGACTATAACGTGACGAACACAAATTCAACAGAGTTAATGTGTGACGATAGGCTTAGGCAGCTGTTTGTTATTCCGTTTATTAAAAATTACATTAATACTATGGAGAGTGAGCAGCCTATTACCTTTATTGATTTAGATAACGGTGAGTGTGAGGGTTTTGCTGTTCCTCGTGGCAACGACGATTAATGTTAAATGGCTATTTGGCGAGGTTTTATTTAAGTAAGTGAATATCATATCAGCCCGTTAAGTAACGGGCTGATATGATTTATACGTTATAGTTCTTAGTAGTTAAACGGCTGTTTTCTGAACTACAAAAAGTGGCTACAATTATTTTTTTACAGCCAACCCTAATTTACAAGCGATTTTAAATGTTCAGTAAACTCATCACCTAAACTTTCATGGCGCATGCTGTATTCTACAATAGCTTTTAAATAACCGAGTTTGTCGCCACAGTCATGTGAGCGGCCACTCATATGAAACGCTTCTACTGTTTCCTGTGCTATTAGTGCATCAATCGCATCGGTAAGCTGTATTTCGCCACCAGCGCCAACATGAGTTTTAGCAAGTAGCGGCCAAATATTTTTACTTAATACATAGCGGCCAACAACAGCTAGGTTTGAAGGTGCAACATCAACATCTGGCTTTTCAACCATGGCATTTATAGCGGCACTTTCACCTGGGGTTAGTTCTACCCCGTTAATATCAGCGATACCGTATTTGCTTACATCTTCCTGTGCTACAGGCTCAAGCATAATTTGGCTTGCTTGCGTTTGGTTAAAACGGGTAATCATAGCAGCTAAATTTTCAGTTTTTTGGTTAGCGGTATAAGCATCGAGTATTACATCTGGCAATACCACTACAAAATCGTCATCACCAATAATAGGCTTGGCGCACAATACAGCATGGCCTAAGCCTTTAGCTTCACCTTGTCGTACATGCATAATGGTTACATCAGGTGGGCAAATAGAACGTACTTCATCAAGTAAAACACGCTTAACGCGCTTCTCTAATGTAGCTTCTAGTTCAAAGCTAGTATCAAAGTGATTTTCAATCGCATTTTTAGAGCTGTGCGTTACTAATACAATTTCTTTAATGCCTGCAGCAACACATTCGTTAACTATGTACTGTATAAGTGGCTTATCAACCAAAGGCAACATTTCTTTAGGAATGGCTTTGGTCATAGGTAACATACGAGTGCCTAAACCGGCAACAGGGATAACAGCTTTCAAGGGTAGTCCTTTAATTTAATTAATCGTTTTAATATTTTTATAAATTAACAGCTAAGCAATATATCTAAGCTGAATAATTTTATCTTTTTAAAAGTACTATGTAATATAAAACAACATAGCAAAAAACAAAAAGACCGAGTCCAAATTAGACTCAGTCTTTTTAACGTTTAGTTTTAACAGCTATATTTTATATTAATTTAAACTTTTTATTTATTGTAAAACTCTTTATACCAAGTAATAAACTCAGCAACACCCTCTTTAATGCCTACTTGTGGTTTGTAATCAGTTGCGGCAAATAAGTCTTGGGTATCAGCATAGGTTTGGTATACATCGCCGGGCTGCATTTCACGGAAGTTTTTCTTGGCTTCTATACCCAGCTCATCTTCAATTGCCTTCACAAAATCCATTAAGCTAATGGGTGAGCCATGACCTATGTTATATACAGCGTAAGGCGCTGAACTTGAAGCAGGCGTACCTTGCTCTACCGTCCATTGCTCATCACGCCCAGGTAAAACATCAGCAATACGCACGACGCCTTCAACAATATCATTTACATGGGTAAAATCACGCCACATATCACCATTGTTGTTAATATCAATGGTGTCGCCATCTAATATCTTTTTAGTAAAGATAAACGGTGCCATATCTGGACGGCCCCACGAGCCATACACGGTAAAGAAGCGCAAGCCAGTTGTTGGAATATCGTATAAATGCGAGTAGCTGTGCGACATCAACTCATTGGCTTTTTTAGTCGCTGCATACAAAGAAACAGGATGTTCAACTGAGTCAGAAGTCTCAAAAGGAACTTTAGCATTTAGGCCATACACAGAGCTCGATGATGCATAAACTAGGTGCTTCACTTTTGTTTGGCGACAGCCTTCAAGAATATTAAGATGGCCCACTAAGTTAGAATCAGCGTAAGCATGTGGGTTTTCAATTGAATAACGCACACCAGCCTGTGCCGCAAGATGAATGACGCGGTCAAACTGCTCTTGCTCAAATAAATTAGCCATTGCTGGACGATCTGCTAAATCAACCTTTTTACACTCAAACTGCTCATGCTTAATACGATCAAGGCGTGCAAGCTTAAGGTTAACGTCATAGTAATCATTTAAGTTATCAATACCGACAACTTGATGTCCTGCAGCAGTTAGTTTCTCTACAACCGCACTACCAATAAAGCCAGCTGCGCCTGTTACTAAATATTTCATAATATTCCTTTATATGTAAAAGGGTAAAGAGGTATCGAACGTCAAACAATAAAAACTAGTTACTAGCAAAGAGTCGTTTAATTACGTAATAAGCTGTGACTGATACCTAAAACTGTATATCCAAATTACTATAGCTAAATAGCTATTAATCACTTCCAAATAAATCGCGTGTATATACTTTATCTGCAATGTCGCTAAGCTCTTCAACCATACGGTTAGAAACCACTACATCCGATATTTGCTTAAACTCATTTAAGTCTTTTATAACACGCGAATGGTAAAACTCGTTTTCTTCAAGCACTGGTTCAAATACAACAACCTCAATACCTTTGGCTTTAATGCGTTTCATAATCCCTTGAATAGCAGACGCTCTAAAGTTATCAGACCCTGTTTTCATCACTAAGCGGTAAACGCCTACTACTTTAGGCTCACGCTTGATAATTGAATCCGCAATAAAGTCTTTACGTGTGGTGTTTGCATCAACAATTGCACCAATAATGTTGTTTGGTACATTTGCATAGTTTGCACGTAGCTGCTTTGTATCTTTTGGTAAACAGTAACCACCATAGCCAAACGAAGGGTTGTTATAATGGTTACCTATACGTGGGTCTAAACTTACCCCTTGTATAATTTGCTTAGAGTTTAAGCCATGTGCTTCAGCGTAGCTGTCGAGCTCATTAAAGTAAGCAACACGCATTGCCAAGTATGTGTTTGAGAATAGTTTAATTGCTTCAGCTTCTGTTGAATCAGTGAATAGTACTTCAATATCTTCTTTGATAGCGCCTTGCTTGAGTAAGTTAGCAAATACTTCTGCACGTTCACTTTGCTCACCTACTACAATTCGTGATGGATGCAAGTTATCGTGTAAAGCTTTACCTTCGCGTAAAAACTCAGGCGAGAATATTAAATTATCTACATTTAACTCTGTTTTAATATTTTGCGTAAAACCAACTGGTACTGTCGATTTAATTACTAAAACTGCACTAGGGTTATGCGCTGTAGCCTCTTTAATAACTGCTTCAACCGAGCTAGTATTAAAATAGTTATTTTCTACATCGTAATCGGTTGGCGTGGCAATAATCACAAAGTCTGCATTTTTATATGCTGCATTTTTATCTGTAGTGGCTGTAAAATTTAAATCACTACGCGTTAAAAACTCACTAATTTCGGTATCAACAATAGGTGATTGTTTATCATTTAAAAGCGCTATTTTTTGCTCATCAATATCGAGTGCAACAACTTCATTATGTTGTGCTAATAACATAGCGTTAGAGAGGCCTACATAGCCTGTGCCAACTACTGCAATTTTCATTTTTATTTCCCTAAAACCACTGGTTTTTTTCATTAACTCTTAACTTTAATCACTATCAGATCTCTATTTATACTTGATAGCTAACGTCTAACACTTATTCTTTATGATTTACTTAAATTAACCACATTGCTTACGCTTTCAGTATTATCTTTAGATTCATTTTCAAGTCTGGCATTCCATACTAAATCACAAATACCATCAGTGGGGTTAAAGCCAGTTGGTGCATCAAGTAGTAGCTGACGTATTTTTTCATGCTCAAAGTTATTGCAGGCAATATCAAGCGCATCAATAAATACATTAAGCTCACTGAGTGGCAGCATTACTTCATGTGCAGTCATTATACGCTCATGCGGTGTTTGCTCTACGTTATCGCCTATTAATAGCTCTTCATACAGCTTTTCACCTGGGCGTAAACCGGTACATTTAATTTCAATATCACCATGCGGGGTATCATCTGTTTTAATTTCGAGGCCCGACAATCTAACCATTTTAGTTGCCAAATCACTTATTTTTACCGAGTCGCCCATATCGAGTACGAATACATCACCGCCCTTGCCCATAGCGCCTGCTTGTATTACAAGTTGAGCGGCTTCGGGAATAGTCATAAAGTAACGAGTTATATCAGGGTGAGTTAATGTTATTGGGCCACCTTCTTTTATTTGGCGGCGAAATAGCGGTACAACTGAGCCACTTGAACCAAGCACATTACCAAAGCGCACCATACAAAAGCGTGTTTGGTGTTTAGCCCCCTGCTCTTGTGCTAAACCTTGCAACACTAGCTCGGCCATACGTTTAGTCGCGCCCATTACATTTGTCGGGCGTACGGCTTTATCAGTAGAAATCAATACAAAGGTATCTACCTTAGCCTCAACAGCGGCCTTTGCGGCGTAGTAGGTACCAAATACATTATTACGTACACCTTCTACTACATTGTGCTCAACCAATGGCACATGCTTATAAGCAGCGGCATGGTAGATGGTTTGCACACCAAAGGTTCTCATTACCGTTTCAAGGCGATTTACACGTTGTACTGAGCCCATAATAGGGATGAGTTGAATATTTAGTGTGTTGTTAGTTATGTATTCACCCAATTCTTTTTCAATTGAATAAAGGGCAATTTCACTGCGCTCAAACAAAACCAATTTAGTTGGTTTGAGTTTCACTATTTGTCTACACAGTTCTGAACCGATTGAGCCACCAGCACCAGTAACCATGACTACTTTCTCTGTTATATTGGCAGTCATTAAATCATCTTTAGGAGTTACTGGGTCGCGCCCTAGTAAATCTTCAATTTCAACATCTCTAAATTCAGAAAGCTTCGCTTTACCTTCGACTATATCGGCCATACCCGGAATCGAAAGTACCTTAATCGGTAATGGCTCAAGTTGTGCGAGTACTTCTTTGCGCCTTGCACGTGTTTCACTAGGCATAGCAAGCAGCACTTTGGTTGCCTTACGTTTTTTTATTAATTCATGTATGTCATTAAACGCACGTACCGGTATGCCTTGTATTATAGAGCCATGTTTTGTCACGTCGTCATCAATAAACGCACTGACAAAATACTCAGGGCCTGCATTTAAAGCAGTCGCTAATTGACGCCCCGACGAGCCCGCACCATAAATAATGACCGCATCTTTGTTGCTGGTGGTCATTCTTCCTATCAGTGCGCGCACTATAATACGTGAGCCACCTACGGTTAATAAACATAACCAAGCAAAAATAAATGGCATCGTACGCGGAATATCTATTTTAATAAAAAAAGCTAGCAACACCAAGCTTACTGTGGTTATAAATGTGCCTAACACAATAGCCCATAACGCTTGCGAGTTCATGTACCTCAGTACAGCGCGGTATAAACCTAAACTAATAAACGCATACAAAGCGGTGGGGATTAACATCAATAACAACAGCCAATTATCAGCACTTTTTAATGGCTCAAAGCTATCAAGCCTAACAATAAGGGCTAACCAAAAAGCGACTGCTATAAAAAGTGAATCGATACATAAAGTAATAACACGCTTTTTAGCACGCGGGGCATTAATAATTGAGCGGATAAAGCTATCCATAACACGTTCCTTTGCGGTTCAATTAAAGGGCATAACCCATGATGAGGTTTGAAGTTAACAATAATATAACTATAACAAAAAACTCATTAATGTAATTAGTCTTAAATGATGATTTATTTGTTACACGCTTAAGGAGCAATTGCAGCTTAAGCGCTTGATTGAGACAGTTAAAATATATAAGTAATGTGACTATTGGTGCAGTAAATAATGCCTAAAAACTGTCTCAAGAGTGTCTCACGCGAGACACTCTTCAAGAAATAGTGTATTTAAATTAATGTGTTAAAAGCAACAGAAATTTAGGCCCAATAGATATTACAAAGCTATTTGTAATATCTTATAAGTGTTTTAATAAAGCAGTCAATTTGTGATTTCGGCAATTCGTTAATACCAGCTGCAGCGGCTCTTCCCCCCCCGGTTGCAAACTTACTACAAATATCAACTGCACCTTGTTTATTATTTAATGGTGCACGCACACTTACGGTAAAACTACCTTTATCATTATAAGTAACGACTGCGTGAGCTTTATTTGGTGATTGATTCGCTAAATCATTACCCAATACACCACTAACACGGCGGGACCAAGGCTCGTCATCCAATAAAATAACTTTAGCAGTACCACAATCATGTAACACTTTAGCCCCAGCCGCTTTTTCCATATCAGCTTTGTAAGCACGCTCTAGAGTATAGTAAGCAGAATTTTCATCATTTATAGCATCAAGTGGCGACTTATATTGTAAAAGCTGCTCGTAAAGCTTCTCTGGAGCAAAATGTAAATCTGCCACTTCACTGCCATAACCGTTATAATTAATATACGTACCAAACGCTTTTAACTGCGATTTTTGCAATTCTGTCAATTTTAACTTATCAGCTTCAGCATCTGCCTTTGCAAATAAATTATCGCCATATGCAGCCGTTATTGCCCATAAGTGAAACTGCTTATCAAGTAAATCGCTAACAATTAAGCTAGTACACATATTTGCATCAAGATCTATGTGAGAAAATAAATTGGCATGATTAGGTATATCACCTGTTTTATGATGATCAACATACATCACCTTAGCGCCTACTGTTAATGCATCGTGCAGAGCTGACATATTCTTTTCCATTGAAATATCAAGCACGCGGATGCAATCACCTAATTGTGGAGTCACTTTTTTTAGTAACTGTATATCACGCTTCACCCCAGTTACCTTTACTGTATCTATAGGATTAGCGAGCTGTAACTGTAGTAATGCGATAATGCCATCAGCATCACCATTAAAAACATCGTATTTCATAATAGTCTCAAAGTCAGAAGTCAAAGTACTTTGCTTAACTAAGCAGTCAACATTTCAATAATTCTGGTATCTAATATCTGAATACTTATAGTTTGATAACTTCTTTTTCCTTTAAATACTGAATAATTTGTTCAACGCTTTGCTCAATACTTTGCTGCGCTGTTTTTATATGTACCTCTGGTGATATTGGCACATCAAAAGCAGAGCTTATCCCCGTAAAATTAGGTATTTCACCAGCTCTTGCTTTTTTGTATAAACCTTTAGGATCACGGCTTTCACATACATCTATTGGGGTATCAATAAACACTTCAATAAACTCATCTTTAGCCATAATACTGCGAGCCTGAGTCCTATCGGTAGAAAATGGTGAAATAAATGCAGTCGACACAATTAACCCAGCATCAACAAATAGCTTAGCAACTTCGCTAATGCGACGAATATTTTCAATACGATCTTCATCGCTAAACGTAAGCCCTTTATTTAGGCCCATGCGAACATTATCACCATCTAACAAGTAAGTATGGCAACCCAATTCAAATAGTTTCAATTCTACCGCATTAGCAATCGTCGACTTACCAGATCCACTTAACCCTGTATACCAAAGTAAAACAGGCTTATGCCCTTTATGACCTTGCTTTTGCTCTCGTGACACTGTTTGTGCGTGCCATACAATATTTTCGTTCTGGCTCATTTATATACCTTACCTTCAACTCTTATACGGCCCGAGACAACCCAACACCGACGAAATACAATTTAAATCTTTCCCTTGTACATCAAATACCTACTTAAACGGGAAAAACACTGGTATGCAAATTAAAACAACCACAGCATAAACGGTACTTACAGGTAAGCCCATTTTAACAAAGTCATTTAACCTATAATTACCTGCGTTAAAAACCATTAAATTAGTTTGATAACCATAAGGACTTATAAAGCTTCCACTAGCAGCAAAAGCAACTGTCATAACAAATGGCAATACATCTACGCCAAATCCAAGTGCGATGGTATAACCTATAGGAAACATTAACGCTGCCGCCGCATTATTAGTAACAAACTCAGTCATTAACCAAGTTGTTATATAAACAAAAATTAATGCAACATATATATAGTTTGGATCGTTAAACTGCCCAATAAAATCGCCTAGAATGGCTACTACACCAGAATTGACTAATGCATTTGAGAGTAAAATCGCCGATGACACAACTACCCAAATATCAACCGGAAAGCGCCTAACCAACTCATTGGCTGTTAAACTACGAGAGAACAATAACCCTCCGAGCAATAACACTAAACCTTCTAATAAGTCTAGAACACCAAAAGCGGCCAGCATAATAATTGAAATAAACCCTCCAATAGATAACCAAGCACGCCAGCCATTGATTCTGGATTCAGGCTCAACACCAGAAAGTACTAAAAAGTTTTTACTAATATTGGTTCTTGTTTTGTAGTCTTTGCCCACAGCTAAAACTAAAAAGTCACCAGAACGAATTACAACATCTCCTAACTTTCCGGAGACCTGCTCACCATCACGTCTAATAGCAACTACAGCAGCATCAAATAAAGCCCTAAACCCCGTTGTTTTTAAGGTTTTACCAACTATAATACTTTCCTGTCTAACAACTACTTCAGTTAAATTACTATTTAACGTACCGTTTTTTTCAGCAAAAATTTCCAAGCCTGTAAATTGCCCCAATTGTAGTAACTTAGTAATTTCTCCACAGAATATAAGTCTATCAGAGTAGTGTATAACCTCAGAAGGAGACACTGGGCTAATTAAGTGTCCTTCTCTAACTATTTCAACTAAAAACAATGATTCTAGATGCCTCAAGCCATTAGCTTCAACGGAGCGCCCTATAAGCTCAGAGTTTTCAGTTACCTTCGCATCAATAAAATACCCTTCAGATGTTACTTTTTTTTGCTCAATACTAGGTAACATATTTGTACAAAAATACATAACAACACCACAACTAACAACTAAAATAGCCCCTATTGCTGTAAACGAAAAAAACGATAGTGAACGTCCAGAAGCCTCAATATACATTGAATTAACGATCAAATTAGTAGAGGTACCTATTAGCGTAAGCGTTCCACCTAAAATAGAGGCATACGACAAAGGTAATAATAACTTACTGGCAAAATGATGGGGGTTATTACGAATAGGCGAAAGCAGTGTAGCTACAACAGCTGTATTATTCAAAATAGACGAAAAGAGAGTAGTAACTCCAAATAACCTAAACCAAGTAGAATGATAACTACTCACAATTATTTTAGATGCTACAACCCTTAGCAAACGTGTTTTCTCAAGTGCTAAAGAGCACAATATAAGTAAAATTAAAGTCACTAAACCAGGGTTTGCAATGCTTGTTAAAAATTGCTTTTTAGTAACCAAATCACAAGCAATCAAAGCAATGAGTGTCGCTCCAAAAACAGCTACAGGTTTCCCTTGAATAACAATTAAGCCAGTAACAGTCAGTGCAAAAATAAAAAGCGTTAGATAAGCATCTAATGGCATAATTATAGTAGCCATCCATAGTTAATAAAACAAAAATGCGGGCTCAAAAAGCCCGCAATGCTTAGCATGAGTAATCTAGCGAATTACTTTTGCATCCCAATGAGGGTAATGTTTACGAACCAAGGCATTAAACTCAACTTCAAACGCTGAATGTTGGCTTTGCGATTTATTCATTTTAGCGTCTAAAGGCTTACGAATCATGCCGGCACCAACGGTTACATTAGTTAAGCGGTCAATAATAATAAACGCACCAGTGTGTTTATTGAGGTCATAAGCGTCAAATTGTACAGGTGCCGTTAAAGCAAACTGACAGTTACCAATCTCATTTAAGTCTAGTTGCGAGGCTTCTTTTTGCTCTAATGTGTTCACATCTACTTTATAATTAATAACTTCAACGTGACCAAAAACAGACTTACTACCTACTTTTATTTCATATTCGCGGTCAACATGCAACGCTTCTTCGGTCATCCAAACTACATCAGCTTCTAAATTAGCAGAGGAATGAGGTTTTTGATGAGGGCGGACCAACATATCACCACGACTCACATCAATTTCATCTTCAAGAGTTAGTGTAATAGCCATACCCGCTGACGCTTTTTCAAGATTACCGTCAAAAGTAACTATTGACTTAACTTTACTTTCTTTACCTGATGGTAATGACGCAACAGTATCTCCAACTCTAATATCACCGGCTGCAACTGTGCCACTAAAGCCACGAAAATCTAAATTTGGACGGTTAACATATTGTACTTGTAGTCTGAATTCATCATTTTTAGCATGATTAACTTGCACTGTGTTTAACAGCTTCATCAGCGTAGAGCCAGGATACCATGACATAGCTTCACTTTCGTTTACTACGTTATCGCCGCGTAATGCTGAGATTGGTACAAACCGTATATCATCAAAAGATAATTTTTTAGCAAACTCTCGGTAATCCTTTTTAATGTTTTGATAAACAGATTGCTCATAACCTACTACATCCATTTTGTTAATAGCAATTACTACATTCTTAATTCCAAGCAAAGAACAAATGTAGCTATGCCTACGTGTTTGAACTTGCACACCATGGCGAGCGTCAATCAAAATAATTGCTAAATCGCAGGTAGAAGCACCGGTTGCCATATTACGAGTATACTGCTCGTGTCCTGGAGTATCAGCAATAATAAACTTGCGCTGGTCAGTTGCAAAATAACGATACGCTACATCAATCGTAATACCTTGTTCACGCTCAGACTGGAGACCATCAACTAAAAGCGCTAAGTCAAAATCATTATCAGTTGTATTAAAGCGTTTTGAATCTTTTTCGATAGCAGCCATCTGATCTTCAAAGATCATTTTACTATCGTAAAGCAAGCGACCAATCAAAGTCGACTTACCATCATCTACACTACCGCACGTTAGAATACGTAGCATATCTTTATTTTCATGAACCTTTAAATAAGCTTCAATATCGGTTGCTAGTAAATTTGTTTTTTGTGACATAATTTTCTCTGAAATTTGGTTCGTAATAGGTTAATAACAAGAAGTTATAAATACATTATTTTAAACTTATTCATAACTTGTCTCTTAAAGCTTCTAACGTATGGTTAGAAATAACCTTCCATTTTTTTCTTCTCCATAGAACCTGCAGAATCGTTATCTATTACTCGACCTTGGCGCTCTGATGTAGTGCAAAGCAGCATTTCTTGGATAATTTCAGGTAATGTTTGAGCGACAGACTCAACAGCTCCTGTTAATGGATAACAACCTAATGTTCTAAAGCGAACCATTTTTTGCTGAACCTCTTCGCCTTCTTCAAGTTCCATGCGTTCATCATCAACCATAATTAATGTACCGTCACGTTCAACAACAGGGCGCTCTTGAGCAAAATACAATGATGGAATTTCAATACCTTCAAGGTATATGTATTGCCAAATATCTAACTCAGTCCAATTGCTAAGTGGGAATACGCGAATGCTTTCACCTTTATCGACTTTGCTGTTATAAACATTCCAAAGTTCTGGGCGTTGATTTTTTGGATCCCAACGATGATTTTTGTCACGAAATGAATAAACACGTTCTTTAGCACGAGATTTTTCTTCGTCACGGCGAGCACCACCAAATGCAGCATCAAAACCGTTCATATCAAGTGCTTGTTTAAGGCCTTGTGTCTTCATAATATCGGTATGTTTAGCACTGCCATGTACAAAAGGACTAATTCCCATATCCATGCCTTCTGGATTTTTATGAACAATTAAATCAAAGCCATGCTTTTCAGCCATTTGGTCTCTAAACTGAATCATTTCCTTAAATTTCCAGTTTGTATCTACATGCATTAATGGAAAAGGAATTTTACCAGGGTAAAATGCCTTACGTGCTAAATGTAGTAATACCGAAGAGTCTTTACCTACAGAGTAAAGCATTACAGGGTTATCAAACTCTGCAGCCACTTCACGCATTATATGAATTGACTCAGCTTCGAGCGCTTTGAGGTGGGTTAACTTTTCTTCATTCATAATGTTTGTTCATGTCCTAGATAATAAAAATCCATTGCAACCAATACGATTCGACGTAAAAGATTAAAGATTAAAGATTAAAGGTATTAAATAATAATACCTTAACTTAGTTACAGCTTAATTTGAACAGCCATCTCAACTTGATACATTAAGCATGCTTTATAATTTTTTAAATTAACCACATTGCTTTTATTACCTTCGGGGTAATTTTCAAGTCTGGCATACCATACTAAATTACAAATACCCTCGGTTGGATTAAAGCCGATTGGTGCATCGAGTAATAGCTGACGAATTTTTCATGTTCTAAGTTATGGCATGCGATATTAAGAGCATCAATAAATACATTAATTAAATTCACTGAACAGTAGCATTACCCTGTCTGAGGTCATCACACACTCACGTAAGCTATACTCTAACTTCTCGCCTATTAATAACTTTTTTTACAGCTCTTCACATATGCATAAGCCTTTGCGTTTTACTTATATATCGCCATACGCGATATCATCTGTTTTAATTTCGAGGCCAGTAATCCAAACCGTCTTGGTAGCCAAATCAATTATTTTTACCGAGTTGTCAATATCAAGTACAAACGCATCATCGCCTTTATCCTGAGCGACTTATTGTATTGCAAGTTGTGTAGCTTCGGAAGTGATCAGCAAGTAACTGCTTATAACTGAGTGAGTAAGCGTTATTTTCAGACCTTCTTTTATTTGGCGGTGAAATAATGATACAACAAAACCTATGAGCCTAAAAATCACCAAAGCGGACCATGCTAAAGCATGCTTTGTATTTAGCGCCTAGTTCCTGTAATAAACCTTTTAGTTCTATCTCAGCCATGTACTTGCTTGCAGCGGTTATACTTGTAGGGCGTACCACTTTTTCAGTAGAAATAATAAACTCTATTTAACCCTATCACCACTACCACTCCCGGTAACTGTCATTAGTATATATTTAAAATAATTACCAGTTGTTAATGTATCAATCATTTCACGATCTGTTTTTGCAAGTAGTCCAGGGGTAGACATGTCAATTTCGTTAACTTGGGCTAAACCTGTAATGCCTGGACGCACTGCGAACACATTTTTAGCTTCACGCGCTTGCGTTAGCTCTTCTTGGTTGAATAAACCAGGGCGTGGGCCAACTAAACTCATTTCGCCTTTTAGTACATTCCAAAGCTGTGGAAGTTCATCAAGCTTAGTTTTACGCAAAAAGCCACCAAAGGGCGTTATTGAGGCTGTACTCGCTAAGTGACTTGCAACTGATGCAGTATCAACAGTCATAGTTCTAAACTTAACGAGCGTAAATGGCTTCTTATCACGACCAACACGCTCTTGCATAAAAATAGGTGAGCCCGTATCAAATAAACCAATTATGTATAAAATCACTAAAAATGGCATTGCAAACAATAATCCAAAAAGTGAAAACAAAAAATCAAGTAAACGTATCATTTATAAATCCAATAATTATTCCGTTGAAGGCTTTTTAGCGGCAAGTTTAAAACCATAATCCACTGAATATGGTGGTGTCCAGCCTAGGGTACTTTTTGTATGACTTATATCTAATTGAAGCGAGCCTGTAAGCCTATCAATAATATCGTTTTTATTGAATAATTTACCAGCTAGTTTAAAACACCAAACAGGTATGGGTAAAGCAAGGTTCTTTTTGTCTTGCACCTTAGCCATTAACGCTACCATTTCAGCCGTTGATAAATCATAGTCGTCAGACGCTAAAAACACTTGGTTAGCCGCTTTTCGATGCTCAATACATACCTTAATTAAATCAACCAAGTTATAAACAGACACTAAACTACGCTTGTTACTTGTAATAGCTCTAAAAGGGAGTGGCAACCCTTTATCAACAAAACGCATCAGTGATGCAAAGTTTGCTTTTACTCCTTCACCGTATACTAGTGGTGGGCGAATAATCACAACTTCCATGCCAGTATGCTTACTAAGTTCTAACAAC
The DNA here is from genome assembly GCF_040308705.1 of Pseudoalteromonas sp. 19-MNA-CIBAN-0066. Taxonomy (NCBI): domain Bacteria; kingdom Pseudomonadati; phylum Pseudomonadota; class Gammaproteobacteria; order Alteromonadales; family Pseudoalteromonadaceae; genus Pseudoalteromonas; species Pseudoalteromonas sp. 19-MNA-CIBAN-0066. Next base: position 37,587 of record NZ_JBEONZ010000011.1, read on the forward strand.
TGCTGTTCAGCCTCTGCTTTCGAGATACCATAAGGGTCTTCGGCAGCTGAGTTAACGCTTGCAGTGAAAGGATCTTTCCCACTTGTACTTTCACCATTTACTTTAATTGAGCTTAAAAATATAAAGCGTTTAACACCAGCTTGTGCAGCTTGTTTTGCTAAGTTAATTGTTCCAAGGGTATTTACAGTTCTAAACTCAGTTAGCGGATCACTTGCTGCCTCATTCATTATATGAACCCTAGCAGCACAATGTATAACCACATCTACATTAGCTAAGTTAAGAGGCACGTTTAATTGTTCAGAAATATCTAAATACTGAAAATCCCCCTTAAAAAAAGGTGGTGGGTTTCTTCCAATAATAGTCAACTTCTCTTTATTTAAACTTTCCATAAGGTGACTACCAAGAAAACCTGTCGCTCCTGTCATCGCTATATTCAATATCATACCTTTAATTCAAAGTTATTCTCTAGACCATATATCTCGTGAAAGCTCGATATCACAACCTCATAGTCAAACAGCATTACTGCTGCAATGCGACTCTGTTTGCCCATTTCATCTAGTTTACCTGGTGAATTTAATATTAGTTCAATCGCTTCGGCTAATTTCATAGCATTTTTAGCTGGCACTAACCAGCCATTTTTACTATTGAAAACCATTTGCCTACAACCAGGTACGTCTGTTGTAATTATAGGTAAACCACATGCTGCAGCCTCAATTAATGACTTTGGCAAACCTTCTCTATAAGAAGGCAAGCATGCAACATGCGACTTTTGGTATATAAACTTAATATCATCTCTCTGGCCTAAATACTCTACATCACCACGTTTCACAGCTGAGTCTAACTCCTCCTTAGTTATAGATGATATATTTCCAAAATCGGTACTTCCAACTAACTGCATAACCACATTAGTACCTTTTTCCCTGAGTATACGGCCCGCCTCTATAAACTCTAAAACACCTTTATCTTTTAATAACCGACTCACCATTGTAACTTTATAGGGCTCTACCTTATCTAAACTTGGTATAAATTCAGTCGTATCAATACCAGCCCCATTAACTAAGTGAGCACTGTTCGCATTCACGATTTTTAAATCAGAAAAAAGTTTTAAATCATCAGTATTTTCAAAAATAACTACAGTATTTTTTTTTAAAAATACTAGCTTATATAGCTTTGTAAGAAAAAACCAAAGCCCCTTATGTTTTAACCTTTTTGATAATGATGCACTACCTAATCCAGTTATAGAAGCTACGTTTAAGCATTTCATATTACTAAAAAGATTAACAACACCTGTATAAATAATAGGTTTAATTGTGAATGAGTGAATAATATCAGGTTTAATTAATTTAATAAGTCTATTGAGCTTTAAAATAAATTTAATCTCGGCGAGTAGATTAACTCCTTTGCGGGAAAGATTTACTGCATGAAACTCAAATCCTAATTTAATTAACTCCATTTCCATATCGCCATCACCCGCTATGATAACCACCTCACAACCTCTTGCTTTAGTTCTTAAAGCAAGCTCTAAAAAGTGCGAGCAAAAAAACGCTGATGAATTAACAATATACAATAACTTCACTTACAACCCCTTAACTAACCACCCCCAACCATAAGTTACTTATGCCATATGTATTAACCTTCATTCAATAACTGATTAGACACTAAAGATATTGGTTTTACATATGTATAAATAACGTATGCTGAAATTTTAATTGAACTAAAATTACAACAGCAACAACCCACTAATGACCTTGTCGATTCTTGAGGTAATTATAAAAATCTATTTTTGATTCAAGTATTAAACCACTAATATGTAATATTATTGTATTTTAATATTTTTAATTCTTTAACTGCCTATTGAAAACATGGGTTACATTACATACATAAGCTACATAAACCACATACAACGCAATAAATGGAAATCTATATCTTGCAGCTGTACCATAATTAAAAACTACCAACCCGTATACCGAGAGTGATCCTATAAATAAAACTAACCAAAATATTAATTTATTTATGTTTTTATTCCATGCTTGGATGGTTAACCTAACGACAATAAACATAATAATTACATTCTCGAATGCTTGAATTAGCTGTAAAGGGCTACGCGCCTCCCAAGGAAAGGGCTTTGCAAAAAAATACAAGCCACTGGTCAGCCCCATATAAATAAAGTCTCCTATATCATTAACTAAGGGGACTTCATACACATTAATGCCGCCATCCTCTTGGAACATAGCTAAGCGGTATTTATTAATCAATGGCGCAGCAATGGGAAAACTCGCAACCAACACAATGGCCAAAATAGTTAAAACAACGAAGCCTTTACGAGCAGATAATCCCTTTTCGCCTAGGTTGAATAAAACAAAAGTAAATAAGGGAAGCATTAAAAAAAAGTTTTGAAATTTTATGAAGTAAAGAGGGGCTATAAACAATATCATTAACAATAAATTACGCTTTATAGCAAAGTAAGTAGTTAACATCATGCAACAAAAAATAAGTGTATCGCGTAAGCCTAGCCCTGTATAAAGTATAACGCTAGGATACAACAATAAAAAGTAAGCCGAAAATCGATTAAGCACTCCTTTCTTATATAAAAATATAAACATTAAAATATATATAAGCTTATTAAAAAAACCTAGGCTTTGCACTGTTTCAATAAATGGTAGCGGTATAAAAGCAAGCATCCAACTAGCATTCTCTACCGTACTCGCGAGCTCAGTTACATTTTCCCCACTGCGTATTTCCATTACAGCTGCTATATATCTAAACTGATCCGACATATAGCTTGCTGGAAAAACAACATCATTTAATATAAAGGGTACAAAACAATGTGCTAGTAAAATTAGCGTATAATTACGTGGTAGCTTAACTAAGTTGCTCATAATTAAAACAACAAGAATACAAATTAAAAAATTAGGCAAGTCATAAAAAAAAGACGTTTCTAAGTACCAATTCATAACTTAAGAACCTATATAGTTAAAGGTTTTTCATAAAAATAAAAACAGCTTATAAATCTAAAAAACTTCATTTAAAGCCTGCCTAAATAGTTTGTACATTTTAAAATAGTTAACATTTATAGTGCATAAATAATAAATACCAAACAAACTATAAGTAAGTTAAACTTTCACTTACTATGATAAAGCTATCTACGTATTTCAGTATATTAACTAGTCCAATACCATAACAGATATTATAATGATGGCAGGTGTTCATCGTATAAAACTAGACTACGCAATTTATAATAAGTAACTCCTATTAATACTTCTTTCTATTACTTATACCCTTTAACCAAACACTCTCATAACCGCTAACCATTTTATCAAGACTAAAGCTATCTACTATCCGTTGACGACAAGCTTGTTTTCTTAAAGCCCACTTTTCAGGGGAATTATACTTCTCATTTCTTGCATCTAAAATAGCATCAGCTAACGACTGTGGTTTTTTTGGCGAAACCACCCAACCGGTATCACCTACAATCAGAGCCGCATCACCTACATCTGTAGTAATACAAGGCGTACCGCAAGCCATTGCCTCGTTTAATACATTGGGAAAAGCTTCGCCAAAAGAGGATGATAAAACAAATATATCTAAGGCGTTCATAACAGCAGGTATATCATTACGACGCCCTACCAGCTGTACATTATCATTCAGCCCAAGGGTATCAACTAAAGATATTAATTCTGGGTTATTTCTATCTAAACGAGTACCAACTAGAATAGCATTAAACGCACCTGAAAATTTATTTGAAAATGCCTCTAAACCTAACAATAAATTTTTATGATCTTTTTGCGGATCATATCTTCCAACGTGACCTATTAAAAAACAGTCAGATAAAGTTAATTCATTTCTAAAATCTATACCTAATTTTTTATTACAGACATACTGACTAACATCGTAACCATTACTAACAACAACACCTTTATTAACAGAGAAGCCTATTGACTCTTGAATCTCTCTAGATTTTTCAGCACAGTATATAATTTTTTTAGGAATGAACTTCGAAAGAAAAGCATTTATTTTGGCAATTAAAATTGTTGATTTTTTAGACTCTCCTTTTACTAATGTTGTGTGGTGGACTCCCCAAACAATATTTTTAACACCTGCTAAACGCGAAAACACACCACCAAACAAATCCCCATGAAACATCCAAGTTTGTACAACATCTGGTTTTAGTGTTTTTATTAAACTAAATATTTTAAACACACGGAAAATACTTAACTTACTATTTAATATGTTTAAACAGTAAACATTTACACCAGCCTCTACTAACAAATCCCCATACTTTCCCTCATCCATTAATGAAATAACTGTATGCTCAAAGGTAGAACTTTTAGACGTAGTTAGGCGATATAAAACAGCTTCCGCGCCTCCATCATTTAAGCCTGTAATAACGTGTAGTGCTTTCATTTTTTTCATTTAAATTCGTAACCAAATGTCTGTATATCGCTTTCATAAATTTTATAAATCAAATCTATAAGATCTTGGTTAGCATAGTAACTACGGTAATCATCAGCAGATGAGGTTGAGTTAGCTCGACCAACATTTATTTTTTTATTAAGATTTTTTTCTACTTCAGCAATGCCGTTTGCTAAATTCTCTAACTTTTCAACATAATCAACAATTATTTCGCCGTTACTATCGGTCAAAAAACGTACTTGAGGCTGAAATATATAGTCAAGCTCATTTATGTCACGTAAAGCAAGCCACTCTTTTACAAAACGCTCAAAGGTTTCAAACTCCGGGATTTGGTATTGTTCAGGTTTGTATACTCCCATACTCTCAGTACGGCCTTGCTTAGCAAACTTATAGGCTGATACAGCGCGTGACCATGGGTTTCTAACAAACGAAAATACAAAACATTCATTATATAAATTAGGAAATTTATTTTTAATTTCTACAGCAGTGTAATGCCCTAAAGTACGGCCATAAATTGCTTTATTAATGCTGGTACCTGCTACTTTTGGTACATGAATAAAAATAGCACCTTGCTTTCTCCAATGGGGATAGCGGCGGTATAGATTCAATTTATGCTTAATAGTTTCTAATTCAATCATTACTTTGCTCGTAAAGCTCATTAAAAAGATTTAAATACTTATCACCAACTGAGTTTAAGGTGAATTGACTAAGGTGCTCTTTCAACTTAATTAAATCAAATTCTTTTTTGTAATTCCCTGTTACTATCAAGTCTACAATGGCGTTAGAGTCATTAACAGGCACGAGACTTCCAAACTCGCCGTTACCTAACACTTCTCTGGGTCCTGAAGGGCAATCTGTTGATATTATAGGCAGGGTGTTCTCTAATGCCTCCACAAGAACATTACCAAATCCCTCCCAAGAAGAGGTCATTAGAAATAAATCATAATTAGCTAAACTTGTTGATAAATTTTTAGAAAACCCTTTTAAGTTTACACGAGCTGCTAAGTTTTTAGCTTGTATTTGCGCTTCAAGTTGGGTGCGCAGTTCACCTTCACCATAAATATCAATAATAAAATTAAAATCTAACCCTTTTAACTTCTCAGCAACATCAAGTAAAAGTGGATAATTCTTTTGCTTAGTTAAACGCCCTGCAACTACAATCTTTATACTGTCTTTATCTTCATTCAAGTTTCGTAATTTGAGTTCGGGTTTAATATAGATAGGATTATATATGCAACAGCATTTATTAGGAGGTACCTTATAGTATTTTATAAAAGAGTTTTTCGCGCCTTCAGAAACGCCCACCACTTTGTCACTTTTTTTGCACACATGCCTATGAAATAAATCAAGCCCCTTATTTTTTAAATTTATTTCAATATGGCTATCTCTAAGTTTAAGGTCATTATGTATAGAGGGGATATATATGGCTTTTGAACGGGCTAGTAATTTTGCATAATATGCAATAACATTCGACACATCGGTAAAGCTCAAAATCACATCTGGCTGAAATACCTTTATAGTTTTAGAGAGAGTATAAACTCTAGCTTTAGCATTGAGCTTGCAAAGAGATACACCACTATTAATTTTGTAGCTATTTTTAGCTTCGTTCCAATAGCACACTTTAACATTATGGCCTTGGTCACTAAAATAATTTGATAACTGGGCTGCCACTCTTTCAGCACCACCTCCTCCAATGGAAGCAATGACAATCAATATTTTTTTATTCACATTACCAACCTTAATGTCTCAAACGAGGAGATTACTTATTAATCGCAACGTACCTAAAATATAAAATAGCTCTTTTAATTTTCAAGTTTTTAAAATCTAGTGATTTCGAAAAAAATAAAAGTGAATCTAATTTACTTTTATGGAAATGCGAAATTGCCAATCCATGAAAAATAGCTTTTCTTTTATATTCCACTAAATATTTTTTATCTTGGGGTAAGTCATTCTGCATTTTATTTAATGTTGCTAACATTTTTTCTCCGTGTACTATTCTCATATTAATATTATTAAGAACATTATTAGTCCATGAATTGTCACTACCCAGCCTATAAACACTCATTTTATTTGAGATTAAGAATACCCCCTCCATACCTAAAAAAACTTCAATTAAAAAGTCTCCTACTGGAGATTCCGAGTAATCAGCCAAAAATTGTAAACTAACATTTCTGAAAAAATATGAGGCTGTAGGGGCAAACTGACCATCGGTTAAAAACACTTCATTGACAGGGACAATTCCATCGTTAAAGTTCAGGCTTCCAAAAGCGTCCTTAATAAGATCATCCTGATTGTTAATTACTAAAGAATCGTGCACAACTAAATTTACTTTTCTATTATTATTTAATACATCAGTTTGAAGCTGTAATTTATTTTCATTAATCCAAAAGTCATCCCCTTCACATAATGCAAAATACTCACCTTTAGCGTGCGCTGAACTCAATAAACTTGGTTTTTTACCTTTTGAATATTGGTTTTCTGTTTGTATAACAGGCTTGAATATTTTAGGGTACCGTTTAGCGTACTCTCTAACAATATCGCTAGTGCCATCCGTTGACGCATCATCATGTGCTATCACTTCAAATACAAAATCGGTTTTCTGCATTAAAAAACCTCGAAAAGCATCTTCAATATACCTTTCTTGATTAAACATATGACAAAGAATGCTTACTACTGGCTTATCAATATCACCTTGCCAGTTTGCCATAACCTCTTCCTCCGTAGGTAATGGCTGCGCCCTGAAAGCATCGAGATCAAATTTTTCGTTTTCCATATAAATCCTTTAATACTATTTGCGCATTACTAAGTTTATTGTTTCTGTAAATGCCTTCAGCTTAGTAACATAACCAGCCACTAGATACACTAGAGGAGCTAATACAATAAAGGCTGTTAACTCCAGAATTGGTGTTAGAGCCAACTTACCTTGCATACTGTAAACCGCAGCAGCTATAAAACTTGTGATAATAAGCGTAGGCATAAAATCTGCTAATTGCTCTTTTAGTGTGTAGCCTATTAATTTATTTGAGTAATATGCATTTGGTAAGTAATTTATTTTACTTACAATTATTTGTCCTATTAAAACAGTTACAATGTCGTATTGAATGGTAAATATAAATACCACAATACCTACTACTTTTTTAAATAACCCAACATAAAAAAATAAGTCTGCCCTGCCTTTCACTTTTAATATGTTTAAGTTAATTGAATGCAGTGGGTATAACACAGAGGCAACAAGCATTAGTTGTAAATAAAGCACTGCACCCTGCCACTTCTCAGGCAATAAAATATCAAAAATTAAGTTAGCTATTGCCGCTGTAAATAACAGAAGCGGAAAAACCAAAATGGTCGTTATGCGTACTATTTTACGGTAACCAGTTTTTAAACGGGCATTATCTTGCTGTATTTGCGAAAGTGCTGGGTAGGTAACGGTTTGAATAGCACCTATAAATAAATCGAGCAGAATATCTTTTATTTTTTGTGCAAAGTAATAGTAACCTAATAAACTTGCTGCAAAAAACTTGGGTAATACAATTAAGTACATATTAGCAAAGGGTATTGCAAATAAAGAATCGAGGACGACAAAACAAGAAAAACCAGCTAACTTTTTTACCGAGTTATAACTTAACTTAAATTTAGGCCGCCATATGCTGATAACCCAATAACACAGGGCTTGCACAGCATGCATTATTAGCATTTGGAATATAAGTGCCCATACCCCAAACTTTAAATAGGCGAATAAAATAGCTGCCCCTGATGAAATAAAAGCTGCTGGCAACACTATTTTAAGCTGCGCTTTAAAGTTTAATTTTTTAACTAGTAGGCTTTTAGGTACCACTATTACGCTTTGAAAAAATAAACTAAGCGTGACTATTCGTATCAGGGAGGTAAGCAGCGGTTCATCGTAAAAAGTAGCTATATATGGTGCCGCTATATAACAAAGCAAGTATATAAGCCCACTGAGCGCTATATTTATAAAAAAAGCAGTGTTTAAGTCTTCGTCTTTAACATCGGGCATCCTTATAAGGGCTTGACCAATACCCGCATCAACTAATGCCGTAGAAAGAGCAATAAACACCGTAAGCATGGCAATTAACGCATAATCATTTGGCGTTAAAAACCACGCTAACAGTAGCGTGGTAATAACTGTCACACCTTTGGTGGCAAATTTTTCAGCTAAATTCCATGCAAACCCGAATATAGCCTTATTTTTTAGTTCAGACATTTTTTTCTGTACTTTCGAAAAGCAGTTTCAACTGCCTTAATGCTTCACCGCTAGGCTTTTTATGCACACTCGAAATATATACTCGCCTATTAAATAGTTTTTTTAGTCCTGTAAAATTATAAATAAGCTTTATAAATACAAATACTGGCTTTGCCTTTATTAGTAAATTTCTAGCTTTAGACTCTATAAAATTTAGCGAAACTACTTTTTGCGAACCCTGTGCAGTTTTTTTCTTTTCGTTTACATGTTTTTTTTCAAATAAAGTTTGAAAATTTTCTGGAGATACATTTAGTAAACCAGACCATGCCATGTAATATTTTTCAGGGTTATTTTTTATGTCTTCAAAGTGAGTAACTTTTAAATCAAAGTTACTTTTAAGATAAGGTAAATAATTATTGAAAAGGAATGATTCAAATAAAATGTTATCAGGCTCTTTTAAAAACTTGTTAATACATTTTTCGACAGTATTTAAACTTTTTATTTTTGAGTAAAAATCAGGATACAACTGCACATACAACGAATAAAAATAATCAATTGGCTCTCGCAAAGTAATTACAACTTCAGTTTTGTATGGGGCTATGAGTTTTTTTAGATTAGCTAACTTTCTATTCAAAGGTAGGTTATCAGCGCCGGGGTAAGCGACCATAAGCCCTTCATCACTGAATATGTTTAATTTATCGTCATGAAGTTCGGCTTCAAGTTTTTTTACAGCGTCTTCAAATGGTATTTTTTCTTCTATAGCATCACGAATGTACTTACCACTATAATTGAAGATTGTTACTTTGCCTGTTTTATCGCTAACTTCTAAGTTTTTACCTAAAAAATTAACTTTATTTGAATCATGTAATGTTTGCAAAACATTTTGCTGTAAAGTGGAGGTTGCCGTTTTAGGCAACCCTAAATGTATTAAGAGCTTTTTCATTTCGTTAATTCGAATACAGATGATGGAGAATTTTCTTTTATATCTATAAGTAGGTCTTTAATGCCAAACTGTGGCTTATAATCAAAAGTGGTCTCAGTTTTACTCATATCAAAAGTGAAGTTAGGTTGAGACGGCTTTTCAGGCTTATGTTCGAGTACCACATCACCCTCTGCAAATACGTCAACGATTGCATCCGCAAATTCTTTTAAGCTGACTGGGTTACCGGTTCCTGCATTGAATAAACCTTGCGCAGTTGGATGCTCAATGGCTTTAAGTATTAAGCGAGCAAAATCTTTAATATAAGGCATGTCTTTAGCATTTTCTAATTCGCCCCATAATTCAAGTTTTTGATTATGCATGACTGACCGTATCATTTGCATATAAGCTTTTGTTTTAGGCTTACCATCTACATGATAGTTAACGTTATCGTCACAGCAATATACCGTTGGAATACGAAATATCATGGTTTGCAAACCATATTCTTGGTGATAATGCTCGACCAATTCACAAGCAGTTACTTTAGATATAGCGTAAACAGCATGATCACCTGTATAAGTAAGAGTGCGTTGATCAGACTCCTTTATTGGAACACCAGTGTAAAATGAACCAGACACATCTGAAAATGTCATAATGTAGATGATTTTTTTAATATTATTTATTCTACAAAACTCAAGAACATTTAATGTGCCTGTTACATTAACGTCAAAATACTTATTTTGATCATAGCCTTCCATTGCTGCTGGCATCGAGCCTGCGACTAAAATAACACTATCATAATCCGTATCTAGGCTTTGAAAGCTATCACGATGGGTTATATCAAGCTGTACGGTATCAATATTTTTATTATCTATAACAGTGTTATTATAAGTGCCGGTAACTTTGATTTTTTTGTATATCTCAGCTGTTATTCCTTTACCTAAACTACCAGATGCACCAATCAACAATACTTTATTCATTTAATTTACCTCATATTCTCTTAAAAGCGCTTTTACTTGCTCTTTACTATTCCACATCAATACATCAATTATCGACAAGTAAGGCACAAACTCTGATTTACCTTGTTGGTAGTTGACGCTTCGCATTTCGATAAAAGATAGGTTTACCCCTTTATCAGCAAAGTACTCTTTGCTATATAAATTTTTACCTCCAGGGCTATTAATGTAGTGTTTACTATTAAGTAAACCTGCCATTGCAATTAGCTTATCAGCAGCTGGTAAATCACGGTTATACTCAAGCTCACTTGAAAACTTAAATTGCTTATTTATGCCTAAATAGCTAAATACGGAGGTGATGCTATTTGCACATAGCGTATGTACTTGGCGTTCGGTACTCGTTAGTATTTTTTCTATAATTGGGTAAACGTCATTAAAATAGGGGGCTTTTGCGTAGCCTTGACTGATTGTTTTTAATGTTTTTTTTACATTAGGGTCAAAGTTTAGATCTTTAATTAGTATATTTGAAGATGCTCCAGGCACTGGCACAGTGAAACGTTGAGCTTGGCCATTCACTAAAATATTATTGCGATTAATATAACCGTTTTTAATGTAAGTAACATCATCATAAAAAATAAAAGTGTCTACAGCATTAACAAGTTGATAATAGCCTAAATAAGGAAATAGGTAAGGTTGCATTACAGCAAAATTCATAATGTGTCCTTTATTATTGAGGTTACTGTAGTTACATCGTCTTCATTCATAAAATTATGTAAAGGCAAACACAGTACACCACCTGCAATCTTTCGACTAACATTACAACCAAAGCTATATTGCTCGCTGTAAGCAGCATCAAGTGAGGGAGTAAAATAACGACGACTTTGAATATCTTGTTTCGCTAATGCATCTATTACTTTTTTTTGTAATGTTTTATCAGCGATATAAATAGGCATATAAGCACCATTAATATTCGCTTTTGTATGCCATTGTGGTATTTCAACAATTCCTTCTAACTCTTCACAATATAGATTAAATAGTGCTGACCTGTGCTCTATGACTTGTTCAATTTGATCGAGTAATGTTAAACCCACCGCACATTGGTATTCATTCAATTTAGCGTTAATACCTGGCTCGCCTAAAGTACCACCCGCTTGTATACCAAAGTTAATTAGCTCTTTAGCTTTTTCATAATCGGCTTTGTGTTTAAAAACAATCGCGCCGCCTTCCACGGTATGAAATACTTTAGTGGCATGAAAACTTAAGGTACTGGCATCACCAAAATTAAGTACGGATTCATCGCCAACTTTTACACCAAATGCATGTGCAGCGTCGTAAATTACTTTTTTATTATGCTTATTTGCAACGCTTTCAATGGCGCTTACATCACACGGGTTTCCGTAAACATGGGTTGCTACAATGCCATTGTAATGGTTATCTTGTGTTAGGGCTTTATCTAACGCTTTAGGACACAGGTTATAACTTTTTGCATCTATGTCACTAAATGCGGTTTCTATTCCTTGCCATAATAAAGAGCTGGTTGTTGCTACAAAGCTAAAGGGCGTAGTAATAGCTGAGTTAATATTCAAAGATTTACACGCTACTTGTATTGCGAGCGTTCCGTTAGATACCAGCAGTAAATTTTTTACCCCTAAGTAGTCTTCTAGGCGCTTAGTAAGCTGCTCGTGCAATGGGCCAAAATTTGTGTACCAGCCAGTGTTATTAACTTGCGCTAAGTACGCGGTCAGTTTTTTTAGGTCTGGAGTAAGTGGTTTGTTGAGTACAATCATTATTTATTCTTTTATTAGTTCCATTAAATATTGGCCATAGCTATTTTTTATAAATGGCTGAGCTAGTTTTTTAACTTGCTCTTTAGTTAGCCAGCCATTATTAAAACCAATTTCTTCTAGGCAGGCTATTTTGTAGCCTTGGCGCTTTTCGATTGTTTCTACAAATTGGGCGGCTTCTAGCAAGCTTTCGTGTGTGCCTGTGTCTAACCACGCAAAACCACGGCCCAACATTTCTACATTAAGCTTGCCTTGCTCTAAATACATTTCGTTAAGGCAAGTAATTTCAAGCTCACCACGATGAGACGGTTTCACTTTTTTAGCTAATTCAACAACCGAGTTATCGTAAAAATATAAACCCGTTACCGCATAATGTGACTTTGGATTACTTGGTTTTTCTTCTATAGAAATTGCTTTTTGGTTTTGGTCAAACTCAACCACACCAAAACGCTCAGGATCTTTTACTTGGTAGCCAAAAACAGTTGCACCTTGGCCATTTTTAGCGTTTTGAACCGCATGTTTTAACTTTGGTGTAAATCCTTGCCCGTAGAAAATGTTGTCTCCAAGTACTAAGCATACATCATCATTACCTATAAACTCTTCGCCTAAAATAAAGGCTTGTGCTAACCCATCAGGGCTAGGCTGTGTAGTGTAAGTTAATTTAATACCAAATTGTGAGCCATCGCCTAGTAAGCGTTTAAATGAGTCGTTGTCTTCTGGGGTGGTGATTATTAAAACTTCGTTAATACCCGCTAGCATTAATACCGATAGCGGATAATAAATCATCGGCTTATCGTAAATTGGTAGTAGTTGCTTAGATACCCCCATAGTAATTGGGTAAAGGCGGGTGCCTGAGCCCCCTGCAAGAATAATTCCTTTCATGTTACTCTCCTTGAGCTTGCGTATTTATTTCACCAAGACGCTCACGATGATACGAGCCATCCTGCACATTTTTACACCACTGCTGGTTGTCTAAATACCATTGAACAGTTTTGCGTAGGCCCGTATCAAATGTTTCAATAGGTGCCCAATTTAATTTTTCACTCATTTTTGATGAGTCTATTGCATAGCGGCGGTCGTGACCTGGTCGATCAGTTACAAATGTTATTTGCTCTGAGTATTTAGAATCTTTAGGTATAAACTCATCTAAGATACTGCAAATAGTTTGCACTACTTCAATATTTTGTTTCTCATTATGACCACCTATATTGTAAGTTTCACCAATTTCACCTTCGGTTACTACTTTATAAAGTGCACGTGCATGATCTTCAACATATAGCCAGTCACGTATTTGGTCACCTTTACCATAAATTGGTAAGTTTTTACCTTCAAGCGCATTAAGTATTACTAATGGTATTAGCTTTTCAGGGAAATGATAAGGCCCGTAGTTATTAGAGCAGTTGGTGACAATAGTTGGCAAACCATAAGTGCGTAACCAAGCTCTAACTAAATGGTCGCTTGATGCTTTTGAAGCTGAATAAGGGCTACTAGGCGCATATGACGTTTGCTCAGTGAATAAAGGTAGATCTTTACCCAAAGCACTTCCTTCCTGCTCATCGGGATGAGGCAAGTCACCATATACTTCATCGGTTGAAATATGATGAAACTTAAACGCTTCTTTAGCTTTAATATCTAATGCATTCCAGTATTCTCGAGTTGCTTCTAGTAAATTATAAGTGCCTATGATATTAGTTTGAATGAATTCAGCGGGGCCAGTTATAGAGCGGTCTACATGGCTTTCTGCTGCTAAATGCATTACTGCATCAGGTTTATGTGTTTTAAAAACTCGATCTAATTCTGCACGGTTGCATACATCAACATGTTCGAAATAGTATCGGTTAGAATCTTCCGCCTTTGGAAGTGACTCTAAGTTCCCCGCATACGTTAACGCATCAAGGTTAATGACACTATCTTTAGTGTTAGAGAGAATGTGGCGAATAACAGCGCTACCAATAAAACCTGCACCACCAGTTACTAATATTTTCACAACAAATACCTTTATATTTTAGCAATTATCTGTGGGAAAGCTGTTTTTATACAGCCCGAAATATGATTTATTGCATTTGAGCTAATTACTTATCCTCTGAGATACTTTTCTACATTGAAATAGCCTAAACTAAATTTTAGGCTTTTTTCTTTATTTATCGCTTTTATACTCATAATTATAGTAACCGTAATAGCCATAAGCGTTACTCGCTTTTTTAACAACACCATTAAATACAACACCTCTTACATATGTACCATTTTGCTCAAAACGGTTACGGGTTAGTTCAATCTCGCGCAAATGGTTTTGCCCAAAGCGCGTAACTAATAACGTTGTACCAACATGAGCACTTACTATTGCAGGATCAGTAACTGCGAGTATAGGTGGAGTATCGATAATTATAATGTCGTAAGCTGCACTTACTTCTTCAACTAATTTACTAAAATTAGAGTGCATTAATAGTTCTGAAGGGTTTGGCGGTATTTGCCCTCGCGTGATTACATGTAAGTTTTCAACTCTGGTTGGCTTAGTAACTTGCTCTAGATTCAAATGCCCTGATAAATAATCACTTAAACCATTATTCCACTTTAAACCAAACGGCGTTTGCAAGTGGCCTTTACGCATATCGGCATCAATAATAAGTACTTTTTTACCACTTTGCGCTAGTACTACTGCTAAATTAACCGATATGAACGACTTACCCACACCGGGGCTTGGGCCCGATATAGCTATGATATTATTTTTAGCTTCCATCATCGCAAAATGCAGGCTGGTACGTAAGCTACGTAATGCTTCAATTGAAAGGTCTGCTGGGTTATCAACTGCGAGTATGTTTTTAGCTTTAGCTGCTTTACTCTTACGCAATTTAGTAAAATTTATTAATTTTTCTTGATGTTCCGAGTAGGGAACGCTTGCGTATACAGGCAACCCTAATGCCTCTATTTCGCTTGGGTCTTCAACACCTTTATGAAGTGCTTTTTGCATAATTACTATAGTTATTGACAGCAACGCACCTAAAATTGTTGCAATCACTACGATTAATGGCTTTTTAGGCTTTATTGGGCCTGTTGAGTTTAACTCTGCTGAGTCGATTATTCGTACGTTACCCACAGTACCTGCGCGAACTATGTCAAGCTCTTGAGCCTTACTTAAAAGCAACATATAAATTTGATTGTTTACTTCTACGTCGCGCCTAAGACTCAACAGCTGCTGCTGAGTGGCTGGTAAATTGCCAACTTCTTGTACAAGCTGCTCTTTTTGCTTTTTCATCTCGTTTATTTTTTCAACTAAGCCTTGGTAAAGTGGGTGTTCACTTTTAAATTTCCGGCTTAATTCTAAACGCTGTAAATCTAAGTTTTGTAGTTTTGTGTCTAAGGTTACAACGCGATCGAGTACTGATTGTGTTTCTAAGCTTATATCAACAGACTGTTGTTTAATTTTGTAATTATTGTACTTAGCTTCTGCAGCTTCAAGCTGTTTTTTTATCTCTGGAAGTTGTACTTTTAAAAAGTCGAGTGAACTTTGCGCTTCTTCACTATTACGCTCAACATTTCGGCGTACATAAATTTGTGCAATCTTATTTATTACTTGCTGAGCATAACCAGGTGATTTATGTAACATTTCAAGTGCGATTATACCCGTACTTTTACCTAGCTCACTCGCTATTAAACTGTTTTGTAAAGCCAAAATTGTGCTGTGGCGATTTTTGCGAACAATTAAAAATTCAGTACCTGGCCGCGCATTAATACTCTTAACTGTTAGCGCAAAACTTCCATTGGTTAGCTCCTCGCCTACATTACCTTTTAGTATTTGCTCTTCATCGCTATTTAATAAAGCCACAGTATCGTTATCAGTCGCTTTTAAAATAAAAGTTTTGCCTATAGCCGATTTAGGTACTTTAAACCTAAACACATCTATAGCCTCTCCTCCCCAAGCATAACTATCGGCACCATATTTAGGTTCTGCTAATTGATTTGGTTTAATCGCTGAAAAAGAGTTGTATGCATTTTCTCCAATGTAAGGAAAAAATTTTGGGGTAACAACTACATCAAGCTTAAGGCTATCTACTGCTTCACCTATTATGCTTCGCGATTTTAGCAATTCAATCTCTGCAGTTGAGTTACTCGACGATTCAAACATACCACCTACGTCAGCTAATCCCGGTACATTTGAGCCTGAGCTTTCTACCTGCAAAATTGAGTTAACTTGATAAACAGGTGTCGAGTATTTTGCGTAAACAATCCCCATAAGCATGAATATTATTGTAACGCTTAGTACTAAAAACTTCCGGTCAACTATGGCGCCTACAAATACCATTAAATCTATATCTTGTACATTTTCAGTTTGTTTATTTGCTTGAGTTGTACTTGGCTGAGAATTCATTAATTAGCCATTCCTTATAAATACTTTTGCCAAGCGCTGCATGCGCTATCAATTAACTTATATACGTGTTCAAAAGCTTCTTCGCTTTGCCTATATGGGTCTGGTATTTCGGCGTTGTTAATCCATTTACCAAGTAAGAAGGTTTTACCACGAGCTTCTGGATAACGGGCGTGTATGTCACTTAAATGTCGCTCTTCCATTACCAATATTACACTGTTCTGTACAATTAATGCCGATGTAAGCTGTTGCCCTTTATGAGCATTCATATTAACTCCATGCAACTCTGCAATTTGCTTAGCTTTTGCATCTGCAGGTTTGCCTTCCAATGCTGTTAACCCCGCTGATGAGATCTTAATATTTTTACCTTTAAGCTTTTGCTTTAAAACATATTCACCGGTAGGACTTCTACAAATATTACCCGCGCATACAACCAAAACTGAATCAAACATATTCTCTCCGATTAGTTGCTTACAGAGTCAATTGTATCATCTATTTTATCGATAGCACTTACCGAAGGTAATAGTAAACTAATTACACGATTCCAACGTGCTAATGGTGCCGACGTTACATAAACTATGTCGTTTGGTTGTAACTTAAATTGTTCTGCTATAACCATCGCTGTAATATTTTTTGCATGCAATTGATATACATCTGCAATTAAACCTGTTTGCTCTAAGTTTCGTTTACGCACTACAAATACGCCATTAGCATCAGCACTGCCTTCATTTATACCGCCCGAATCACTTAGTGCTTCAGCTAAATTTAACCCATAACGATTTACTTTTAATGTACCTGGTCGCTTTACTTCACCTAACATAAATACTTTTTGTGCATCGTTTCGGTTTACGTGCACTATATCACCATGCTCTAAAAGTCGATTTTGCGATATATCACCATTTGTATAAAAGTCATCTAACTTTATTATTTCAGTCTTTCCATTATGGGTGTATGTCACTGTTCGCCAATCTGCTGCACTATTTAAACCGCCAGCTTGGTTTAACGCATCAATAAGTGTAAGAGGTGTTTCTGTTATTGGATATACGCCTGGCTTGGCCACCTCACCTGTTACGTAAGCTTTTTGACTTTTAAAACTAACTATTTTCACATCTATTTGAGGTTCTTCTATAACTCGACTAAGACGCTTTACAAGTGCATCACGTATTTGTGGAATGGTTTTTCCTACAGCGGGTACATTTGGAGCATACGCAAAGGTTACTGTTCCATTCTCTTGCACTCTAAAACCGTCAAATTCTGCTGTACGTTGCGTTCCAGCTGGTATTGTTAGCTCGGGATGGTCCCATACACCTATTGTTATAACGTCGCCTACACCCAGCTTATATTGGTAGCTTGATGTATCCAAGGCTGTAACTTTAGCTAAGTTATTAATCTTTTGGTATTTTTGTTTTTCTGCAGCTATTAGCTTTGAATCTATTATTTGAATATTTACTTTTTCGAGATCTTCTTCAAGATTCTGAGTTTGCACACCTGGGTTGATGCCTTCAAAATGACTACCAGGTATAATAGTACAACCTGTCATGCTTAGTATTGCGAGTATTGATGCGAGTGATTTACAGCTTAACGCCATTGTAGAATCCCAAAATTATTTTAAATATTGCACTTGCCCACCAACCTTGGTGAGCACTTGTTTTTAACTGGCTAATTAAAGCATGCGCACCATTGTGAAGCAATAGGCTATAGTTTGTAAAAGTTGTGTAACTTTATCTTAATTAACGCTGAAATTATATCAGGGTTTTCATACGATATTTATGAGTAAATTCAAATGAAAACAGTTTTCAGTAAAATACCAAACTCACTCATCACCCATTACAAAAGTAGAAATAAATAAGAGTAGATGGAGCTCACTAAAATATAGAGATTACGAACCTTTACCCATCACGCCAGTAAGCTTAGCGCCTACAAAAAAATTAACCACGTAAATTCCCCCACGCTTCCGCCCCTAGGTTGCAGTTCCTACGTACTGATGCAGCTTAAATTTTGATATTTATAAGTGAGATTAAAACTACAATTACAAATTGCATAAAGGTTATTGTATTTTTTGTTTTGGCTCGTCGCTTTTACCTTGCGTTACTGCACTGAGAATTGATTTTTGTGACTGGCTTTGGAGAAGTGTATTTTTATTTATTACGGGATACTCGCGATTTATTTCGAGGTTTACTGGTAATAGTACTCGCTTTCCATAGCTATCTGCACATTAAATCAATTGCAGTATATACAACATCAAACTAAATGAGCGCATAATTATACCCGATGCAGTCCACATGTAAATGACTAATTAAAGGACAGGTTTAAAATATAAAAGGGCTGGTAAAAAATAAAATACCCTGTTCTAAAGATCACCCTGTTCTATATTCTTAGGTGGGCATTTTCGACTTCAGTACAGTAATAAATCATGTATCTAGCGGCAACATGGCGATGTTGAAGCTAAAGCGGGTTTGGCCGAAAAATATAAAGAGGTATTAGGTAATGAAGTTAAAATTGAGATAGGTAAGTCATAGGCGAGAAGCTTACCCACACAATTTGATACATCCTCATATACGGCTCTATATTCGGGCGATCCCATGGGCCGTAAACTATGAAAAAACGCAGCCCTATTGTTAGTAAACCATATAAGAGTGAATAGCTATGCGCTATTAATTCATTTGCTTTTTATTCGCAGCATAAAATAATACAGAGTCTTAGACACCATCTTCGGTTTCAAACAGCGTTTTTTCGTTTAAACTATTTACCGAACTAGATAATGTGTAAATTAGGTGCTTAACTTTTTGGTGACGGCACGCTTCAAGTACATTTAAATGCCCTACTAAATTTGAATCGGCGTACGCGTTGAGGAACTCAATTGAGTAGCGTCCCCTTGCTTGTGCCGCTAAATGAATGACTTTATCAAACTGCTCGGCTTTAAAAGCTCACCCAGTAATACACGTTCGGTTATATCTAATTTAATAAAGATAATGTTGTTATGGCGTTCAAATAAAACTAAACGGACTAGCTCTAGGTTTACATCGTAATATTCATTGAGGTTACCCATGACTACAACTTGATACCTTGCAGCTAATAATTTTTTACTTGTAGCTGCACCAATAAAAACCTCCAACACCCGTTACCAAATATTTCGTAAAGAACTTAGGTTTTATTTTATTAACCATAAGGTTGACTAATAACTATCTATTTAATGCTATTTGATATTAAAGAACAAAAGGAACGTTCTTATTGATGGATGTAACCACAAAGAAGCAAGCGCATGTTTTATATAACGATTACTTTTTTGGCTTCGATAAGCCCTAGCTAAAACGTGCTCTAATCTTGATTCGAACACTTTTCTATCTTTGCTGGGTATTGTTTTGAGCTTTTGCTTATATTTTTCTTTTAAATAGGCTACCGTATTTAGATGCTTATCAACATTACCTGTAATTTGTTTGCTTACATTAGAATGCACTGTGTAAATTAGGTTATGTTTAGTGTCCCAAATACCCTTAGTTAGTTCTAACACTCTAATCCACAGATCATAGTCTTGTAATGATTGTAAGTTATTATCAAAGCCCTTCGTTCGCTCAAGAAACTCTCTTTTAACTGCAACCCCTGAAGTAGAGCCAACATAGTTTCCGTTCCAAATAGAACCTTCTAATTTTTTATGTCTACTTTTTCTTTTTATAATATCGAGATCTGTATCTTGTACGAAACATTTCCCTGTAAAAACTAAGCCTACTTTTTCATTACTTTCAAACTGTTCTAATTGATCTTTAATTTTGCCATTAAGCCAATAATCATCATCATCTAAAAAATGAACAATAGAGCTAGAGGTTGTTTTAATTCCTAAGTTACGAGAGTAATTGCCTCCTTTTGATTCAGAGTTATAAATGTAATTAAAATTTATGTTTCGTTGTATAGCTAATTCTTGAAACCTTTTTAAAAGATTATCTGGAAGTTGATGAACTGAACAATCATCTATAATAACCAACTCTGCAGGCAGCAAAGTTTGAGAAAAAACAGATTTAACAGCTCTTTCTAAGTAGTCAATTCTATCTTTAGTTGTGATTACAACTGCGCTATCCATTATCTGAACCTCTTATAAGCAAACTTTTTGACCCTCGTTGGTGAAACTCTCATTAAAAAAAACACAACTATAAAGGCTAAATCTAAAGGTTTTTTTGATAACTTTTGCCATGCAAAAAATTTGAGTTTAACTTCGTTAAGTACCTTTTTTTTACTGCGTCTTTCAAAGAAATTATTACCCACTCTAAAAAACAATAATGGTTCGTTTAGGTTCCCAAACTTATAACCTTGCTCTAATAACCTGATCCATAGGTCGTAATCTTGAGTGTTTAATAGTGTTGCATCGTATCTAAAGTTATCTTTAGTAAACACTTCAGATTTCATAAATACCGTTGGATGGTTAACAGGGCACCTTCGTACAATATTTTTTAAAATTTCGGAGGGGTCACTAAACATCTTTTTTTCTTGCTGATGAGTACCGTTCTCATCTATTTCTATTAAATCGCTACCTAAAATATCTAGGCCATTTTTTTTTATAAATTCAAGCTGCTTTTTAAAGCGATCTACGTGCGAAATATCATCTGCGTCCATTCTTGCAATATAATTATAATCCTCTTGTTGGACTATGTTTAGTAGCTCGTTTAATCTAGTAGCTAGACCTTCGTTGTACTGATTAAAATATACACTCACTTTATCGTTGGTATTAAGTACAGTTAGAAAGTCATTCAAATCACTATCGACAACTCCATCTACAGCTATGAAAAAATGAAATTGTTGATATGTCTGATTTAGAATGCTCTCCACTGATTCAATTAAGTAAACAAGTGAATCTGCTTTATAAACAGACATTAATACGGCTATTTTATCAGGCATTATTTGATCTCATTTTAGCACCTAGTGCTTGATCGTAACTTTGAGGTTCGAAGGCTCCAAGGCCATTTTCAGGAAAGTTAGTTAATTCACCAAAGTAAATTTTCTCATCCAGTATATATAAATCAACTCTGATAAAATCAAATTCTTGCGATAATTTTTCAGCTATATCTAAAGCTTGTTCAAATAAACGCGGCTTTTTGGTTGGCTCACCAGAAGGGTAAATAAGCTTCACATCTAATTGCTCAAAGTCTCTGCTATAAAGATTTCTTTTATGATCTTTAAATCGCTCTAAATCTATTTGTACTAGCTCGACCTTGCCATTGACACAAAAAAACTTATAGTCAGGCGGTACATCAGAGTTAAAGCTGATAAACTCTTCGACCACTAATTCTCTTGGTGTATTTTTATACACCCACTCTCTTCCTAGCAGGTAGTAATCTGTTTTTTTCCACTCTTCGGTCGCATTATAAACTTCGTTAAACTGACACTTATTTTTATCGACTATTTTTACCATTTGAGAACCGTGGCGAGCTTTAATCACAAACCGTTCTGGTAACCCATCCCAAATCTTTTTAGTGAATATTTTTCCAGACCAAAGCAAGGGTATTAAATCTACACCACTTGTTGTTTTTTCTACAAAGTCTCTAACTAGCAGCCTGTCAGTAACGGTTTCACGGAGTTGCTTTTCTTCGCTCCCCATCAAACCACATTTTTTACTAAGCAGCTTCTCACTAAAACTGCTGCCATTTAAATTAGGGATTTTCTTATGATATAAAGAATACTTAATTATTGAGAAAAGCTTATCTGGTACAAAGCTCAATACTTTAGCTATAAAAAATTTCACTCTCATTACGGGCTCCTGAATATATCAATCAAGCTAACTTTAACTCTTTTGATTTTTTACTTAAAACAATACTAAGACATAAAAAAAGTCCGTAAGCAGAGCTAAGCTCATACGACAGGTGCCATTGTATTAGGAAGTAAATTGTTATTAAAAATATAAAATCGAGATCAGATTTATTGCCTATGTTTTTATATATTTTTACTAAAGTAAAAATAATTATTAGAGTAAACAATAAAGCAAGTGCAAAGCCGCCCACTATTAAAAACTCTAACATTAAACTATGAGGATAAAACCCTAAAAGTGGTACGTAAGATCTTAAACCGTAACCCCAAAACTGTTCCGAACTATAGTTAAATACTTCAATGTAATAAGTATACCTAGCTTCTTCTTCAATACTAAAAATCAGACGTTCCATTTTTGCAATGACAAAAGATGAAAGAGTGTATATTTCTTCCCAGTAGGTAACAACAACAGGCGCTGTAATAAGAAAAACATAGAGTAAATATCTTTTTCTTTTATATTTAAAGCTCATATATATTAAAAGCAGTAAAGTTCCTAAAAGAACACCACGAGCAGGCGTTTTTAAAACCATAAAGAAAGAAAAAGCAAAACATAGCAGCAGAAAAACCTTTAATATAACTCTTTTTTCTCTTAAAAATAGTAGATAGCAAGCCAAGACCGTAATTCCAATGGGTAGGCCTAAATTTAGATAACTTAACGCACCCGAAGGCGAGGCCTTAATGATACCTAAAAAGCTTAAGCTACAGAAGGCGAGCCCATACAAAGCTGCGATTTTCATCAAAAATGTACCTGATAAATTTATTTTGCTGGAAAATATAACCCCTAAAATTACAATACAAATAATATTTATTAACTTAAAAACATACTCGAAACTGAGAGTTGCGCGTCCTTGCCAAAATGAAAGTACCAAATAACCAAACAATAAAGTTAAGATACTTAGGGCAAAAAGCCCTTCCCTGTTAATAGTAAAATACTTATAACCCAAAGCTAAAATAGCTAGAGCAAAAGCTAAACAAATTAAATTTAAAGCAGGGCTGAAAACAAAAAATTTCATTGAAGGTAAAAAAATCGTTACCCAAATCCAAACTAAGCAAAAATAAGAAAGGATTACTTCAATGTTAAGTTTAAGACTTTTACCCATTCTTTTTCCCAATTAGCCTTAGAGAATGAACTCTTAGCCGTGATATATGCATTTTTTTGATATGTTATTAATCGCTCTTTCGTTTCGATTAAATCGCATAGTTCTTTGTAAAACTCGTCAAATGTGGGGGGGACTAATGAGCCATTAAAGTTATTAAGAATAATATTTGTCATACCACCTACATTAGATGCAACAACTGCACAATTTGAAGCCATTGCTTCTAGTAACGATAATGAAGTTCCTTCCGAGCCTACAGAAGGAACAATTGCAATTGAGAAATCACGATGAAAGTCGATTGATTTTGAAGAATCAAATTTAGTTAAAAATACACGCTCATGAGACTCTACAAGCTTTTTGACTAGTGGAAGTTTCGGGCCATCTCCAGCAAAATAAAACTCAACATTATCGTACTTACTAACTAGTTTACTTGCTAGCTGAAGCGCAATATCTACACCCCGCCGGTCAACAAAGCGCCTTGCAAATACAATACTTATTTTGTCGTTACTTTTTTCAATTGGCTCTGCTGGTATATCAGTAAAATTAGGTATTACATGTATCTTATTTGAAATTTGTGCACTCGAACGATAAGTTCGGTACCAGTTTAAAAAATTGTAGTCAACACACACCGCTGCTTTAGAGTTTTCAAAAATTTTAATCGCTTTATGTCGTTGTAATGTTTTATAAACCCACGTTAAACCGTAATTAACTAATGCTCTTTTTAAAGGTGAGTGCATAGCTTCAGTATCAAAACCGATACCATGTTGGATACTAATTGATTCAAATTTAGTGCTAGGTTGAGAGTATTGATCAGAACCCCAAATTAATAAGGTACTTTTTACTGAGTTTTCAGATTTAAGATACTCAAATGTTTTTTTGGGATTAATTTGCCCGTTAGTATCTACTCCCTTAACAATATAATGTGGTTGTTCAATCTCAAAAAAATGTTTGGCGCTTTGATAAATAACAGGCTTAATTTTAAAGTTATCAAAAATAACCTTTGCTAACGCACTTAAATAGGTTTGGATGCCCCCTATCGTTTTATGATCGCCATCAAGGGTATAAAGACGATCAATTAAAATTACAAAATTGTGCATATTATAAGCTCGCTAATAAGGTATCTATCGTTTTATTTGACTCAATAAACTTGAGTCTTTTAGTCTCTAATAAATCAGCAGATATTTTATCATAATTATTTTCAATCTGATTTTTATAATGCTTAAAGCCCATTTGAGGTTTATAAAGAATTACACCATTGAGCTCTATAGAAGCTTGGATTAATTTTGGCTCGATTGGTAATGCAATAACAGGAATTCCAAGAAGTACGGAATATATTACGCCATGATAACGACTAGAAAACACCATTTTATAATTACCAAATGTTTCTAAAAACTCATTTATGGTCATTGAATATGGGTCCCACTCAAATGAGCTCAAGTTATTTTCTTTAAGGAACTCTTTTAATTTTGTATCGGGGCCAAACGTAATAAAGTCTACTTCTGAAAGCTCTAACCCTTTAACCTGTTCGAAAAGATATTCAACTGTATATTCACTATGTGTATGTTCCCAATCTCTAAGCACAACAGCAATGCGACCATTATCTTTTTTTCCTTCAGCTATCGTTTTAGATAGGCAAATATCAACAGTTTTAATTGCCTGAACATCTCCTTCTTCAGCAAAGCACATGCTTTTATTATCTCTTAGTGAAACAAAGTTAGAGATTTTCATTCTTTTAAGTACATTTTCTTTTACTTTAGAATCGGGTAAGAATGGGCCTAAGCCAACGGCTAAATAAAATTCCTTATCATATTCAATAGGCTTAATACCTTTATTGAACAACTTATTCTTTAATTTATTTAGTGTATAGCTTGGATTTAATAATAGGTCCCATAACTGTTTGGAGCTTCTTGCTTTTCCAAAGTCGTAGAACTGAGTCCCGCCACCATATATCAGGCTATTGCACCTTGTCTTATATAAATCTTTTTTAACAATCGCTTTTGAATTTGGGTAGCATTTCGAAATGTAAGCATTATTACTTCCCCAAATAGCTATTTCTTGCTCTGAATATTTTGATAGTAACTTTGTATATATAACATCCAATAGAGCATCATCACCAAAGTTGGAAGCCCCGTAGGCTCCTCTAATCAAACATTTAAATTTATCCATTTTTAGACTCTAAATAGTATTTTTTTTCTTTAAGCAACTGCTTAAATTCATCTAAGTTCTTTCTTTGCCCTATTATTTTTGCAGGGTTTCCACCTACTATCGAATAACTAGGTATGTCTTTAGTTACTACACTTCCCATAGCAATAACCACTCCATCCCCTATATTAATTCCTGGACATATTTTTACGCCAAAACCGAGCCAGCAAACACTTCCAATTGTAACTTTCTTTTTAATGATCTCTTCATCGTAAGGGACCAAAGTTTGTGATTCATAGTTATGATTTGCGGTCCAAATAGTCGATTGAGGACCAATTAATGTCCCTGGTCCGATGCTTACTCCACCAACTCCATACCAATACGCTTCAGGGCCTACGTAACAATAATCACCAATATAAATTTCTTCCGGAAAGTAAAACTTACCTTTTGATATCAATGTTTTTTTGCCTACAAACTTAAAGTTTGGACTCTTTTTAAAGAGAGATTTTATCATTTTTATAATCATATTTTAAAAGTATTAGTATTAAGCCTATAAAACGTACAACAGCGAAAACAGTTATCGCACCAAAAATACCAAAGAAGGCAATAAGCCCCCCTCCTAATATAATTGTAAGCAACAATTGAAACGTATATACCTTATTAAGGTAAGTATTAAGATTTCGATTAACCAGTTCTAAACGAACGAACCCAGCGAGAAAGCTAAATAGCATTCCAAGTAGGATTGGACCTAAATAAAATATAACTTCTCCGTATTTTTCACTGAAAAAATACTGAACAATCAAATAAGTTACAAAATAAAATAAAACTAAGAAAAACGATGATAGTAAGAACAATATAATTATATTTTTAATTTTTAATAATGAGGGTTTATTTTTAACAAAAGGTAATAATGCAGAGTTTATCGCTGTAGAGACAATCGAAACGACTGCACAAACAGTAAATGCGACGCCATATATTCCTAACTGTTTACCATCTATTTGTCCTCCATCACTATAGTATTTTAACCACCATGTTTCTGAGCGTATCATTATTAGTGAAGATATTTCAAAAAAATAGAAGTTTCCGGCCATTTTACTAAATAATGAAAAATTTAGCTTGAAATTAATATGCTTGGAATAGATAAATAATAATATGATTAAAATAACGACAGATAAATACGAATAGATATAAACAGGATTATCAAATGAAGATAAGTAAAATAAAGCAGTAATTAAAATTACTATATTTTTAAGAGGAAGCGTAATAGCATAACTAAAGAATTTTTTTTTGCATTGTAAATTAGATAGATGTGAATCAAAAATAGATAAACAAAACCCGGTAATTAAACAAACAATAATTAACTGGTCTGGTATTAAACTTAAAATATATAGTATTAATGCACAAACTGACAAAGCAAGCGCGATTAACATTTTTATTGATATGAACTTCCGCTCTAAAGATGTATCACAATTAAATACGTAACTATTATTAATACCTACAGAAGGCAATGTAGTAGCTAATGTGATTATAGATAAATAAAAGTAAAAGTCCCCATATTCGGTTACTGATAACTCATTCATTATCACTACAGAAGTTAAAAATGCTATAAACGCAGAAACTAAACGAGACGTTCCAACACTCAATATCGCTTTGTATAGGTTCATAGCAATTACTTTTTAATTTATTAAAACTTTAAAGATTTTTTATTTAAAATTTTTCTTACTGATTTCATCAAGGATACGCTTAACAGCCATCCCATCACCGTATGGATTATGCGCCTGACTCATTTTTTTATATTCTGTGTCATCATCCATCAATAATTTTATTTCTCGGATGATTCTATCTTTATCAGTTCCAATTAATTTTACAGTTCCAGCCTCTAAGGCTTCAGGTCTTTCAGTTGTATCACGCATTACCAATACCGGCTTACCTAAGCTCGGCGCTTCTTCTTGTATTCCGCCTGAGTCCGTTAAGATAATATAAGCATTATCCATTAGGTAGGTAAATGGTAAATATTGCTGAGGCTCGATTAGGTAAATATTATCGATACCTTTTAATACACGATTTACAGGTTCTTGTACATTAGGGTTGAGATGAACAGGATAGACAATTTGAGCATCTGGATAAGCACTTGCTACGCTTGCTAGCGCTTTACAAATATTTTCAAAACCGTCACCAAAACTTTCTCTTCGATGTCCCGTTACTAAAATTATTTTTTTATTTTGTTCTAGAAAAGGAAATTGCTGTTTAAGCTCTGCTTTTAAAGGTTCATTTGACTCCAAAATTTTTCGAATATGAAATAGCGCATCAATTACAGTATTGCCAGTAACTGTTATGTTTTTTTCTGGATAGCCTTCATTTAACAAGTTTTGTTTAGAGGATTCTGTAGGAGCGAAGTGAAGCTTCGTTAGGGTTCCTGTAAGCTTTCTATTTGCTTCTTCTGGCCATGGTGAATATATATCTCCGGTCCTTAAACCTGCTTCTATGTGAGCAACTGGCACCTGCTCATAGTATGCGGCTAAACTAGCTGCAAAAGTTGTTGCAGTATCTCCGTGAACTAAAACTAGATCTGGCTTAAATGATTTTATCACTGGAGTAAGTTCAACAAGTATTTTTGATGTTATCTCAGGTAAAGTTTGGCCTGATTTCATTATATTGAGATCATAATCTGGAGTGATTTCAAATAACTCTAATACTTGATCTAACATTTCTCGATGCTGACCTGTAACGCAAACTTTTGAATTAAATCGCTCGTCTGTAATAAATCCATTTACAAGAGGTGCCATTTTTATAGCTTCTGGTCTTGTTCCAAAAACAGTTAATACTTTAATACTCATGAATTCACCTTTATTTATTCTTTTAGATTAATGTTTTCTTACCCAGCTTAATATTCGCCATATACGAGATAGGGCGTAACAATAAAGAATAAATATTAAAATAAAGATAGTTAATAATATCCACTCAGGTACTCCTAAATAATCTAAAACACTACCTAATAGAGCACATGTTATAGACATCAGAGAAATAATTACTAACGAGTGTTTTCTGGTGCAGCCTGCACGTTCAAATATATGGTGTAAATGGTCACGATCAGGATCAAAAGGCGACTTACCTTTTCTGACTCTTCGATACATTATTGCAGCCATATCCATAAGGGGAATTGCAATTAAGTACAAGGCTGTTACTGGCTTAAATGCTGCAACTTTTTCATCTGCTCCGATCAACAGAAGCCATACCACTGTAAATCCTATTAACATGCTTCCAGCATCCCCCATAAATACCTTATTCATTTGCTTACTTGGCCAGCGAAGATTGAATAGTAAAAAGGCTGTGATGGCTGAAATAAATAACAAACAAAGCAAATACCATGTCGAACCAGCAGTACCCAGTAGAATAGCTAAAGCGATAAAGCTAATCATACTTAATACACCAGCTAACCCATCAATACCATCTACCATATTAAAGGCATTTATCCCTCCAATAACCGCAATAATAGTTAGAAACACACTAAAGCTATTTAATTCCACCTCAAAAAAACCCAAAATATTACCAAGGCTCTTTAGCGATACATCAGCCCAATAAAACATTATCAAAGCCAATAAAATTTGAACGACCACCCTAAGTTTTACGCTAAGTGAAAAGCGATCATCAAGTACACCTACCATCAAAACAATAGAAGATGTAAGTATGTAAACTTGGAAAGTATGTGTGTAATCTAAAAGCATTAGTGAAGAAATCAATACACCAATATATATTGCCACCCCACCAACCAAAGGAACTTGCCCTTCGTGTTTTTTTCTATTGTTTGGCGTGTCAACTAAACCCATTTTTACAGCTACAGGTTCGCAAAGACAAATAATGAAAAAACAAGTAAAAAAAGCAACCATTAGAGAGATTATATTACTCATTTGGGCGTTCTTCCCTGTGACAATCTTTTTTATTGGAATCAAAATAAATCATAATTAAGCTACTCTTGGACGGGTATAAAGTAGACGTGCCACTACCAAAAAAATACTAATAAGAAACCCACCAATAGCCCCAAGAATACAAATTAATGCTCTACGAGGACTCTCTTTCTCTTCAGGAGCGAAAGCTGGATCGATTGTTTTAAAAATATATTCATCACGCACGTTTGCAAACATAATTGTTTTAGATTGCTCTTCATAAAGGCCGAAAAGAACAGAGCGCATATCTACAATTTTGGTTGTCTTAAGCTGTTTAGTTAAAAAGTCTTGGCTTTTAATTGCTTCATCTACATCGCGCTTTTTCATCTCTGAATTTATATCTAAAATAAGTTGAGTTACCCAATTCTTTGCTACTTGAGCTGAGTAGTGTTCAATCGCGACTCTCACTAAGCCAGTCGTTTCATCTTCTTCAATACTAAGTATTTTCGAAAAACGTTTATATGCCTCTTGTGCTGAAGGTCTTGCTTCCAATGGTGGAGCAACCTTCCTTAACCAGACCTTATTATCAATATCATATAAATCTTTGTTATATAAGAGACTTTGCGAATTAGAATCCCAGCCTTCAGCAGCCATTAAATCAGCCAATATTTGATGTTTATTTATGAATGCATCAATAAATTTACGAGATTTCATTATTTCTAACGCTAGTTGAACATTATTCCCAGCATTAGCGCTTCCAACATTTATACCCGCTAAACTAGCGATACCACCAAATTGTGATGTTAATGATGAAGGTTTCTCCTGCACTGTTGGAATAATAAGTGCTTCAGAACGATAAATATTAGGCTGATTAATCGCATAAAATATCGATAAGAGTAAAAAAGCTGTACTTAAAATAGCAATGAACCACTTGCAACGCCAAAGAATAATAATTAGTTCACCTAATTCGAGTACATCGTTTGATACATGTGACTGATTATTATACTCAATATTTTTGACTGAACTTTCAGTGCTCACTTCATCACCTTTTTAGTTATGCTTATCATATTAGAATCGACTCAACAAATATTTATAAAAAAACTGCTCTAAATTAAAGACTACCAATTGCTGCAACTGCGACACCCAGTTGATAAAGGATCTGGGTAGCTGTGCTCCACAGCGTTAGCTTATCCATATGCCCTGCGTCCATAGGTACTACTATGGTGTCACCAGCCTCTAACTGCTCTGAGTTATTAACTGCAAACCAATTACCCGTGTTAGGTATTTTTACCGAGCCATTCGCTTTAATTATATAAATGCGGTCGTCATCGGCACGCTCTTTAAGGCCACCACTTAGCTTAAGGTAGTCGTCTACGCTTATACCCGCTTTATATAAGTGAGTAGTTGCATAATTAACCTCTCCCACTACGCTGATAGAGTCGCGCTTACTAGGCACGTAAAGTGTATCGCCATCTTGTAGCACTAAGTTTTGCTGGTTATTTGCAATTAAAGGCAGGTCAATCACTAAACGCCCAACTGCTTCCACGCTAGCCAAATCGTTAAGTAACTTGTTCATTTCGTCGTACGAAAGCGCACTGCTACTTACAGAGTCTTGAAAGCTTTTAGATGCCACATCGCGACGCAGTTCAGTTGCCAAACGCGCTAACTGCTGTTGCTCTTGCTGCTTAACCGATTGGCGAATAAACACCGCAGCTTTTTGCTCTGCAAAATCTGAAAATCCACCCGCACGCTCTAGTAAATTAGTCAATGTTTCGCCGCGGCGAATTGTGTAAGTTCCTGGGAATAATAGCTCGCCCTTTAAAGTTACTTTTACGTTTTCTTGCCAGTTTGGAATTGCAAAAATATTGATACTGTCTTTACTGCGCAGTGTAATGTTACTTTGAGGGTTTCCTTTAATGGCACTTGCTAAATCGAATCTAACATGCTCAATTTGAGATCCATCGTTAATTGCTATGCGTGTTATTTCTGCTTGTTTTGTATAAGCCGACTCAAGCAAACCGCCTGCAGCGGTAACTAAATCAACAACACTTCCATTAACCATTAATGGGTAAATACCTGGGTACGTTACACTGCCATTAATTTCAACTAGCTGCATTTCTTTATTAAGTGATGCTTGTTGTTTTAATTTAGCTATTATCGGCGATAACAATTTATTGCGGCTAAAGAAGGTAAACTCCTCTGATACTAAGCTTTTATTATCCGCTGTTTTTTTAGACACCTGAGAAATAGTTAAAGTTTGATCGCTATTTTGCAATGCAGTATTAATACTTAGTTCGGCACCAACGTATTTTTCAAACTCTTTTTGTTCGTATTTATGCCACAGCTCTGTTTTGAGTTGCTGTTCTTGCTGTTTTTGGCTTAGTGCCATATTTTTAAGCGCTAACTGCTCAGCCTGTTTTTCTTCAAATCGGCTAAATATAATTATTTTATCGTTAGCGCTCAGAGCTAAGTCGTTTTCGCTATTTTTAATAATGGCGAGAGCTACATCAAACTGATGTACTTGTATATCGCCATTAATGTTTACTTCTCGTACTACTAAACCATAGCTTAAATCAGCTTGCGGAAGTAGGTCGCCACGTACCGACTTTAGTACATCGGAAATACGTTTACCTTGATGCCATTCATAGCTACCGGGGCGTACTACGGCACCAATTAAATTAACTGAGTTTTTATATTGCGAGCTTATGGTATTAAAGCGTACGCGATCACCGTCTTGCGGAATATAATTTATATTTTCAGCTGAAAAGTCTACAGTTAGCACTTCTTTACGGTTGTTATTAAAACGTTCTACCACTGCATTTTTAGTATAGGCACCTGGTTTTAAGCCACCAGCCATAGCTAACAACTCTTTCGCAGTTTCTCCTTTTTTAAGTTCGAATATAGCCGGGCGTTTAACTAAGCCTTCTACCGTTACTTGAGCACCAACTGAAGGTACAAATACGGCGTCACCTGGTTTTAAAGTTATATCGTTACTGCTATCACCATGAATAAGTAGATCGTATAAATCAAAATTAGCAACTACCTTACCCGCACGCTTTACCTGAATATTACGTAATGAGGCAATATCCGACACACCACCACTTACAAATAATGCATGCGATACAGTAGTTAACGACGATACGCTATAGCTACCTGGCTTATAGGCTTCGCCTAATACCATTATGCGCATACTACGTAGCTGACCAAGTGACACAAAAGCTTTAACGCCAATTATTTCTTGTTCTACTTTAACTTTTATTAGCTCTTTAACCTCACCAAAAGTTAAACCCGCTACTTGTACTGGGCTTAAGTTAGGAATGCTAATGCGCCCTTCGCGATCGACTATTACTTCAAAGTTATTACTTTCTTTACCATAAAAATTGATTAGTAGCTGATCGCCACGACCTACTAAGTAGGTGTCGGGCACTGCTGCGGTTTCGCTAGGCATAAATGTAGTCGGTTCACCGGCAAAAAGTTCGTAACCAAATGGTTTTACTTCGTCTGTTTTTGGTTTGAATTGGTTTTTGTTAATTTCTGCTTGGTTTTGCTGCTGTGTAGAATCGCGCTCACCAATTGTTGGTTCTTCAACAGTAGGTTGATTACTTGATTGGCTTGACCCAGTTATTACCGATAGATCAACACCATACTGCTTTGCCAATGCCTGCTGTTGAGACTTTGGTAATTTTTTAAATTGCTCTATTTGCGACGCACTCGGGGTGAGTGCTAATGTGCTAAAGCTACATATTAATACTAAAGCACTAAACAAGTGTTTAAAAACGTTCACGAGTGGGTATTTCCCTAGGTCTACAACAAGAATTGCTGTGTATTGTACATTACTATTAAACTAATAAAAAAGGGGCTTTCGCCCCCTTAGTCATTTAAATGTCATTAACTTGGTATTATTGGTTAAAAACTGTAAACCAATGTTAGTGAGGTCTCTGTATCGGTACTTTCTTTGTCATCAGCAACGTCTGAGTTGTTAATAATGTTGTAAGCAACCTTCATTTGTAATGAACCATTTATTTTAGCAAGTAGTGCAGTTTCTGAACGTGTTTTGGTGTTGGTGTCACCATACTCTACTGTTACTAGTTGCGTAAAACGGGCGTTATCAGAAATCTGCCAGTTGTAATCTAACTTACCTAAGGCAATAATTTCGCCTTCAAACTCACCCGCAAGTGAGTTACCGTTGTCGTCAACCTCGCTGCTTTCGTCTGGGTATTTAAAACGTTTATAACCTGGGCCGACTTCGGCATTTAGCCACATAGTGTCTTCGTTAATTAAACGCCTACCATAACCAGCAGAAACTACCGACTCACTTCTATAGGCACCAAAATAGTCTGAAACGTGTGAACCATAAATGAATAGGTGCGAGTGTTTTTCATTTAATTTGTAATTGCCTTGTGCAGAAATAGCGTATTTTTCGTTAGTACGCTGTTTGTCTTTTGTACCATCGTCGTTTTCTACTTCGTCTTCTTTATAAATACCGTCGATTTTGTACTCATTATTCCAACGTTCTAGATGATGCAATACCTTAATACCGCCTTTAAGTGTGGTGGTTTCGGTGTTACCGCTGGTAATAATAGCGCCTAGCTCACTGGTAACTTCCCAGGTTTTTTGCTCAGCGTCGTCTGCAAATGCGTTAGTTGCTGCTGTTGCTGCAACTAAAATTGATAAAAGCTTTAGTTTCATTTAAAAATAACCTTTGTATAGCTGTAAGTAAATTAATCTTGTTTGCGTAAATGTACATCCATTTGAGGAGCTGGAATATTGATCCCTTGCTCATCAAATATGATTTTAATTTCTTCGAGTAAACTCCAGTATGTAGGCCAATAATCGGCTGACTCAACCCACGGGCGAACTATAAAGTTTACGCTTGATTCAGCAAGCTCAGATACTGATACGTTATAAGCCGGATCTTTTAAAATGCGTGACTCGCTATCGAGTATTGATTTAAGCACTTCTTTCGCTTTGCGTAAATCGGCATCGTAATCTACACGAATGACTAAATCTATACGGCGTGTTGACTCTCGTGAGTAATTAACGATTGCATCTGACATGATTTTTGAATTTGGCATTATGATAACTTTGTTATCTGGGGTGCGCAGCTCTGTTGAAAATATTTCGATTTTTTTAATAGTGCCGGCTTTATTACCTGCCTCTACGTAGTCGCCCGATTTAAAAGGGCGTAGTAAAATAATCAGCACGCCTGATGCAAAGTTAGAAAGCGATCCTTGCAATGCTAAACCTACAGCTAAACCCGCAGCACCTAAAATAGCAATAAATGAGGTTGTTTCGATCCCTATTTGCGACAGCGCCATTAAAACGGTCGCCATAAATACTATGGCAAATACAATACTAGAAACAAATGAGCCTACTGCTTTGTCTACTTTCTTTTTGTCGAATGCTTTTTCGGTTAAGTTTGCACAAAATTTTGCAATTCGCCCACCTAATAAAAAGATAACCAGCGCTATTACCGCTTGTATTCCATAGTGTAAAATTAGGCCTGAGTTTTCATTAAGCCAATTGAGTACCGATTCCATTTTTGGTCCCTGAAGGTCGTTCATCTGATTTTATCGGCAAATTATATATTATTTACATTTTAGATTCATTAGATAATGGGTTTGCATGAATGAGATTTAATCCAGTTACTTATTAAAACAATAGTTAACTTGACTACTTTTCGTGCGAAACGCACGCTAAACATGCTACTCCACTCTTTTTTTAATTTTTTTCACTTTTTTGCTTCACAACTTTTAATACTTTATGTATTATGCGCCTCACACCAACCAAGGTGTGTTGTGGCGGTTGTAGCTCAGTTGGTAGAGCCCCGGATTGTGATTCCGGTTGTCGCGGGTTCAAGCCCCGTCAATCGCCCCAATTTTTCTTTCCTCAAGAAAACTTTAAATTCCTTACGTTGCTTCTCAAATTTTTACGCTTTTAAAAACCCATATTAAACAAACAAAAATACAGAACTTGTAGTAGGAAATTTACCTTGCGCTTTTTTGATTTTTAACAAGCGCGGCATAAAGCCCCGCCTACAACAAACACACCCCGTAAGCGGGAGTTTACCTCGCGCAAATTTTAACAAGCGCGGCATAAAGCCTCGCCTACAATAAACACACCCCGTAAGCGGGAGTTTACCTCGCGCAAATTTTAGCAAGCGCGGCATAAAGCCCCGCCTACGGGCAACTTAAACACCGATTTTGGCTTAATCTCTGCCTAAAACCTAATGCCTGAAACCTGCTCTTACCCGCCCTTTAATCTACTTTGAAAGATAGCCCTAATGATGCAAGCATTTTTGAGCGTTTATCAATAGAATCTGATTCGACTTCTACTAATTGTGCTTGAGTTAGGTTTTCGCTTGAGGTTTCACTAATATTGTAAATGTTACGGCTAATCTCTTGCGATACCATACTTTGTTCTTCGGCAGCTGTAGATATTTGGCTCGTGAGATCTGAAATATCACTAATAGAAAGATGCACCTGAGAAACAACGTCTTGTGTTTGGCGTGTTTCTTTAACACAGTCTTCGGCAGCGTTTTTTCCAACTTCCATCGTTTTAGACCAGCTTAATAACGTTGACTGCATTTCTGCTATAGATGTTTGTATTTGCTCAGTGGCAGAGTGGGTTCTACTTGATAGTGCGCGAACTTCATCTGCAACGACAGAAAAACCTCTACCATGCTCTCCAGCACGCGCTGCCTCTATGGCTGCGTTTAACGCAAGTAAATTAGTTTGATCTGCAATACCTTGAATTTCTTGCATGATATCGCCAATTTTACCTGCCTCTTTGGCTAATTCTGTTGCTGAATTAGCTGAATTATCTACCTCATTTGCGAGTAAAGAAACTTTATCCATAGTTTGCGACATAGCCTGCGTAGCTGCTTCACAATTTGAATGCGCTTGATTTACTTTCTGGGTAGTTATAACAGTACTTTTGGCAACTTCATCAATTGAGTTAACCATTTGCTCAACCGCTGACGAAACCTGATGTAGCTCTGCAGCTTCTTTTTCAACTCCCAATTTAGATTTTTGAGCAACGGCTTTGAGCGAGTTGGCACCCTTTTCTAAACTCAATGTTCCATCGATGATCCGCCCTACTATTGTAGTGACTTTTCCTTCGAGTAATTTAATTTGAAAATCAGCAAAACTAAATATATTACTGCCCGAAAACACATGGCGAGAGATACTGTCTGACTCAGTTTTTCTTTTTTTAAGGTATCGCTGTGATAAAACGAGCTGATCATAATAAATAACAAATGGCAGAGGAATAAACAGCAAAATAAACCACAGTGAATAACTAGCTAACCAAGCAAAAAGTGCACTAAAGCATAAATATAGAGGGAGTTTGAGTGCCGATAGCTTATGAGTAAATGTATTTATAGACTTGCCACTATTAATACGCTTATACAGATTTTCTGCGCTGTTTAAGTACTCAGGTAATAGTCGGCGCCTAACAGATTGATAGCCTATTTTTTTTCCATTTTCATAAATTGGCGTTACAAATGCGTCAACCCAGTAGTATTGACCATTTTTACATCTGTTTTTAATTGCACCTCGCCAAGCAATATCATTTTTTAAATTAGACCATAAATCGGCAAACGCAGCTTTGGGCATATCTGGGTGGCGCACCATACTATGGTTATTACCTACTAGCTCGTCTAATGTATACCCAGCAACTTTACAAAAATTATCATTTGCGTAAGTTATGACTCCTTGTAAATCTGTAGTAGAGAGTAGTTCTTCATCAATACCAAAAGTAACTTCCTGGTCGACTATAGCTTGTTTTTGCTGACTCATTTGAATGATATTCCCTTAGGGTGATATATCGCTGAAGGATAATTTATAAATGTAAAAGGCGCAATTGTAATGCTTTTTTATTTGTTTTATTTTTTAAATAGTAAAAAAGTTGATTGTATTGAGTGTATTTTTAGTTACAAATAACTATTGTTAAAAGAGTAGTTTGTTTTTTGAGTAACGTGAGGGAAGCAGGAAATAAATTATAAAAATATTAAAAGCTATAGATATAAGGTTCTAGCTTTTAAGCTATAGATAAGTGATATAGACCGACTTGTAGACGGGAGTTTACCTCGATCTGTTTTTTAATTTTAACAAGCGCGGCATAAAGCCCCGCCTACGAGCAACTTAAACACCGATTTTGGTTTAATCTCTGCCTGAAACCAGCCCTTTTACTCTGGCCTGCCTTTATTGCGTTTACCTAATAAGTACGCGTCGCGGAATTTTATAAAGTGCTGTTCTAATTTAGAGGCTGCATCCTTCTCTCCCGCTAACGCTAACACCATAATGGCCACTTCTGCGGTGCCAAGTTGATGCGCATGGGGAGCAACGCGAAGGCGGTAGTCTGAGAGTTTGTCGGCAGTGATCGACAATACCGGAAGGTTATCTAAATACGGACTTTTGCGGATCATTTTTTTAGCTTCGCGCCAGGTGCCGTCTAAAAATATAAGTAGCGGTTTTTTACCGGCTGTTATATTTACTTCAGTTACCGCTCTGCCCGGCTCTACATCTTCAGCAGGAAATACAACCATAGGTTGATATTGAGGATCGTTTATTAATG
The DNA here is from genome assembly GCF_040308705.1 of Pseudoalteromonas sp. 19-MNA-CIBAN-0066. Lineage (NCBI taxonomy): Bacteria > Pseudomonadati > Pseudomonadota > Gammaproteobacteria > Alteromonadales > Pseudoalteromonadaceae > Pseudoalteromonas > Pseudoalteromonas sp. 19-MNA-CIBAN-0066. The sequence goes on from NZ_JBEONZ010000011.1 coordinate 75,716, forward strand.
CTAAAAGTTTGGCATCGGGATCAGTTCTGTCCCATCTAAATGCATAGTTTTCAGGTACTATTTCGGCAATTAAACGCCCAGTATTTGAAGGTTTAAAGCTTTCATTATGATACATAAGTAAACACACAGCGGCGTCGCAATCGGCTTGTACAACCCCTTCACAAATACAGTAAAGCTCTGCAAGTAGGCATTGCTGGCAACGTGTCATTTTAGCGCCTCGAGCGTTAAACTCACGGCGCGATTCGCTTATTTGTTGGGCACGTAATGCTAAAACGGCATTTTTCACTGGGGGTTTACCTTAAATAAATTAGGCGCGCATTGTAGCTAAATTTGATGAAAATAGATATGTAAGGGCTTTAGGTATTAACAAGGTGATACAACCCTATAGGCGGAAGATCACCTCGCGCAATGTTTTTTAATTTTAACAAGCGCGGCGTAAAGCTTTACCTTAGGCAAATTTAAAAATTACTGCTACTTTTAAATTATGACTTTTCTAATGATTATTTTAAATGAAAAAATCACAGCTACTTCGTAAAGGGCGTGTATCTTTAGCTAATCACTATTACAACGTAACTCTAGTTACATATGACAGACAATGCTTATTTACTGATCTTTATTTAAATAGATTATTAATAAATGAAATGAGAATTCTGGAGGAACAAGACGCATCTAAAACGATTGCCTTTGTGTTTATGCCCGATCATATACATTGGTTATTTCAATTAAAAATGAGCTCTTCTCTTAGCTGCTTGATTCGTACATTCAAAGGTCGCTGTACAAAACAAGCAAGGGAGCAATTTTTAATACAAAAGCTGTGGCAACCTGATTTTTATGACCATTTAATTAGGGATGAAAGCGACTTAACTAATTGTGCTCGTTATATAGTAGCAAATCCCCTTAGAGCATCTTTAGTTAAGAGTGTTGCTTTTTATCCTCATTGGGATTGTATTTATATTACTTGAACTCGCGCAATGTTTTTTAATTTTGTTACCAGCAAGCGCGGCATAAAGCCCGCCTACAACCCCCCCCGTGGGCGGGAGTTTACCTCGCGCAATGTTTTTGAACCTTAAACAAGCGCGGCATAAAGCCCCGCCTACAATAAACACCCAACCCTGTAGGGGGAGTTTACCTCGCGCAATGTTTTTTTAAATCTTAAACCTTAAACAAGCGTGGCATAAAGCCCCGCCTACGGACGGCCTAAACACCGAGTTTGGTTTGATCTCTGCCTGAAACCTGATACCTAAAACCTGCTTTTCGCCCATAAAAAAACCCAAGCTGGGCTTGGGTTTTTAAACAATTAACTAAAAGAAATTACTTTTTCTTTTTAACTGCTTTTTTATTTGGTAAGTCAGTGATTGAACCTTCGTAAATTTCAGCTGCTAGGCCGATTGATTCGTTCAATGTTGGGTGAGCATGAATGGTAAGTGCTAAGTCTTCGCCATCTGCGCCCATTTCTACTGCTAGGCCAATTTCGCCCAGCATTTCGCCTGCGTTAATACCAACCATAGCGCCACCGATTACACGGCCACTTTCTTTATCAAAAATAAGCTTAGTAGAACCTTCAGTACGTGCAGATGCAATTGCACGACCTGATGCAGCCCACGGGAATACCGCAGTTTCAATGCTAAGGCCTTGCTCTTTTGCTTCTTTTTCAGTTACACCAACCCACGCCATTTCTGGATCTGTGTAGGCAATTGAAGGAATACATTTAGGATCAAAGTAATGTTTTTGACCAGAAATAACTTCAGCTGCAACGTGTGCTTCGTGAACCGCTTTATGCGCAAGCATAGGCTGGCCAACAATGTCGCCCACTGCAAAAATGTGCTCAACGTTTGTTTTAAGCTGCTTATCAACATTAATAAAGCCGCGATCATCAACGTTAACGCCTGCTTTATCTGCATCAAGTAACTTACCGTTTGGTGTACGGCCAACTGCTACAAGTACTTTGTCGTAACGTACTGGTTCTGCTGGTGCGTTTTTACCTTCAAACGTTACATATAGGCCATCGTCTTTTGCGTCAATGCCCGTTACTTTAGTAGAAAGCATTACATTAAATTTGTCGCTTACGTACTTTTGGTAAATTTTAACAATGTCTTTATCAGCAGCAGGTACTAGTTGATCAGCAAATTCAACTACGTCGATTGCTGAACCTAGTGCACGGTATACTGTGCCCATTTCTAGGCCAATAATACCACCACCAAGTACAAGTAGCTTTTCAGGGATATCTTTAAGCTCTAGTGCGCCAGTTGAATCAATTACGCGATCATCTTCTGGGATGAAAGGTAAGCTAACTGGTTTAGAACCTGCAGCAATAATTGCGTTATCGAACGTAATTGTTGTTGTACCGTCGGCGCCTTCAACAGCAATGGTGTTGCTGCCAGTAAATTTACCGTAACCGTATACAACTTTAACTTTACGCATTTTAGACATGCTAGTTAAGCCACCAGTAAGTTGGCCAATAACAGAGTCTTTCCATGAACGGATTTTGTCTAAGTCAATTTGTGGTGCGCCAAAAGTAACGCCATGCTCGGCCATTGCCGCTGCGTCATCAATTACTTTAGCTACGTGTAAAAGCGCTTTTGAAGGGATACAACCCACATTTAGACATACACCGCCTAGTGTATCGCGAGACTCAACTAGTGTAACTTCTAAGCCCAAGTCAGCAGCACGGAAAGCCGCAGAGTAACCACCAGGACCACCGCCTAGTACAACAACTTGAGTTTTTAATTCGTTGCTCATGCTATTACCTTAATTATTTGAACGGGACACAGCCCCAAGGTTTAACTGCCATGCTTCTGCGAGGCAGAAATTCTGTGCAAAGATTGTATCATTGCAAATGGTAAAAATCCCAGCAAAAAACAACTGACTGGGATTTGATTTCATACATTTTTAGCAATTACATCACTAATTGACGAATATCGCTCATGTAGCTTGCCAGCGTAACAGTAAAGCGTGCTGCTAGCGCACCGTCAATCACTCTATGGTCGTACGACATTGACAATGGCACCATAAGTTTTGGTTCAAACTCTTTACCATTCCATTTTGGCTTCATTTCAGATTTAGACACACCTAAAATAGCCACTTCTGGCGCGTTAACAATCGGCGTAAATGCCGTACCGCCAATACCGCCTAAGCTTGAAATAGTAAAACAGCCACCTTGCATATCTGCCGAGGTAAGCTTACCGTCGCGTGCTTTAGCTGATACTTCCATTAGCTCGCGCGATAGTTCAATAATGCCTTTTTTATCAACATCTTTAAACACAGGTACTACTAAACCATTTGGCGTATCAACCGCTACACCAATATTAATGTACTTTTTAAGAATTAAGCTTTCGCCGTCGTTAGACAGTGACGAGTTAATAGTTGGAAATTCGGCCAACGCTTTTGCTGCGGCTTTCATTACAAATACTAATGGCGTAATTTTAACACCTAGCTTTTTCTTCTCGTTAAGGGCATTTTGCTCTTTACGGAATTCTTCAAGGCTGGTTATATCGGCTTCGTCGAACTGAGTAACATGTGGGATTTGCACCCAGTTACGGTGTAAGTTTTTACCCGATAGCTTTTGAATACGCGATAGTTTTTTCTCTTCAATTTCGCCAAACTTAGCAAAATCAACTTTAGGCCATGGAATAAGCCCAAGCTCACTGCCGCCTGCGTTGCCTTTACCTGCCGACAATTGACCAGATTCAACTTGCTTAACTAAGTTTTTAACATAGTTTTGCACGTCTTCTTTTACTACGCGGTTTTTACGACCAGAGCCTTTTACGTTAGCTAGGTTTATACCAAACTCACGTGCTAAGCGGCGTACCACAGGCGATGCATGTGCATACGCGCTGTTATCAGCAAAGCTTTCGTTGCTAGCTGCTGGAGCAGATTGCGTCGCTGTTTCGGCTTTTGGCGCTGGCTTTTCGCTTTTAGCAGCAGGTGCTGACTTTTCGGCTTCAGGCTTAGCGGCTGCAGCAGGTGCGCCACCAGCAACTTCAAAAACAAAAATTAACGAGCCGGTCGATACTTTATCGCCCGTAGCTACTTTAATTTCTTTAACTGTGCCTGCAAACGGTGCCGGAAGCTCCATTGCCGCTTTGTCGCCTTCAACGTTTAGTAGCGATTGATCTTCAGTAACGCTGTCGCCAACGGCTACTAAAATTTCGGTCACTTCAACTTCGTCGCCACCAATATCAGGCACGTTAACTTCTTTTGTGCTTGATGCTGAGCTTTGCTCGGCTGCCGGTGCTGCTTTAGTTTCGGCTGGTGTTGACTCAGCAGCTGGTGCTGCAGACTCACTATCCGCTACTTCAAATACAAATACCAATGAACCGGTTTTTACTGTATCGCCAGTCGCTACTTTAATTTCTTTAACTGTGCCAGCAAACGGCGCAGGCACTTCCATTGATGCTTTGTCGCCTTCAACGCTTAAAATAGACTGATCTTCGCTAACGCTGTCGCCAACGGCTACTAAAATTTCAGTTACTTCAACTTCGTCATCGCCAATATCTGGCAAGGTTACGTCTTGTGCTGCAGAGCTAGAAGCCGCTGGTGCTGGTTTAGCGTCAGTTGCAGGCGCTTTTTGCTCTGCTGCACTGTCGCTTTTGTCTGCACTTGCGCTTTTATCTGCACTTTCGCCTTCACTCTCGCCTTCAAAGATAAACACTAAAGAGCCAGTAGCTACGTTGTCGCCAACGCTTACTTTAATCTCTTTTACTGTGCCAGCTGTATCGGCCGGCACTTCCATTGATGCTTTGTCGCCTTCAACGGTTAGTAATGCTTGGTCAACTTCAACAACGTCGCCAACGGCTACTAAGATTTCGGTTACTTCTACTTCATCACCACCGATATCGGGTACTTTAATTTCAATACTCATTGCAAACCTCTTATGCGTACAGTGGGTTAAGTTTGTTGGTGTCGATATTAAACTTTTTAAGTGCTTCAATAACTACCGACTTTTCAACTTCACCACGTTTAGCAAGTTCAGATAACGTAGCAACTACAACGTAGTCTGCGTTAACTTCAAAGTGACGACGAAGGTTTTCGCGGCTATCAGAGCGGCCGTAACCATCGGTGCCTAACACTTTATAGTTATTGCTAGGAATAAACGAACGCGCTTGCTCTGCGTAGTTTTTCATGTAATCGGTTGCTGCAACCGTTACTGAATCGTTTAATACGCTAGTGATATACGCTGTTTTTTGCTCGCCTTCAGGGTTAAGCATGTTAAAACGCTCAACATCTTGGCCATCGCGCGTTAGCTCGTTGAAAGACGTTACCGAGAATACGTCAGACGCAACACCGTAGTCTTCGCTCAATACTTTAGCTGCTTTACGTACTTCAGTCATAATAGTACCCGAGCTTAATAGCTGTACGTTGGCTTTTTTGCCTGCGTAGCTCTCTAGCTTGTAAATACCTTTACGAATACCTTCTTCAGCGCCTTCTGGCATAGCTGGCTGATGGTAGTTTTCGTTCATTAACGTTAAGTAGTAGTAAATGTTTTCTTGATCGTCACCATACATACGACGAATACCATCTTGAATGATAACCGCTACTTCGTATGCATACGTTGGATCGTAAGAAATACAGTTAGGTACTGTGCTGGCAAGAATATGGCTGTGGCCATCTTCGTGTTGTAAGCCTTCGCCGTTAAGCGTAGTACGACCAGCTGTTGCACCCAATAAGAAACCACGTGCTTGCTGATCGCCTGCCATCCATGCCATGTCGCCAACGCGTTGGAAACCAAACATAGAGTAGTAAATGTAAAATGGGATCATTGGTAAATCGTTGGTGCTGTACGATGTTGCTGCAGCAACCCATGACGACATTGCACCTAACTCGTTAATACCTTCTTGCAGTACTTGACCCGATGTAGCTTCTTTATAGTAAGAAACAATATCGCGATCTTGAGGTGTGTAGTTTTGGCCATGTGGGTTATAAATACCAATTTGACGGAACAAGCCTTCCATACCAAAGGTACGTGCTTCGTCGGCAATAATAGGTACTATGTTTTTACCAATGCCTTTGTCTTTTAATAAAATATTAAGTGCACGAACAAAACCCATAGTGGTAGAAATATCACGTTTTTGTTCTTCAAGTAGCGGGTTAAACGCTTCTACTTCTGGCACTGTTAACTTTTCGCTAAAGCGTGCAATACGCTTAGGTGTATAACCTTTAAGCTCTTCACGACGAGCGTGTAAGTAAGTGTGCTCAGGAGTGCCTTCTTCAAGCGTTAAATAAGGCAGTTCGGTTAGTTGCTCTTCAGATATTAAATCGTCAAGGCCTAGGCGTGAGCGTAGGTGTGCAACATGCGACATGTCCATTTTTTTAACTTGGTGCGCAATGTTTTTACCTTCAGCCGCTTCACCCATGCCGTAACCTTTAACGGTTTTAGCAAGAATAACAGTAGGACGACCTTTGGTTTCTTCTGCTTTTTTAAATGCAGCAAATAATTTAGATGGCTCATGACCACCACGCTTAAGCGCAAAAATTTCGTCATCTGTCATATCAGCAACAAGTGCAGCTGTTTCAGGGTAACGACCAAAGAAATGTTCACGTACATACGCGCCATTTTTTGCTTTATACGTTTGGTAATCGCCGTCAACCGTTTCGTTCATTAGTTGTAATAACTTACCGGTTTTATCTTTAGCCAGTAATATATCCCAACCGCTGCCCCACACTAGCTTAATTACGTTCCAGCCAGCGCCTTTAAATAGGCCCTCTAGCTCTTGAATAATTTTACCGTTACCCATAACTGGGCCATCTAGGCGCTGTAAGTTACAGTTAACTAAGTAACATAGGTTGTCTAGCTTTTCGCGTGCAGCAAATGAAATAGCGCCACGTGATTCTGGCTCATCCATTTCGCCATCACCTAAAAACGCATATACACGTTGGTTTTTAGTGTCTTTTAAGCCGCGGCCGTCTAGGTATTTTAAAAAGCGTGCTTGGTAAATAGACGAAATAGGACCAAGGCCCATAGAAACCGTAGGAAACTGCCAAAATTCAGGCATTAATTTAGGATGCGGGTACGACGGTAAACCTTCGCCACCTACTTCTTGACGGAAGTTATCTAGCTGCGATGCCGATAAACGCCCTTCTACAAATGCGCGTGCATAAATACCTGGAGAAATATGCCCCTGGTAATAAACTAAGTCGCCGCCATCTACATCGTTTGGTGCTTTAAAAAAGTGGTTAAAACACACTTCATAAAATGCCGCAGACGATTGGTAAGACGCCATATGGCCGCCTAAATCGAGATCTTTTTTCGATGCACGCAATACAATCATAATCGCGTTCCAACGAATTATTGAACGAATACGGCGTTCAATATTTACATCTCCCGGGTAAGCAGGTTCTTGCTCTACCGGAATTGTATTGACGTAGTTAGTGGTAATACCCGTTGGCATATCTACGCCATCTAAACGGGCTTGCTCTAACACTTGCTCAAGTAAAAACTGAGCTCGTTCAACACCTTCTTCGCGCACAACCGATTCAAGAGCTTGTAACCACTCTTGTGTTTCTAGCGCGTCTACGTCAATTTTATTGACTTCAGACATATGGAGGTTTCCTTATGTTTAAAATACGAATGTTGTGTATTTAACACATCCCACTTACTAATTTTGAGTAAGGATGTATTTGCTTAATTTTGTTTGGTGCGTCTTAAACTGCGTTCAATTCGCGAATGTTCTTTACCCGCTTCCAGTAATGCTTCTTCTATATATGCTAAATGCGCATTACTAGCTAAGCGTGCTTCTTCGGGCTTACCTTCAATAACAGCATCCATTAGCAAACCACGGTGGTGGCCTAATTGGTTACTGATATCTGATTTTGTTAATAACACGGTTAAATTTTGTAATACATTTTGCTCAAGCAATGCCTGCATGCCTCTCACTAAATGTAGTAAAACAATGTTATGTGACGCCTCTGCAATACAAAAATGAAAAGCATTTATTGCTTTCGCTTTTTGTTGTAAATCGTCTTGTACCAAAGCAATTTGATCAAAGCTTTGTTTTACTTTAATAAAATCGTTATTGGTGCCACGCAGTGCAGCGTAATACGCAGCAATCCCTTCTAATGCATGGCGAAATTCAAGTAAATCAAACTGCGACTCTGGATGTTTACTGATCAAATCAAACAGCGGATCAGTAAGCCCTTCTTCTAGCTGATTTTTTACATACGTACCGCCGCCTTGGCGCCTAGTTACTAAACCTTTCGCTTCAAGCTTTTGAATCGCTTCGCGCAGTGATGGCCGCGATACTTCAAATTGCTTAGCTAACTCACGCTCCGGTGGCAGTTTTTCGCCTGGTGCCAACGATCCCTCAAGAATCATGTTCTCAAGTTGTTGTAAAATCACATCCGATAATTTTGCAGCTTTAATCTTTAAAGACATCAGTCAACGTCCGCGTTGTATAAATACCAAAAGCCCTTAAAACCAGGCTTTGAACTGAACAATTTAACCAAAAGGTAAATTGGTCATACCAAATTTTGATATACGGTAACAAAAAGCCTAATTGCTGTCAATTTACAGTAGCTTTAAGGACACTTAGCCAGCGTAACGCATTCAGCGCAAAGTTTAAAGAATACACAAAATAGTATAAATAAAGAAAGGTAAATGAGACGAAAATAAATTGGTCAGACCAGGGAGGGTAAAAGTGATAGCGGAGAGTTTAGGTGTTAGCAGTCAAAAATAAGTAAACACCCCATAGCCCGCAGTGTAACTTTAATTACAGCCCATTTATTCATAAGGAGGTTAAGAGCGCTGCGCTTTAGAGCAGTGAAAAGTAATAGCTTAAAATGATAACTTTTTAATGTTTTCTCATTTACTCTCATTGCCTTCTCTTTGTGAAATAGTATCTTTGTTTGAAAAGAGAAGTGTAAAACCGCACTTACACAATCCAAACACCGTGCTTAGTTTTATCTTTTGTCTGGAATTTGTAAGTGCCAAGCTTGCTGGCGCGATATTTTTAACAAAAACTATAATTACTTAAAACATTCGCACTACGTGCGCGCGGTGGCAAGCCCCTCGCCTACGTATAACCTCAAACACCGAGCTTGGCTTTATCTCTTCCTAAAACCTGACGCCTAAAGCCTGCCCTTTAATCCAGCCCACCAAACAGGGTTAATAATGCAATCAGTACTAAATAAAACAATACATTACGTTTTACCAATTTAATCATACAAGTGGCTTCGTACGCGCAGTCGTAGTAGCGTTTTTCTACTTGCTCTGCGGCTAAGGCGGTGTAAGTAACCACTTTGCGGTTAGGGCTTGAAAAATCAAGCGCGTAGCGTAACCAGCAACTAGTGCCTTTATTAAAGTTACCTATTACTAAATAACCAAAGCTGGTAATACGCGCTGGTAACCAGTCAAGCCAAAATAATAATCTGTGTAGCATTTTAGAATGCTTTGCTATTATTTCGTCTTCATCTTGCGTTACTAAATCGGCGAATGTGCGTACGAGTGCATATAAAACCGCACCGGCTACGCCTAATATTACAAACCAAAAAATCACCGCGCAGTAAAATCTAAAGTTAACCCATGCCAGGGTTTGCCCAACAGTTTCGCCGTCTTGTTCTTCTTCGGTGCGATTTTGCCCTATTTGCAGTGCATATAAGGTCGCTGCGGTTTTATCATCTCGGGTTAAAGCGTTTAAGTACGACTTATATAAAGCACGCTGTTTAGCACAACCAAAGCAGACTAATAATATTGTTACATTAAAAATAAGTTGCCACAGCACAAAGTCAGACAGCAAATATAAACAACCAATAGCCAGTACAGGTAAAAGTAGCCACACTAAAAAGCCAACGCCCGAGCCAAATACGCCTTTATTAGTGAGCAGGTTTGCCGAGCGATTTACATAACCGTCTGCGTAGTAGCTAATTTGCCAATGGGCTGAACGAGCACCTAAGCGCTCAAGTATTAATGCAATTATTATCGAAACCAAAATCATTGTTGTTACTCACTTAGCCTGATTGTTTAAGCATAGTTAAAAATAAATGCCAGTTAAAGCTACTACCGGGGTCTGTTTTTCGCCCTGGTGCTATATCGCAATGCCCTACAATTCGCTCTGTTGTTATATTTGGATAGCGTTGCATTATGGCTTTACTTAGTGTTTTTAAACTAGTGTATTGCGCTAAAGTATAAGCGGTGGTGTCGGTTCCCTCAAGCTCAATGCCAATGCTAAAGTTATTGCAGTTAGTTTGCCCATTAAATTCAGACGCCCCAGCATGCCATGCTCGCTTAGTAAATGGCACGTACTGCACTAACTCACCGCTGCGTTTAATAAAGCAATGTGCCGACACCCGCACACCGTGTAAATCGCTAAAGCTGCTATGCGCTTCACAATTAAGCGTACCCATAAATAAATCATCAACATAGGGCGTGCCAAACTGCCCCGCCGGCAAGGATATATTGTGAATTACCAATAAAGAAACATCAGTATCACTCGGGCGCTCATCAAAATGCGTACAACCACGCTGCACAGCACTATTGACCACCCCATTTAAATCTATGTTCATAATTTAAATCAAAAGATCGACATAACATCGATGCTAAAGGATTTAATTTAAAAATGATAGACGCAGCAATAAAAGCTTACCAAACACCGAGCTTGATTGATCTTGAACTTGTAGGCGCGAGTTTACCTCGCGCAGTTTTTTAATTTTAACTAGCGCGGCATAAAGCCCGCCTACGTGTAACCTAAACACTGAGCTTGCTTTGCTCTCTACCAAAAACCTGATACCAGCCTTTACCACAAAGCTGGTTATTGCAATTCAAACATAGTAAAATTTGCTTAATTTATTTACTGTTACGAGCTTTTTTATGCCTATTCCACACACTTTAGTTAGTCAACTAGTTACTCTTGCACTTGGTGAAGATTTAAATTACCAAAGTGCTGAAAATGGCGACATTACCGCGCAACTTATTCCTGAAAACGAGCAAGCGAACGCTAAAGTAATTACCCGCGAAGACTGCATATTTTGTGGTAAAGACCTAATTATTGAAGTATTTAAGCAAGTAGATCCAAGCGTTGTAGTAAATGTACTAGTAAACGATGGCGATGCAGTTAAAGCTAACAGTACTTTATTTACAGCAACTGGCTCGGCTCGCGCTATTTTAACTGCCGAGCGTACAGCACTTAACTTTGTACAAACACTTTCGGGTACTGCTACTACCACAGCTCATTATGTAAAAGAACTTGCGGGTACAAAAACCCAGCTACTCGATACCCGTAAAACCATACCTGGTTTACGCATTTTACAAAAGTACGCCGTTAAATGTGGCGGCGGTGCAAACCACCGTATTGGTTTATACGACGCGTTTTTAATAAAAGAAAATCACATAGCAGCGTGTGGCGGTATAAACAAAGCCGTGGCGCAAGCTAAACAAAACCAACCAAACAAACCAATAGAAGTAGAAGTTGAATCACTTGTTGATCTAAAACAAGCGCTAGATGCGGGTGCCGATATTATAATGCTCGACAACTTTAACGTAGAGCAAATTAAGCAAGCTGTAGTAGTTACTAACAAACGTGCAAAACTTGAGGTTTCGGGCAATATGACCCTACAAACGCTTAAAACTTACTCACAAGCTGGGGTAGACTTTATATCGAGCGGGGCGTTAACAAAAAACTTACAATCAATCGATTTATCAATGCGATTTGATTAATAATTAAACTAAATAACAAATATTATGTTTCCCTAATGCGTTGACAAACTGATTAAAAAAGCATTAAATACGCCGAAAGGCTTACACTGTAACAAATTGTTAATTTTAGTGCTTCATATAATACGAAATAGTGCTAATGTAAGCCTCTAGGATGAATGAATTAACTTTCAACCAATTCTAAAGAACTACTTTCAGGTATTGTTTTACACCGCACGGCTACTTTGATGAAAGCTGTGAGTTAAATAAACAACATTAATACCAAGTAGTGGGTGAAGAAAGTTTTTAAAATTCGATGAAATGCAGTTAAAGCCGCTTTCAATCAGCTGTTTTAGTGCTAAAGTAGATCTAACAGAGTAATTTTAATAGTTGCTAAAACCTATCCAGCATTAGTTAGCTAGGCACTGGGTCAGGTATTAGTAATTTAACGATTTTAAAAAAAACGTAAGATAAAGCAGTTACAATAGCTAACGTGATTACACACTTTACTAACATAATTTATTTAGCTTACAAAAAACACTATCCTTTAGGAGAGGAACATGGAAAAAATGACACAACAAAGTCAAAAGGGTTTTACCCTAATTGAATTAATGATTGTAGTAGCAATCATCGGTATTTTGGCAGCAGTCGCGTTGCCTGCGTATCAAGATTATACAAAGCGCGCTCATGTAAGTGAAGGAATCACTTTAGGCGCATCAGCTAAAGCAGCAGTAACTGAATACTACGTATCAGAAGCAGGCTGGCCTGCCGACAATGCCGCCGCTGGTCTACCAACTGGAACAACAATCACTGGCAATGCAGTTAAAAGCGTTGTTGTTGATGCCGGTGTGATAACTGTTACATATACAGCTAAAGTTGAAGACGGAAAAACAGTAGTATTTACTCCTAGCGTTGCAGGAACGGGTTCAATCAAATGGACATGTTCAGCTGGTACTGTTGACGACAAATACTTACCATCAAATTGTCGTGGCACTTAATCGATTTAAAGAAAGGGGCTCTGCCCCTTTCTATGTCTGTGACACTAACTATTTTTTACCTACATTTTTTTTATTTTTTATTTTTTTATTAAATATATTAACTTCCCAACTCTATGATTCAAAACGCTTTATGCAAGTGGTTTTATTAACTACTACTTGTTTTACAATAAGATTCATTCCAAAAATTAGCAAAAAAAATTCTATTTTATTATATATTTTAGTTTCATCAGGAATATTATCGGTCTTTTATAGTGAGCACCTATTTACATCACTACACTATTTTTTACATTCTATTTTACTTATCAACCTAATCTTTTTAGGTATAAACTTAAGTAAAAATTTACCTATTATTTTTTTATCCATCGCCTCATTCAACATAGTAATTATTTGTTGTTCACTTTTAAACTATAGCTTTTATATTTTCGATAAAAACATACCGACAGCAGATGATATTATATTTGGTTTTAATAACATTCGCTTTTTTAACCAAATACAAGTTATTAGCATACCTATTTTCATCTATTATTTAAATGATATTAAATTAAAGCGAATAGCGACTATATTTTTAATTTTTAATCTAACACTGCTCCTCATCACAGGTGCTAGAGGAGCAATAATAGCAACTTTAGCAACAATATTTATTGGGTATATTTTAAAAATATATAACGTTACCACACTAAAAAAAATAACTTTTCTCATTATCTTAGCTGTAACACTCTTTATTTTTAACTCTTTATATTTTTCTTTCAACACATCATTTACATACGTATTAAGGACAACAAGCTCTGGCAGAGTTCAGATTTGGCATGACTTAATAACAAACTTACAATTGAAAAATCTACTTATTGGGAATGGTCCTGGGAGTTATTATAATGAGCACTTCCGTGTAAGCCACCCACATAATAGTATTTTGCAAGTTATATATGACTGGGGTGCAGTAGCAACAGCCTTATTCTTATATTTATTATATAAATTGATAAACTCCTCCATAAAAAGATTAAATAAAAAAGGTGGAGGTTACTACCAAAGCTGCTTTCTATGTGTTGTAGGAGCGTTATCATATTCACTTTTTAGTGGGATAGTAGTGATGCCAATCCCTCAAACATTTTTATTTCTATTTATTGGCGTGTTAATTTATTACAACAATTCAGGTGAGATAATATTAAAAAGAAAAAAAATTAAATATCACATAGCACTCATACCAGTGTTAATCTTATATTTAGTATTAACATTTATCAGTTATGACTGTAAAAATGATCGCTTCTTAGGACCTAACTTCTGGTCCCACGGGCAAATATCTCATGCAAACTGTAAACTTACTTACTTCGAGGATCAGTAATGGCAAAACAACCAGACAAAAAAGGATTTGATACCTTTGAGTGGGTAGGCGTAAGTGCTCGTGGTAAACGCCTTGAAGGCGAGATGTCAGGCGCAAGTATTGCTTTAGTCAAAGCCCAATTACGTAAACAAGGTATCACCCCCTCAAAAGTTAAACGTAAAGCAAAGCCCCTTTTTGGTATCGCAAGCAAACAAAAAATAACCCCAAAAGATATTGCTTTGGTGACTCGGCAAATTGCTACAATGCTGATGGCGGGCGTACCGCTAATTCAGTCAATTGAAATGATAGGTTCCGGCTCATCCAATAAAAGCGTTAGTAAATTAATGGAAACCATTGCTGATGAAGTAAAAGCTGGGCAACCGCTATCGCAAGCACTAAGACGCCACCCGCGTTATTTTGATGATTTATATTGCGATTTAGTGGCATCGGGAGAGCAGTCTGGCGCTTTAGATAAAATATTCGACCGGGTTGCGATTTATAAAGAAAAGTCTGAAGCGCTTAAATCAAAAATTAAAAAAGCGATGTTTTACCCTATTGCGGTATTAGTTATCGCACTTATTGTTACCTCCATATTACTAATATTTGTTGTACCGCAATTTCAGGATATTTTTGCTGGGTTTGGTGCTGAACTGCCTGCTTTTACCTTGTTCGTAATTGGTATATCGGAATTTATGCAAGAGTACTGGTGGATAATACTTATAATAATGTTTGCATTTGGCTGGGCGTTTAAAGAAGCGCACCTTAAAAGTTTAAAACTGCGCGACGCTACCGACAGAGCCATTTTAAAACTACCAATCATTGGCGTTATTTTGAATAAGGCTGCTGTTGCCCGTTACGCTCGTACGCTTTCGACTACTTTTGCGGCTGGTGTACCGCTAGTTGATGCGCTGGACTCTGCTGCAGGTGCCTCAGGTAATGCGGTTTATCGTTATGCCATTTTAGATATTAAAGCCGAAGTTAGCTCGGGTAATCAAATGAACTGGGCAATGCGTAACTCTAAAATATTCCCTGATATGGTAATACAAATGGTGGCTATTGGTGAAGAGTCAGGCTCGCTCGATGGCATGCTAGGTAAGGTAGCGACTATTTATGAGCAAGAAGTTGATGATGCAGTAGATGGACTATCAAGCCTATTAGAGCCGATGATTATGGCAGTACTAGGCGTGCTAGTAGGTGGTTTAATTGTTGCCATGTACTTACCTATATTCCAACTAGGCTCTGTTATTTAGTTTTTTTAAACTCATTATTTAATTATTTGGTCGTTATATGCAAAGTATTATAGAAGTAATGCAAAGCCAATTATGGTTTTATTTAACCACTATTGGCTTGGTGAGTTTATGTGTTGGCAGTTTTTTAAATGTAGTTATTTACCGATTACCTTTAATGATGCAACGCGAATGGCAAGGCGAATGCCGCTTGCTGTTAGAAAGTGAACTTAAAAGTAATAAAGCAGATGAAAGCGAGTCTTTAAACTCAACTTTTAATTTAGTAAAACCCAACTCTACCTGCCCTAAATGTAAAACTGCAATTAAAGCGTGGCAAAATATACCCGTTGTTAGCTGGTTATTTTTAAAAGGTAAATGCGCCAGTTGTAGTAACCCTATATCGGCTCGCTACCCTATTGTAGAGGCAATAACTGCACTATTAAGCTTAGTAGTTGCGTATAAGCTAGGCGCTACCGAGCAAGCTTTACTTTATATAGCAATTACTTGGGCTTTAGTGGCACTTACCTTTATTGATATTGACCATATGCTACTGCCTGACCAAATTACCCTGCCATTAGTATGGCTGGCGCTTATTGCTGCAGTACTGGGCTATACCGTTACCCCAACTGATGCCATTATTGGTGCTGCTTGCGGCTATTTGAGTTTGTGGAGCGTATTTTGGCTATTTAAATTACTTACCGGTAAAGAAGGCATGGGCTATGGCGATTTTAAATTACTTGCCGTGTTTGGTGCTTTGCTTGGCTGGCAATCACTATTAACCATTATTTTGCTCTCGAGCGTAGTGGGCGCCATTATTGGTATTGCGCTATTAACTATTCAGGGTAAAGACAAAGCCACCCCCATTCCGTTTGGCCCCTACCTTGCTATTGCAGGCTGGATCACCATGTTATGGGGCGAGCAATTGCAAACTAGCTACTTTAATTTAATTGGTTACTAATATGAGCGAACAAACTGTTAAAGTAACAAACATAAATAATTGGGTGCTGGGTTTAACTGGCGGTATAGGCTGTGGTAAAACGGCTGTAAGCAATATGCTTGAAGCGCTGGATATTTGCGTTGTTGATGCCGACATTATTGCGCGCCAAGTAGTTGAGCCAGGCAGCGAAGGGCTAAAGGCAATTGTTACACACTTTGGTGCTGATATACTCTTAGCCGACGGCAGTTTAAACCGCAGTGCTTTACGCGAGCTAGTTTTTAGCAATACTGAGTATAAAAACTGGTTAAATGCCCTGTTACACCCACTTATTCGCCAGCAAATTATTACCGATTTAAATAATGCCACCAGCCCTTATGTGATACTGGTTGCCCCGCTACTTTTTGAAAACGGCCTCGATAAATACTGTAACCGCACTTTACTTATAGACGTGCCAAAAAATGTGCAAATAGAGCGCACGGTTAAACGTGATAACATAAGCTTAGAGCAAGTAAATAGTATTATTGCCGCGCAAATGTCGCGTGAACAAAAACAACAACAAGCAGATGATATTTTAGATAACGATCGTAGCTTAGCTTTGGTTAAGCACGACTTAATAGCTTTACATAAAGGCTATTTAAAACTGGCGTTAAAATAGCCATAAATTATAAAAACAGTTATTTTAGTTGCTAAAATTAGCCTAGATTGTGATGGGCAATGTAATCCCTGCTTTTTTCTGATAAATTGCTAACTATTGAAGGATTTATACAGGTGCGCAATGAATATTAACTCACCGTTATTAAGAAAATTTATTACCCTTGGCCGTGTTGATGCCGGTATAGTAAAAACTAAACAGCAAGAGTTTGCCTCTACTGCTGAGCTTATTGCTAAATGTGGAAAAATTGACAGTAAAGATTTAGCGGCGCAATGCATTGATTTATTTAGGGTGCCTTTTTTTGATTTAAAAGACTTTAATACTGCACTTATTTCTCCTGAGTTAGTAAAAGAAAAACTGATCCGTAAACATCATATTTTGCCTTTAGTACAAAAAGGCAGAAAAGTGTATATTGCCGCCTCTGATCCTACCGATTACGGCGCATTTGAAAACTTTGAATTTAGTACCGGCTTGTCTTGCGAAGTGGTAGTGGTTGACTACATTCAACTCGATAAAAAAATAGAACAATTGCTTGATGCCTCTGGCAGCTTAAATTTAAGTGATGACGAGTTTAAAGAATTTGCCGAACTAGACGCCGATATACAAAAAGACACCTCTAAAGATGATGATAAAGACGATGCACCAATCATTGTTTACATTAATAAAATATTAATGGATGCGATTAAAAAAGGTGCGTCTGATTTACACTTTGAACCCTACGAGCACAAATACCGTATTCGCTTTAGAATTGACGGCATTTTACACGAAGTAGCCAGCCCACCAAACACTTTAGCAACTAAGCTGTCGGCGCGTATTAAAGTAATGTCGCGCCTTGATATTGCCGAAAAGCGTAAACCACAAGATGGCCGCATAAAGCTAAAAATAACCGAACGTAAAAGTGTCGACTTTCGGGTAAGCACCATGCCCACCTTGTGGGGCGAAAAAATTGTAATGCGTATTCTTGATTCATCTAGCGCCATGCTTGGCATTGATGTATTAGGTTACGAACCCGAGCAAAAAAAGCTGTATATGGATGCGCTTGAGCAACCACAAGGGATGATATTAGTAACTGGGCCTACTGGCTCGGGTAAAACGGTATCGCTTTACACCGGCTTAAATATATTAAACCAGCCTGAGCGTAATATTAGTACCGCCGAAGATCCGGTAGAAATTAACCTCGAAGGGGTTAACCAAGTACAAATTAATATTAAAGCCGATATGACCTTTGCCAACGCATTGCGCGCATTTTTACGCCAAGATCCCGATGTAGTAATGGTAGGTGAAATACGTGACTTAGAAACCGCCGAAATATCTATTAAAGCGGCGCAAACAGGTCACTTAGTGCTTTCGACTCTGCATACTAACTCAGCGCCCGAAACCATTACCCGCTTATTAAACATGGGCGTACCTGCATATAACGTAGCAAGTTCAATTAGCTTAATTATAGCTCAGCGGCTAGCGCGCCGCTTATGCCCTCAATGTAAAACGCCTGAAAATTTACCTAGTGAAGAACTGCTACGCCAAGGTTTTAGCCAGCAGCAAATTAGTGAAATGACCTTGTATGCTCCTAAAGGTTGCGAAAACTGTACCGATGGCTATAAAGGACGTGTAGGTATTTACGAAGTAATGAAAATTACCCCAGAAATAGCACAAATTATAATGCGCGGTGGTAACTCACTAGAAATAGCTGAAGTGTCGCTTAAAGCCGGATTTAATAACCTGCGTTTATCGGGCATTCGTAAAGCCGCCGACGGCATGACCTCGTTAGCTGAGATTAACCGGGTAACGAGTTTTTAATATCAGGTATCAGGTATCAGGTATCAGGTATCAGGTATCAGGTATCAGGTATCAGGTATCAGGTATCAGGTATCAGAAAAATGATACGACCCTCTAAAAGCCAATACAATACTAAAAGCATTTAAACTGACTTAGAGTTTGGCTATTAGACAGCACTATTTAAAACAAGATTGAGAGATTACTATGCCAACTATTGTTAACTGCCCAACCTGTAAAAGTAAGGTTGAATGGTCAGAGCAAAGCCCACACCGCCCGTTTTGTTCAAAACGTTGTCAGCTTATTGATTTAGGCGAATGGTCGTTTGAAAATAATAGAATTTCAGCCCCTATTACTTCAGCTGAAGATTTTAGCCAAGACATGATTGAAGACATAGAAGCCATGATGGCAAAAAATGAAGATGACTTTTTTAAGTAGTAAGTAGGTTTTGCCTAGAGTTTGTAGGCGAGAGTTTACCTCGCGCAATCGTTTTTAAATTTTAACCAGCGCGGCATAAAGCCCCGCCTACGGGTAATTTAAACACCGTGCTTGGATTTGTCTCTATCTAAAACCTGACACCTTGTTTTACTTAAACAACATACAAAGCAAAACACCGAGCTCAAATTGAACTCGGTGTTTTATTTTATCTAGTCAAAAACTTATCCAACTAAAAGCTATTTTGAATGTTTTTTCTTACCCATACGCTTTTGCATTTTTGCAAACTTTTCTTGCTGCTCTGCATTTAAAACTTGCCATACTTGGTGTTGAGTTTTTAATTTAATTAAACCCATTTCTTCACCTTTTTCGTGGCGTTGAGCTAGTAGCTCTTTTGCTGCATTTTCGTCAAACGTTGCAGCTGATAACAAGCTTTCCATTTTAGCTTTGTGAGCGGTACGCTGTGCTTTGCGCGCTTCTTTGTCGGTGCCTTTAAGTGCTTGCATTTGCGTTTTTTGTGCTGCAAATATAGCTTCTAATTTAGTTTGCTGCTCTTGTGTTAAATCGAGTTTATCAGCGCCGCGCTCCGATAGTAAAAAGTGCGCTTGTGAGTGGCGACCTTGCTTATGCATATCGCCTTTGGCCATAACACTGGTTGCACCGAAAGTAGCGGTTGCTAAGCCACAAATAAGTACTAGTTTTGAAAGTGTATTTACTTTAGTCATAATCATTACCTTTACTATTGGATTGGTTGTTTTAATCTGTTGAGCTAACTATACCCGCTGCAATGCAAAGTAACGCAAAGCAGTGTAAAGGTTATGTAAAGATTCACTTTTGTACTATTAAGCAGGTAAAATCAGCACATACGGCACAACCCAAGGGTTTGAAAATGAAACTATTAATGATTGATGACGACACAGGTTTGTGTGAGCTATTAAGCGAGTATTTAACTGCGCAAGGGTTTAGCGTGCAAAGCGTACACGACGGTGAGCAAGGCCTAAAGCTAGCGCAAGCGAACGACTACGCACTAATACTACTTGATGTAATGCTGCCTACCCTTGATGGTTTTGAAGTACTTAAACAACTTAGGCAAACCAAGCTTACGCCGGTAATTATGCTTACCGCCAAAGGCGAAGATTTTGATCGTATTTTTGGCCTTGAACTTGGCGCAGACGATTACATACCTAAACCTTTTAATCATCGTGAATTACTTGCTCGAGTTAAAGCAATTACGCGCCGAATTGAACATATAACCACCATGAATGCCACTAGCAATAATAAATTAGTGGTTAACGGGGTTACTATTAATTTGGCTGCTCGTGAAGCCTTAATTAAACAAACAACCTTAACCCTTACTGGCACCGAATACGAAATACTCGCATTACTTGCCAAACATGCTGGCGAGGTGGTTAGTAAAGAGCAAATAAGTGAAGATGTACTTGGCAGGCGCTTAGCCTCGTTTGATCGCTCTATTGATATGCACGTTAGCAACATTCGTAAAAAAATAGCTGAGCACTTACCTAACGAGCTAATTAAAACCATTAGAGGGACGGGCTATGTCTTTATTCAAGGCGAATAAAGCGCCCTACTTTGCGTGGCTAAAGCAACCGCATCACTACTTGTTTTTTAAAGTATTTATTTGGTTCTGGCTTACCATTATAGGCACCATAGCTGCGCTTGTTTTTTTAAGCCATATTACGCTAATTAATGTTCTCAGTAATGAGCCATTAAAAGGGCCGATGAAAAAAAACCTCGCTCATACCGCTAAAAGTATTGAGCGCGCAGTTACCAAGCATCAGCGTACCTTGAGCGATATTGTTACTCACCCTAGGCTATCAAAACGTAAGTTATTGTATTTAAGTGCCGCGCAAAGCGATGACTTTATAACCAGTAAAGAAGTGCCGAGCAATATTGATTTAAGCTTGCTTAATTTTAGTAAAAATATGCTGCCGCAGGTAATATTTACCGAGCATTTTCAGGCCTTTGGCCCTATCAGTATAAATGTACCTGAGGGCCATTTTTATTTATACGAAATAGACATAAACCACCAGCCGCCGCTATTCGTGCGCTTAATGTTAATGCCTAAATGGATAAAAATATCGATTGCGATTATTGCCTCACTTATTTTGAGTTTTTTATTTAGCCGTAACTTAATTGCCCCTATTAATAGCTTAAAAAAAGCGGCTATTAAACTCTCTGCCGGCGATTTAACAGCCCGGGCTGCTATATCCGCTAATCGTAAAGATGAGCTGGGAATATTAGGGCGCGACTTTAACCGTATGGCCGACCAATTAGCGCAATTAATTAGCGCACAAAAGCGCCTACTGGCCGATATATCACACGAGCTACGTTCGCCACTTACTCGCTTAAAAATGGCGACCGGCCTTGCGCAAATGCAAGCTAACGAAGCCAGCCAATCATATTTACTACGCATAGAAAAGGAAGCCAACCAGCTTGATAAAATGATTGCCGATGTATTGCAAGTGTCGCGTTTGGAGGCAAATAGCCAAGCGTTATCGCTACACAAACAGTCACTGCAAGATATTGTTGATCATGTACTTAACGATGCCACTTTTGAAGCAAAACAGCATAACAAGCAACTGCAGGTAAGTGGCTCGGCGGCGGTAACGCTAAATTGCGATGAAGCGCTAATTGCCAGCGCACTGGAAAACTTACTGCGCAACGCGATTAAATATGCACAGCACACTATTAGCCTTACCCTAAAGCACGGTGATGCCATTTATATTGAAATATGTGATGATGGCCCAGGTGTACCAAACAACCAGCTTAGTAAGTTATGTGAGCCGTTTTTTAGGCAGTCAGATGCGCGTGACCGAGTGAGTGGTGGCACGGGTTTAGGTTTAGCAATTGCTAAAAATGCCATTATTGCTCATGGCGGCAGCTTGGTTTTATCAAATAAACCACAAGGTGGCCTGTGCGCCATGGTTACTTTACCAATAATAAAAGAGTAGTGAATGTTTTACAGTAGCGAAAACGAGCTTGTTAATAATCAACCCAGTATTAATGATTTTTATAACAACACCCTAGTTAAAGCCTATTTAAATACTCCTGCCGGGCAGTTATTTTATGCCTATGCAAAACCTGAGCAGGCGCATACCGCGATTGTAATTAGCTCAGGGCGCATAGAAGGGCTTGATAAATACAAAGAGCTATTGTGGGAGCTGTACACTAATAATTTTGCCGTGTTTATTGTTGATCATCAAGGGCAAGGTCGCTCTTACCGACACTTAGCTAATAAGCATAAAGGCTATGTAAAATGTTTTACTGATTATCGCCACGATCTGCATTTATTTAATCAACAAATTGTTGATAATCACTGGCAAGGCAAAAAAATACTGCTTGGCCACTCAATGGGCGGTGCAATTGCCTTTGACTATTTAGCCCACTTTGAAAATAGTTTTAGTGGATTGTTTTTATCGGCACCCATGTTTGACATTCACACTAAAAACACCCCAAAACCGTTGGCAAAACTAATTGCTAACGCAGCTGTGCTTTTCGGTTTTTCACAAAGTTATGCCCTTGGGCAAAACGATTACAGCCCAGATGAGTTTGCCTTAAATACATTAACTAGCAGCCAAGTGCGTTATAAATTTTTTAGGCAAACCTATCAAGACCCACTGCTGCAGCTTGGTGGCGTAACCTATGGCTGGCTACAAGCCGCATTTACCTTTATTGCATCGGTTGATAAGTTAAGTATTAATATTCCACTGTTTATAGCCAGCGCAGAGCGCGACGAAGTAGTAGATAACACCGCGCAACATAAACTGGCAAACCGACATAACCAAGCAGTAATAAAAAGCTTTGCCGGCGCTAAACACGAACTATTATTTGAACGTGATGAAATACGCCAGCCACTGCTAACAAGTTTGTACCAGTTTTGCGAATAGATGTGGAAGAGCAGGTTTGAGGTATTAGGTTGTAGGTTTCAGATTTCAGGTTTTGGTAGGAATTAGCCAAGCTCGGTGTTTGGGTTAAACCGTAGGCGGGGCTTTATGCCGCGCTTGTTAAGTTTTAAACCTTGCGCGAGGTAAACTCACGCCTACGGTAAAGGTTTAGATTTTAGGTATTAGGCGTCAGGTTTTAGGTAGAAAAAAACCAAGCTCGGTGTTTGGGTTAAACCGTAGGTGGGGCTTTATGCCGCGCTTGTTAAATTTTTAAAACCCTGCGCGAGGTAAACTAACGTCTACCCAATAGCGCCAAGTGCTCCATCTAAATCTAATGAGCCAAAGCGAGTTAATTTAGGTGGTGGTGAAAGGCGCACCACCACGAAGTGGTGGCTTTAATCAAATCCTTCCTGCTGAGCTAAATATTGCTTCACGATTTCAAGTGGCGCACCTCCGCAACTAACCAGACAATAACTTCTGCTGTAAAAAACTGGCTTCCAGTAAAACTCACCCAAGTGTTCGGAAAACTCCTTTCGCACAAGTCTTGATGTAGCAGTTTTTAAACTGTTCACCATTTTACTTGGTTGCATCTTGGGATTAGCAGAAATTAAAAGGTGAAGGTGATCTGGCTCACCATTGCACTCCAAAAGCTCACAATCCCAAGATTTTAACAACCTTTTGTACTGAGATTCTAAGTACGCGGCAACCTCTGGCGTGATACAGCGATGACGATATTTAGTTACAAGAACTAAATAATAGTGAATATTATAAACGCTGTGATACAGCGTATTTAGGGCTTGTTTTTTCATAATAACTAAATATAATTAGTTGTTATGAAAAAAGCAATCCGTAAAGTTACATATAAAATGAAATCATCAGTTTCTCAAGAAGAATCGCTGATGGATTTGTTTGTCCACCATCACCAGTTGTACAACTGGGCTTTACGTGAT
>NZ_JBEONZ010000012.1:0-98869 GCF_040308705.1 Pseudoalteromonas sp. 19-MNA-CIBAN-0066
TGGTCGAATGCACCGGTCTTGAAAACCGGCATGGGTTTATAGCCCATCTAGGGTTCAAATCCCTATCTCTCCACCATATAACAAAACAGCCCGCTTAATTAGCGGGCTTTTTTGTGCCTCATATAAAATAACGCGTTTGTTTTGTAAGTTTAAATTACGACCATAGTCTCTATTTATAAGCTACCTCGCTTAGGGCATGCTTATATTATTGAGGCTTATGTTTGTATATTTAAGGATTTTACGATGAAACATCAACTTGCAAAAAGTGTCGGGCTTTCATTACTCTCCCCAATCATTATTGGTGGTATGTTGGGTGTTTATTATGGCCTTGCTATGAGTGGCGACTTTTTATCAATATTTTTTCAATTATTGATGACGGCAATAGCAAACGCACATATTGTAGGGTTAACGATGGCCGCATTTGTAGTGCCAGGTTACTTACTTATGTTTAAGTACGCTAAAGTAAATTATTCAGGGGTTTTAACGCTTGGTTTATTAGGCGGCGCTATTTTTAGTTACTTACTTAGTGCTACTACGGGCGAGATATTTTTAATAAATAGTGTGATGTCTGGGTTTGCTGCAGGGCTGTTTTTGTTTGGGCTGCGTAAAACCGCAAAAAAATAATCGTAGCATTATTAAGCAAGCATGCTGATAAAGCGTGCATTTTCCTTTTTTTTAGCCGCAAAAGGTTTCAATTTTTCACGACAAAGAGTACCTTTAGCTACTGTATGTTTAATAAGAAGTAGTTTGGTATGCAAAAGCACGATTTTTACCAGTCATTAGTTAAGCAAACGCAATCGCTGATAGGCGGTGAATCGAATGTAATTGCTAATATGGCAAATATAAGCGCGCTGTTATTTACTTCATTAGATGATGTAAATTGGGCGGGCTTTTATTTTATGGATTCACCTACCGAATTAGTGCTTGGTCCGTTTCAAGGTAACCCAGCTTGCATTCGAATTCCGGTAGGAAAGGGTGTATGTGGAACCGCCGCTGCAACCGGACAAACACAATTAATAGAAGATGTTCACGCTTTTGATGGGCATATAGCCTGTGATGCAGCGTCAAATTCTGAAGTAGTTGTACCTATTATGAAAGCTGGTAAAGTATTTGCTGTACTTGATATAGATAGCCCAAGTATTAGCCGATTTGATACTGACGATCAAGCGGGTCTTGAAGCATTAGTAAAATGCTTAGAGGCAAGCCTATAATGAAAGACTTGCTAAATGTTCAAGACTACCTTTTTGCCGTACAAGATGTGGGCGATTGGGAAGGCGATGAAGAACATGTAGCGGAAACGCTCAATGATTTGATTCATATTGCTTGGGATCGTCTACCAGACGAAGCCGAGTGTGAATTTATCGATGAAACAATTAATGGTATTTGGGAACACCTTCGTGGTGATATGGCTGTAATTGAGGCCGACTTCGAAGAATTGGTCGACTGGGTAATACACTATGTTGATTCGTCCCTTGATGAAAAGATGTGAAAAATAGGTTCTAAAATGGAAACCACAAACAAGCTAAAAGATATGAACGAAGTGTTGGAATTTTTATATCAAGAATTCCCGCAGTGTTTTAAACAAAAAGACGGTATCAAACCGCTTAAAGTCGGTATTTTTAAAGATATTGCTGAGCGTATTGAAGGGTCTGAAAAAGTAAGCAAGACTCAAGTGCGCCAAGCGCTTAGAAAATACACGTCTAACTGGCGTTATTTAGAAGCTGTGACTAAGTCAGAGTTTCGTATTGATCTTGATGGTAATCAAGCTGAAAAAGTTGAGCAAGAGCATATCGACCATGCACAAAAAGCATTGGAAGAAAGCCGCGCGAAAATGGCTAAACGCAAAAAGCAGCAACGTCCGCGTCCAGATGCAGATGCAAAATCTTTCAAAAAGAAACCTGCTCATGCCGCTAAAAATGCTACTTCAGCAGATAAAACAGCTAAAGCCGCACCGGTTAAGCGTTCAGGAAAAATTGAACCTTTACCAGCAAGTGAGGTCAAGGTTAATAATAAGGTTAAGGTTAAACTTGGCCAAGCACTTGTTAATGCAATAATCACTGAAGTGAACAAAGACGACGTTCATGTTGAATTAGTGACTGGTATGCAAGTTAAAACCAAAGCTGACAGCTTATACATTATTTAAGCTGAAAATAAATTAAGGAGTTGTGTATGAGTAAAAAGTTTACGCTCATTCCGTTAGTTGCTGCCCTGTTTTCAGGTTCATTATTTGCTGCCGTTGAAGCCGTTACGTTAAAAGACTTACCGTTGCTCAAGCAAGAAAGTCAACATGCTACAGCCAGCAAACGAGTGGTTAACTTATTTACTCGTTCACACTATACACCGGTTCGATTTAACGATGAGCTTTCAAGTAAAGTGTACGATCGTTATATCGAATCCCTTGATTTTAATAAAAGTGTATTCTTAGCCAGCGATATTGCGTCATTTGAGCAATATCGTAATGGCTTTGATAACGCATTGGTAACCGGCAAGTTAGGCTTTACGTTTGATATTTTTAACCTAAGCCTTAAACGTCGCTTTGAGCGTTATGATTACTCGCTTTCATTACTTGAAAATGAGATGACGTTTGATAAACAAGATGAATACTTTTTTGATCGAGAAGATGCTGATTGGGTAACCACCCAAGACGAACTTGATGAAATATGGCGTGAGCGCGTTAAATATGACGCACTACGCTTAAAAATGACCGGTAAAGATTGGGAAGGTATAAAGGATGTACTTGTAAAGCGCTATAAAAATGCACAAAAGCGTTTAGTACAATCAAAATCCGAAGATGCCTTTCAAATAGTAATGAATTCGCTTGCACGCAGTATAGAGGCGCATACCTCTTATTTATCGCCGCGCCGTGCAGAGCAATTTAAAATGGATATGGACCTAGAGCTTGAAGGCATAGGTGCAGTATTAAGCCCAGACGAAGACTATACCGTTATTCGCAGTTTAGTACCGGGTGGTCCTGCCGATAAATCACAACAAATTAAAGCCGATGACCGCATTATTGGCGTTGCCCAAGACGGTAAAGAGTTTGTTGATGTGATAGGTTGGCGCTTAGATGACGTGGTTGATTTAATTAAAGGCCCTAAAGGTACAAAAGTACGTTTACAGTATCTAAAAGGCGCTGATGCGCACGGTACGCCTAAAATAGTTGAAATAACCCGAGATAAAATACGCCTAGAAGACAGAGCAGCCAAATCTGAAGTGTTTGAAGCACAGTATTCCGATTTAACCAGTAAAATAGGCGTTATTGAAATACCTGGCTTTTATAATAACTTGTCGCAAGATGTAAAAGTTGAACTAGCTAAACTAAAAGAAGCTAAAGTAGACGGTGTTATTATAGATTTACGTCAAAATGGTGGTGGTTCTTTATACGAGGCAACACAGCTTTCTGGATTGTTTTTCGACCAAGGTCCTGTGGTACAAATTCACACTCTTAATAATCGTATTGAAGAGCAGAAAGACCGCGATGGTATTACGTACTACGATGGCCCGTTAACTGTTCTAGTAGACAGATACAGTGCATCTGCTTCTGAAATTTTTGCAGCAGCGATACAAGATTATGGTCGCGGTATTGTGATTGGCGAGCAAACCTTTGGTAAAGGCACTGTGCAACAGCACAAAGGCTTAGGGCGAGCGTACGACCTGTACGACAACGAGCTTGGCAGTGTGCAGTATACAATTGCTAAGTTTTACCGCATAAATGGTGGTAGCACACAACACAAAGGCGTTATTCCTGATATTTCGTTTCCATCTGCAATCGATCCCGCAGAGTGGGGAGAAAGCAAACAAGATAATGCACTGCCGTGGGATAGCATAGTACGCGCTAGATACCAAGAAATGGGTGACTTAAAACCGATTATTACGTATTTAGATAAGCAACATGCGCAGCGTATTCAGTCAGAGCCAGAGTTTAATTATGTATTTGAAGACATTACTCGCTACAACGAAGAGAAAGACCGCAAAACTATTTCGTTAGTAGAAGCTCAGCGTATTAAAGAAAAAGATGAAAATGAAGCACGCGCTTTAGTGCGTACTAATGAGCGTTTAGCGCGTTTAGGTGAAAAACCAATCGAAAACCTAGATGATGTGCCGGAAGTAATTGAAAAGCTGGATCCATTTTTAGAGGAAGCAGCCCTGATCACTCAAGACTATATTAAATACGGGCGTATAGCCAAAAAGTAATAATTGGTTTACCTCTATAAAAAAAGGCGCAATTGCGCCTTTTTTGCTACCCATAATTTACAAGATTGTTATAATCGCTGATTACACAAAGTTGAGCTAGATCAATGTTGCTCGATTAATGCGCTGTATGTGCTAAGAAGAATAATTAACATGCATTAGATGTGTGTAGGAGTCTTTATCTTGAAGTCATTAGAAGAAAAACCAATAAAACCCGCCTCGTTTTTTGATGCACTCATTCCAATCTCAGTTCTCATTTGTTTACTTGGTGCGGCTGTTTATCTATTTGGTGATAATTCCTCTTCTGGGCCAAATCAAATAGCTTTGTTATTTGCTACTTTTGCAGCAGCATTAATAGGTCTAAAAAATGGCTACAATTGGAAAAAACTAGAAGATGCGATGATTGAAGGGATCACCTTGTCGTTAGGTGCTATCTTAATTTTACTTATGGTAGGTGCGTTAATAGGCACTTGGTTGCTTTCGGGCACAGTACCTACGCTAATTTACTATGGCTTACAGGTTATTAATCCGAGTTGGTTTTATGCAGCTAGTTGTTTAATTTGTGGCATTGTAGCAATGAGCATTGGTAGTTCGTGGACCACAGCGGCTACAATAGGTGTGGCTTTATTAGGCGTTGCTACAGGCTTAGGGTTAGAGCAAACAGTAACGGCTGGTGCGGTTATATCGGGCGCGTATTTTGGCGATAAGCTTAGTCCACTATCAGAGACTACTAATTTAGCGCCTGCGGTTGTGGGGGCAGATTTATTTGAACATATTCAGCATATGCTATGGACTACAGTACCGAGCTTTGTAATTGCCTTAATAATCTTTATATTTATGGGGTTTAACGCGACTGCATCGAGTGAAGCAGGGCGTATTGATGAAATTACTGCTATTTTGCAGCAAAACTTTAATATTGGTTTAGAAATGCTAGTGCCTTTAATTGTACTTTTGGTACTTGCGATACGCAAAATGCCAGCGTTTCCTGCCATATCGATAGGCGCGGTACTTGGCGCTGTGTGGGCTGTGTTGTTTCAATCTGATTTAATTGCCAGCCAAATAGACATAAGCCAAGGCCAGCTAATAGGCTACTTTAAATTAATTTGGACCACTTTTTTTGATGGTTTTAGTATTAGTACCCAAGACGACAATATGGATGCGCTCCTCAGTGGGGGCGGTATGTCAGGTATGCTTACAACAACCTGGCTAATTATGACGGCACTGATGTTTGGCGCTATTATGGAAAAAACGGGGCTGTTAGATGTGTTTGTTAAGAGTATTCTTAAAATCGCAAAAAGCACAGGGTCGTTAATCACTGCAACTATAGCGACTTGTATTGGTACAAACGTCATTGCGGCGGATCAATATATTGCTATTGTGGTACCGGGGCGGATGTTTAAAGAAGAATATGCAAACCGTGGTTTAAAACCGGTTAATTTATCGCGTACCTTAGAAGATGGCGGCACAATTACCAGCCCGCTGATCCCATGGAATACCTGTGGTGCCTATATGCAAAGCGTGTTACTGATCAATCCATTTGACTATGCACTGTATGCTTTCTTTAATTTAATTAACCCTGTATTGGCAATTATTTATGCTTATTTAGGTATTAAAATATTACGTATTAAACCAAAACAGACTGCTTAATTTAAACAGCCTCTTTTAAACATAAAAGGGGCTTTTTTTGGAGTATTTATGACTGCCGCACAAAAACCGCAAACACAATATTTAAAAGATTACCAAGCGCCAGACTTTTTAATTAATCACACCGAGCTTAACTTTGATTTACAGCCGTTAACAACAAGAGTCACTGCGCTACTTACATTGAGCCGCGTGGGCGCTAAAACGGCACCTTTAGTACTCGATGGCATTGATTTACGCTTAGTGTCGCTTTCAATAGATACTCATGATATTAGCGATTATAAAATAGTGGGTGAGCAACTCATTATTAATAACCTACCAGAACACTGCCAACTTAGTATAGTGACCGAAATTTCTCCGCAAACAAATACTTCTCTAGAAGGACTTTATTTATCGGGTGGGGCTTATTGTACTCAGTGTGAAGCGCAGGGTTTTAGAAAAATAACTTACTATATGGACCGTCCAGATGTTTTATCAACATTCGATGTAACCATAATAGCAGACAAAAAATACCCGCAGTTACTCTCTAATGGCAACATGGTAGATAGCGGTGAAACGCAAGACGGTCGTCATTTTGCTAAGTGGCAAGATCCGTTTAAGAAGCCAAGTTACTTATTTGCTTTAGTGGCGGGTGACTTTGATGTGTTAAATGATAGCTATACTACAAAAAGTGGTAAGAATGTTGATTTAGCCTTATTTGTAGATAAAGGTAACTTGTCAAAAACACCACATGCAATGAGCTCACTTAAAAAAGCGATGCAGTGGGATGAGACACGCTTTAATTTAGAGTATGACCTTGATATTTATATGATTGTTGCCGTTGATTTTTTCAACATGGGAGCGATGGAAAATAAAGGGCTTAATATTTTTAATAGTAAGTGTGTTTTGGCAAATCAAGAAACCGCTACCGATAAAGACTATCACACCATTGAATCTATTGTTGGGCATGAATACTTTCATAACTGGACCGGCAACCGCGTAACCTGCAGAGATTGGTTTCAGTTATCGTTAAAAGAAGGTTTAACAGTATTTAGAGATCAAGAATTTAGCAGTGATTTGGGCTCGCGAGCGCTAAACCGTATTGATGCCGTTAAAGTAATGCGTACTCACCAGTTTAGTGAAGATGCAGGGCCTATGGCGCATCCTATTCGTCCAGAAAAAGTAATTGAAATGAATAACTTTTACACTGTGACTGTATACGACAAAGGTGCTGAAGTTATACGTATGATGCACACCTTGCTTGGTGAAACTAACTTTCAAAAGGGCATGACACTTTACTTTGAACGCCACGATGGCCAAGCGGTTACCTGTGACGATTTTGTAAGTGCTATGAGTGATGCATCTAATATTAACTTAGAGCAATTTAAACGCTGGTATAGCCAATCGGGTACTCCTCGTTTAAATGTACAACAAAGTTACCATAGCGAGACGCAAACGTTTAGCCTTACCATTGAGCAGGCTGCGCCAATTAATCAGCCACAAAACGATACTTTGCATATTCCTTTTGCAATTGAGCTGTTAGATAGCAAGGGGAAAAGTGTACCGTTACAATATAAAGGTCAGAGCGTTGGTCATGTGCTTGATGTAACTAAAGCAACGCAAACATTTAATTTTGATCAGCTAGCAGAGCAACCTGTTGCCGTTTTATTGGAAGACTTTTCAGCCCCGTGTATATTAAAGCAGCACAGTAACGATCAAGACCTATTGCACATAATGCGCTTTGCGCGTAGCGACTTTTCGCGTTGGGATGCACAGCAACAGCTATTTATTAATGCGGTTAAGCGTGGTATTGCAAGTAAAAACCCTGAACCATTAAGTAATGAAATAATAGCAGCATTACAGGTATTAATAGCCAGTAGAGCAGGTGACTTGGCATTACTTGCTGAACTGTTAAAACTCCCTAGCTTTGATACCTTAGCAGCTGAGTTTGAGACGATCCCAGTTGATGCTATTCTTACTATTACGCAGCAGTTTGAACAGCAAATAGCCGATACCCTTGAACAAGAATTTATTAATTGTTACCAAGCACTTGAAGACGATGGCAGTGTTAATGCGGCTGCTGTGGCAATACGTTCATTAAAACAACAATGTTTGTATTACCTAGCAAAAACAGACAGTTTACCAGCGGCTGAATTTATAAAAGAAGCTGCAAGCTCAACTAATATGACCAATGTGCTCGGTGCGCTCAGTGGTGCTATAAAAGCGTCGCATACATTAAGTGACACCTTGCTTGCACATTTTGATAGCCAATGGCGACACGACGTATTAGTAATGGACAAATGGTTTGCACTGCAAGCCATGCAGTCGGGTGATGATGCAATTGACAATATTAAAGCACTGTATGAACATCCTTGTTTTGACTTTTCAAACCCTAACCGAGTGCGTGCTTTAATTGGCAGTTTTAGTCACTTTAATACCGCGCAATTTCATCGCCTAGATGGTCAAGGTTATGCTTTGCTTGGTGATTTACTCATTAAGCTCAATACTATTAATCCGCAAAATGCATCACGCATGTTAACGCCTTTTATGTCGTGGAAACGTTACGATAAAGTACGTTCTGCAGCAATGAAAACACAACTGCAGCGTTTAGCTGATTTAGATACGCTGAGCGACGATTTATTTGAGAAGGTTGAAAAAGCCTTAAATTAAATCATGATTGAATATTATTTTAGATTAAATTTGAGCTACAACGAATGCATGGATTACTACCATGGACGTTATAGCTCAGTACAAGTTGTAGATGACAGCGGTAAAACCATTCGATTTGCCGCAAACTACCTGCGCCCCTACATTTCTAGTTTAGGGGTGCGAGGTAGGTTTAGATTGATACTTACCCCCGAAAATAAGTTTATCCGCCTCGAACGAGTAGCCTAAGCGCTTGTATTTATGTTATAGATATACATAAATATTGCCTTTTTGTTAATTTCGATTTGTCCTATTGTTAATTTGCGTGTATAAATTACTGGTATGACGTCTTACCATTGCGTAAACGTCAGTGAATAAAAAAAGATTATGACTGATTGAAGGCGACTGTTTGTAATTTGTTTAATTCGCTTCTATCGTTACGATTACACTAAAAACAATAACTTGATCACACAAAATGACCCGCGACAGGGGGGAAACCAAAATGATAAGAAGATCGCTTTTTGTTAAAAATAAAATCGCTATAGGTTTAGCAGCCGCAAGCTTAGGGTTATCTGCAATGACTGCACAAGCGGCAGTTTTTGAAGCCGGAGGTTTTGATATAACTTTCGACTCCACTTTTTCTTATGGGCAAAGTATTCGTGTAGAAG
Organism: Pseudoalteromonas sp. 19-MNA-CIBAN-0066; assembly: GCF_040308705.1. Taxonomy (NCBI): domain Bacteria; kingdom Pseudomonadati; phylum Pseudomonadota; class Gammaproteobacteria; order Alteromonadales; family Pseudoalteromonadaceae; genus Pseudoalteromonas; species Pseudoalteromonas sp. 19-MNA-CIBAN-0066. The sequence continues at coordinate 9,126 of NZ_JBEONZ010000012.1, forward strand.
ACCGAGACTTTGGCTTAATAGGTAAAAGTAACAACCCTTCATTCGATTGGACGGGTTATAACCCAGCCTTAAACAATACCGTTTACTCATCGCAAGATGTTTGGGCGCAACCAGGATCATATTCAAACAATGGTGATGCAGGCGATTTAAACTTTGATAGTGGTGATTCGTTTTCAAAACTATTAAAGGGCACCCATGATCTATCTATCAGTAAAGATAATTATGGTTTGTTTACTCGATTTATGTATTTTTATGACTTTGAGTTAATGGATGGCGATCGTGCTTATGTAAACCCTACCTCAGGCCAAGGCGTCGATCCATGTGATGACAAAGATACAAAAGCACAAAGCTGTGCTGACATCCGTTTATTAGATGCGTATGTATGGGCAAGCTTTGATTTAAATGAAGGAAAAAATCCGCTATCAATTCGCGTTGGTCAACAAGTAATAAATTGGGGTGAAAGTACATTAATATCGCATGGTATTAACGTTAACCCAGTTGACATAGACCGTTTAAAAGCGCCTGGTGCAGAGCTTAAAGAAGCCTTTATACCTGTTGGTATGTTATGGGCATCGTTAGGTATTACTGATAACGTAACCTTAGAGGGTTTTTATCAATACCAATGGCAAGAAACACGCTTACCAGCAACGGGAACGTATTTTTCTACCAATGACTTTGCCTCTGAAAATGGTTATCAGCAAAATGTGCAGTTAGGTTTTACTTCAAATCCTGATATTGATTTAGCATTTTTAACCGACAGTTTAAATAATTTAACCTCTGACTTTGCCCTAGCAGCCTCACTCAAAGGCGTTGATCCTTCAAGTGCTCAAGGCAAAGCGCTACTGGCCGAAATGTATTTAGCCTATCCAACTAAGGTAGCACTAAAAGGTAAAGGCGATGAAGGTAAAGTAGAGCCGGATGACGGCGGCCAATACGGTTTACGTTTAGGCGTGTTTTTACCTGAATTTAATGACACGGAAGTGGCATTTTATCATGTGAATTATCATAGCCGTCGCCCGTTAGTATCTGGTCGAGTGTCTAATTTCACTCAAGCTTCACTTGCCCAAGATTTAGCAATGATTACAACGACCGAAATCACTGAAGATAATATTCATAATTTAAGAGCTTTCTCTTTAGCAAAAAATGAATACCCAGAAGACATTAAACTCTATGGTTTGAGCTTCAACACATCTTTAGGTGAAACTGCGTTTGCCGGTGAGTTTACTTTTCGCGAAGATGAACCACTACAAATTGATGACGTAGAGCTACTTTACGCTGCAATGCCAGAGCAATTAGCAGTGGCAGGTTTACGCCCTGAATTTGCAGGTATTTCACAAATGAGCCAAGGCAATGCTGTCAGTGTTGTTGGCCCAGGCGAGCTAGCAAAAGGTTATATAGAGCGTAATACCAGTCAATTACAATTTACCGCGACGCATTTATTTGGCCCATCTTTGGGTGCAGATAGCTGGGCTGTGGTAGGTGAGGTTGGTGGCGTGCGTATTCATAGTATGCCGGAGTACGATGAAATGCGTTTAAACGTTTCTGGTACTGGGCGTAGTGGCATTATGACCGGCCCAGGCAGTTCTGATTATTCTGCGCTACATATGGCGTTATCAAATGGAGCAGAGCAAAAACAATTTGCTACGGCTACATCGTGGGGTTATCGCTTAATTGCTAAAGGTGATTATTATAACCTGTATAACGGTATTAACTTTTCGCCACGTTTTGTATTTTCTCATGACGTAAATGGTAGCACGCCAGATCCTATGTTTTTGTTTATAGAGGATCGTAAATCGTTAGGTGCAACCATGAACTTTAACTATCAAAATGCGTGGTCATTAGATGTTAGCTACAACTCATTTTGGGGTGGCGGCGACATTAATACCTTCTCTGATCGCGATTACATTTCATTTAACTTAAAATATTCTATTTAGGGGTAATATTATTATGATTAAAAAACCTACCCTCATTGCTACTGCATTTTGTAGCTTGTTTGCAAGTCACGCTGCTTTAGCTAAAATTAGCAGCGAAGAAGTTGCGCGCTTAGGTGCAGACTTAACGCCACTAGGCGCTCAAAAAGCAGGCAATGCAGATGGTTCTATTCCTGCGTGGAATGGTGGTATTACCGCAGCACCGGCAGGTTATAAAGCAGGTATGCATCACTTAGACCCGTTTAATACGGATAAAGTGTTGTTTACTATTGATAAAAGCAATATTGAAAAATATAAAGCGAACTTAAGCCCTGGCCAAATTGCGTTATTTGAAGCGTATCCTGATACCTTTAAAATGCCAGTATATGCAACTCGTCGCTCTGCTTCGTTCCCGCAATTTGTATATGATGCAACTAAGCAATTTGCACCCACTGCAGAGCTAATAGAAGGCGGTAATGGGATTAAAAGTACAGCAATTGGTATTCCATTTCCTATTCCTAAAACTGGTTTAGAGGCAATTTGGAATCACTTGCTACGTTACCGTGGTCAGTCTATTGAGCGTTTTGGCGGCCAAGCAGCACCTACCGCTTCGGGTTCGTATAACTATGTTGGTTTTGATGAGCAACTACTAGTTAAATACTCAGATCCAAGTGCTACACCTGCGCAACTGCAAGACTCAAATATTTTGTTTAAGTTTAAACAAAAAGTAACCGAGCCTGCACGCCTAGCGGGTACTGCGTTATTAGTGCATGAAACCATGGACCAAATATTAACGCCACGCCAAGCATGGACCTACAACAGTGGTCAACGTCGTGTTCGTCGTGCACCTAACGTTGCTTATGATGCACCAGGTACAGCAGCTGACAGCTTACGTACTACTGATGACTTTGACATGTTTAACGGGTCACCAAACCGTTACACCTGGACATTAAAAGGTAAGCAAGAGCTTTATATTCCATACAATAGTTATAAGCTCCATAGCGATAAACTAAGCTATGACGAAATATTAATGCCAGGACATATTAACCCTGAGCATACACGCTACGAAAAGCACCGTGTGTGGGTGGTTGAAGCTAACTTAAAAGATGATACGCGCCATATTTATAAAAAACGTGTGTTTTATATTGATGAAGATAGCTGGCAAGTACAGGTTACCGATATTTACGATAACCGTGACCAACTTTACCGTGTAGCTATGGCTTATGGCCTTAACTACTATGAAGTACCAACGCAGTGGAGTACGTTAGAGGTTTATCACGATTTAAACTCTCGTCGTTACTTAGCAATTGGTTTAGATAATCAGCACAAAATGTATGATTTTTCTCAGTCGTTTAACGACAATGAGTTTACATCAAGCGCATTACGTCGCGAAGGTAGATAGTTAATAGTAGGCACCTAACCGATTGGTTAGGTGCCTTTTTTCCTTTCTCATCGCGTTTGTCTTTTTGACGCGCAGGGCTTTTCCTCACCTAAATAGACAAACAATTCCCCAGTTCAAGGCGATTTAAATTTATGAAGTATTTGGTATATGCCAGCCTGATCCTCAGCGGTGCGAGTGTTGCACAAGAAACTCCTCAATTTGCTATTAGTGCAATAAACGCCGATAAAACGTTATTGACTGATATTACCCAAACTAAAGCGGGTTTAGTGGCTGTTGGTAAGCATGGCACTGTAATTACAAGTATTAATGGTATTGATTGGCAACAAGCAGAATCGGTGCCAACTCAAGTATTGTTAACTGCGGTTGATTTTACTAATGAAAACAATGGCTGGGCCTGTGGGCACGATGCAACAATAATAAATACTACAAATGGTGGTAAAACGTGGCATTTACAACAAGCTAAGCCAGAGATAGATAAACCGTGTTTAGATATTTTATTTAAAGATGAGCTACATGGTTATGCTGTGGGGGCTTATGGCATGTTTTATCAAACCAGCGACGGTGGTAAGCACTGGCAAAAACGTTTTTTAGACTCGCTATTATTTAGTGACGATAGAGAATATTTGAGTGATTTAAAAGAACACGACCCAGAAGGTTATGAAGCAGAAACAGCCTCAATTTTGCCGCACTTTAACCGCATTGAGCAAACTCCAGACGGTTTAATGTTAGTGGGTGAAATGGGCTTAATGGCAAAAAGTACCGATGCAGGCTTAACATGGCAGCGAGTTGACGAAATTTACCCAGGATCATTTTTTGCATTTAGCGCCAATGCGCAGCAAGAGGTAGTGGCAGGATTACGAGGCAATGTTTTTACTCGCCAGCGAGGTGATCAAAATTGGCAGCACCTTGATAATAAAAAAACAGCAACGATTAACAACATCATAAATTATAACAATGAACAATGGCTAATGTTGGCCAATAGCGGCGTGATTTTTCATTTGCAAAACGCTGAGCTTACACATGAGCAGTTGGCCGACGGTAAAGCAATTCTAGATGGTGTGATTTTAAATAATAAACTAATCATGGCAACAGAAGATGGCATTAAAGTGAAGGAGTTGACCCCTTAATGCATAAGATTTTAGACTTTATAGAAAATGCGATATTTAAACATCGCTTAATTATGCTTATAAGCTTTGTGCTTATAACCTGTTTATTGGCATTTAAAGCGACACAAATTCAACTTGATGCCTCGTTTAATAAAAACATTCCGTTAAACCACGATTATATGAAGGTATACACCAAACACGAAAAGCAGTTTGGTGGCGCTAACAGTATTTTAATTTCGGTGTGTGACGACAGCGGCGATATTTTTAATCCTGAATTTTTTACCCAATTAAAAGCGGTACACGACCAGCTATATTTTATCCCAGGGGTTAATCGACCTTTAGTAAATTCAATATTTTCACCCAGCGCTCGATTTGTTGAAGTAGTTGAAGATGGTTTTGCCGGCGGGCCAATAATTCCTGCTAATTTTAAAGCCGATAAACAGGGTTTAGGGGTCGTTAAAGAAAATATCGAAAAAGCGAAAGTAGTTGGGCGCATGATTGCCAGTGACTATTCGTGTGCGATGGTGACAGCGCAATTAATGGAAACCGATCCGCAAACCCAAGAAAAGCTCGATACCTTAGCATTTGCGCAAAAACTCGAAACACAACTACGTGAACCGCTAAGCACCGACAAGGTGAGTATTCATATAATTGGTTTTGCTAAAATGGCCGGTGATATAGCCGAAGGTGCAAAAGGTGTGGTGGTATTTTTTGCCATCGCGATTGCCTTTACTTTTATTATGGTTTGGCTATTTTGTGGCAGTTTAAAGCTGACTATTTTACCTATAATGTGTTCGATCATTGCTGTAATTTGGCAATTAGGGCTACTGTCGAGTTTAGGCTTTGGCTTAGATCCTATGTCTATTTTGGTACCTTTTTTAGTATTTGCAATTGGTGTGAGCCATGGTGTGCAGATGATTAACGCGATAGGTAAAAAAGTAGGCGAGGGTAAAAGTACGCGAGAATGTTGTCAGTCAAGCTTTAGAGCATTATTTATCCCAGGCGGCATTGCGTTGTTATCGGATACGGTTGGCTTTTTAACTCTGCTAACCATTGACATTGGTATTATTAGAGAGCTTGCTATAACTGCTAGTTTAGGTGTTGCGGTAATTATATTTACTAACCTAATTTTACTCCCTGTATGGGCGTCGTATATGCACTTTGAAAATAGTGTACATATTCAATCGGGTGATGCTAAAAAACCAAATATGCTTGATGCAATTAGAGATTTATTGGTTAAAGCCACCGATCCTAAAATTGCTAAAATGATAATTGCTTTTACTTTAGTGTTATTTGCACTTGGTTATTGGCAAGCTGATAAAATGCGTATTGGGGACTTACATGCTGGCGCACCATCATTGCACCAAGATGCACGCTATAACCAAGACACATTTTTAATCTCGGACAAATACACCATTTCGTCTGATATCTTAAAGGTAATTGTAGAAGCGTATCCTGCAGCATGTACTGAGCATGATGTGATGCAGCGTATTAGCCGTTTTCAATACAAAGTAGAGAATGTTGCCGGTGTGCAATCAGCGGTAAGCTTAAGCTCGGTAGCGCAGTCGGTAAATGCCGGTTATAACGAAGGTAACCTTAAATGGCAAAGCCTGCCACGTAACTCTGCAAGCTTAGTACAATCTACCTCGCGGGTAGAAACCAGCACGGGATTACTCAACGGCGATTGCTCAGTGATGCCAGTGATTATCTTTTTAGATGATCATAAAGCGCAAACAATTGATCTTGTAATTGAAAGTGTTAAACGCTTTGCACAAGAAGAGGGTACAGATAAAGTTGCGTTTAAACTCGCATCAGGCCCAGTAGGTGTAATGGCAGCCACAAACGAGTCAGTGTCAGCGGCGCAAATTCCGATGATGCTGTATGTTTACGGCGCTGTAATTGTTTTGTGTTTACTAAGCTTTAGAAGCGTAAAAGCAACCATTGCAGTAGTGTTACCTCTGTATGTGGTATCTACTCTTGCACAAGCACTAATGGTACAGCTGGAAATTGGCTTAACCGTATCTACACTGCCAGTTATTGCATTAGGTGTGGGTATAGGCGTTGATTATGGTATTTATATATTGTCGTCGATGATGGGGCAGTTAAAACAAAATGTACCGCTGAGTGTGGCTTATCGAAATGCGTTAATTGAGCGCGGTAGTGCAGTATTATTTACCGGTATTACACTTGCTATTGGCGTGAGTACTTGGATTTTCTCTGATTTGAAATTTCAAGTTGATATGGGAATTTTGCTTACCTTCATGTTTTTAGTAAATATGCTGGGTGCAGTGCTGCTTTTACCAGCAATTGGTAGCTTGCTCTGGACTGACCAGAAAAAATAAAGTGAATAAGTTTGCTCCTAAATGGCCTGTAAAGGCCATTTATATCTATAATTTGTGAATAGATGACCAAATAGCTGAAAAGCTAAAAATGTTTTCATCGTAAAAGGCTGTTTATTAGTTGTAAACGAGTTAGAATTTGCTCGACTCCACGCTAATAAATGCTGTACAAATATTCTGCTATTAAGCAGTAATAGATTTAAGGAATAAACAATGACACGAAATGAAGGTCAAGCCTCAGTTATTTTAGATAATGTTTGTAAGCTTATCCACAAAAAAGTTCGCGCTGATAATGTGTTACTCGTTGAAAAATTCGCCAAAGCCTTGTACAGCAATATGTCTAAAGAGGATTTGGCTAATCGTAACGATAGTGACTTATATGGTGCTGCACTAAGCCTTTGGAATTCGCTAGAAAAGAACACGTCTGATGACGCGGTTATTCGCGTTTTCAACCCAGAAGTGGCAAAAGATGGCTGGCAGTCATCGCATACCATTGTTGAGATTATAGCTAAAGACATGCCGTTTTTAGTTGATTCAGTACGTATGGCCATGACTCGTGAAAATATTGCCTCTCACTTATTACTACATAGCCCGCTTAAAATCCAACGAGATGAAAATGACAAGATCTCAGGTTTATCTGGTTTAAAAGCAGAGCAAGAATCAACATCGACCAAAACAGTATTCTTTATTGAAATTGACCGTCAAACAGATTCAGCTGTGATTGAGTCTTTCAAACAAGAGTTAGAGTCTGTACTTACAGATGTATCGGTAGCGGTAGAAGACTGGCAGCCAATTCGCGAAAAGCTAATTGCAGTTAGTAAAGAGCTACCAAAACGTCGTGCTGGCAAAAATAATGCTGAAGTAGATGAAACGGTTGAGTTTTTAGACTGGTTAGTTAAAGACAACTTTACCCTAATGGGCTATCGCCAATATGAGTTATCGCCAATACAGGGTGATTACGAGTTAAAAGGCGTAATGGAAACCAGTTTAGGTTTGATGAAAAATGCCGGTGTAGAACACACTCGTCTACTTTCTGAATTACCAGAAGCTGCTCGCCAAGATGCGCGTAGTAGTAACTTACTAATTTTAACTAAAACTAACTCATTATCACGCGTACATCGCCCGGCTTATATCGACTATGTTGGTGTAAAACGTTTTGATGACAAAGGCAATGTTATTGGTGAGGATCGCTTTATTGGCTTGTTCTCGTCAAACTTTTATAACTACAGTGCGGCAGACGTACCGGTTCTTAAAAGTAAAATTGACCGTATTATGCAAATGTGTGATTTTGCCAAAGGCACCCATGCTTATAAAGCGGTGCTTAATATTTTAGAAACCTACCCGCGAGATGAACTTGTACAAGCCCGCGAAAGCGAATTGCTAGAAGTTGCAATGGGCGTGTTGCAAGTACAAGAGCGTGATATGTGTCGCTTGTTTGTACGTAAAGATGCCTATGGACGTTTTTTCTCATGTATGGTTTATGTACCACGTGAGCGCTATAACACGGCACTGCGTCATGAAACGCAAAATATTTTAGCAAATGCATTTAATTCTGACGAAAAAGTCGAATTTACAACCTATTTCTCTGAGTCAACACTAGCCCGTACTCATTATACCGTGCGTGTGACTGATAATAATATAGAGTATAAAGTGAAAGACATTGAAAACAATTTAGTTGAAGCGGCCCGTACTTGGGAAGATAAATTACAATCAGCCTTACTAGAGCAAGCTGGCGAAGCACGCGGTAATGAATTAAACCGTAAGTATGCTCAAGCATTTGCTCGCTCATATAAAGATGAAGTATTACCAAGTGCAGCTGTTGTTGATATTGAAAAGCTAGAAATGCTTAACGATGAAAACAAACTTGAAATGTTATTTTATCGCCCGCAAGAAGAAGCTAACAGCAATGTTGTGCGTTTAAGCTTATTTCATAAAGATGAGCCTATTCACTTATCTGATGTGATGCCGATGCTAGAAAACTTTGGCTTACGTGTCGTTGGCGAAACACCTTATTCAGTTAAAACTAGCGATGGTAGCATTAATTGGATCATGGATTTCTCTATGCTAATTGATAGCAAAGGGATGGCAGATTTTGATAAAATTTCAGCACGTTTTCGCGCTGCGTTAACCAGTGTTTGGAATAACCGCTTAGAAAACGACGGTTTTAACCGTTTAGTATTAATGGGTGGTCTTACTGGGCGTGAAGCGTCAATATTACGTGCGTACGCTAAATACATGCGCCAAATTGGGGTTACCTTCTCGCAAGCTTACATTGAAGGCACTTTTGCAAATTATCCACACATTGCAGCAAAAATTGTTAACTTGTTTACTAAAAAGTTCTCAGTTAAAAGCCCTGCAAGTGAAAAAACACTTGAAAAGCTTAGTACAGAAATATATTTAGAACTTGAAAACGTAGCCAATCTTGATGATGACCGTATTATACGTCTATACGTTGATATGATAGTGGCAACACTGCGTACTAGCTTCTTTCAAAAAGATGGCAATGGCCAATTTAAATCGTATGTATCGTTTAAAATTAAGCCAAGCTTAATTCCTGGCGTACCATTACCATTACCGGCGTTTGAAATTTTTGTATATTCTCCGCGTATTGAAGGTGTGCATTTACGATACGGTAGTGTTGCCCGTGGTGGCTTGCGTTGGTCAGATCGCCGTGAAGATTTCCGTACTGAAGTACTTGGCTTAGTTAAAGCACAACAAGTGAAAAATGCGGTAATTGTGCCAGTAGGTTCTAAAGGCGGTTTTGTTTGTAAACAATTGCCAACTGAGCGTGAAGCATTCTTAAAAGAAGGCCAAGAGTGTTACAAAATCTTTATTCGTGGTTTGTTAGATATCACAGATAATATTGTACAAGGTGAAATTGTTGCGCCTGTAGATGTAACTCGCCACGATGGCGATGATGCTTATTTAGTTGTAGCAGCCGATAAAGGTACTGCAACTTTCTCTGATATTGCTAATGGCATTGCAAATGAATATAACTTTTGGCTAGGTGATGCGTTTGCATCAGGTGGCTCAGTGGGTTATGACCATAAGAAAATGGGTATTACAGCACGTGGCGCGTGGGAATCAGTTAAACGTCATTTCCGCGAAATGGATATTGATTGTCAAACAACCGATTTTACCGTGGTAGCTATTGGCGATATGGCAGGGGATGTATTTGGTAATGGTATGTTGTTATCTAAACATACTCGTTTACAAGTTGCATTTAACCATATGCATATTTTTATTGACCCAACACCAGATGCAGCAGCAACGTATCCTGAGCGTGAACGTTTATTTAAATTACCGCGTTCATCGTGGGAAGACTTTAATAAAGATTTAATTTCTGCCGGTGGTGGTGTTTTCTCTCGTGCGGCTAAGTCGATTACACTAAGCCCAGAAATGAAAAAAATGTTAGGCACTAAAAAAGCCAGCATGACACCAACTGAACTGATCAAAGCTGCGCTAATGATGGATTACGATCTATTGTGGAATGGTGGTATTGGTACTTATGTTAAGAGCAGCAAAGAAACTGACGCCGATGTAGGGGATCGTGCAAACGATGCACTGCGTATTAACGGTGGCGAGCTAGGTGCTAAAGTATTTGGCGAGGGCGGTAACTTAGGTGCAACTCAGTTAGGACGTATTGAATTTGCAGCGAAAGGCGGCCGTGTTAATACTGACTTTATTGATAACGTAGGTGGCGTTACTTGTTCAGATAACGAAGTTAATATTAAGATTTTACTTAATGGTTTAGTTACCTCAGGTGACTTAACGCGCAAGCAACGCGATGAACTTTTATACGCTATGACAGACGAAGTGTCTAAGTTGGTATTGAATGATTGTTATCGTCAAACACACACTATTTCAATTACTCAATCTAAAGGCTCATCAACGCTTAAAGAGAAAATTCGCTTTATTCATGCTCTTGAAAAAGAAGGCAAGCTAAATCGTGCGATTGAGTTTATCCCAAGTGATGAAGAATTAGCAGAACGTGCAGCAGCTGGCAAAGACTTAACACGCCCAGAGTTAGCGATTTTAGTGTCGTACTCTAAAATGGTACTTAAAGAGTCATTTGTTACAGATGAAATTACGGAAAATCCATATTACCGTCAATTGTTAGTTAATTCGTTCCCGCTACCACTGCGTGAGAAGTTTAACGAAGCGATGGATAATCACCCACTTCGTAAAGAAATTATTGCCACTAAACTGGCTAATCAAATTGTTAACGATATGGGCCTTAACTTCATGGTGCGTATGCATGAAGAAACCGGTGCAAATGAAGCTGAAATTGCTTTATGTTATTCAATTGCCAGCGAGTTGTTCCAAATGAGCGATACGTGGGCCTCGGTTGTTGCACTTGATAATAAAATTCCGGCTGCTGTACAAACTGAAATGCTATACCAATTACGTCGCACGGTTCGTCGTGTAACACGTTGGTTCTTACGTCATCGCAACAAAGCACAAACAATTACCCAAACAGTTGAATTTTTTGCGCCAACATTTGCAGATTTAAGTGCTAATTTAACAACGTATATGGTTGATAAAGAAGGCGAGCTTTTAGTTGCAGCTGCCCAAGAGTTAACACAAAGTGGTGTGCCTGCAGAACTAGCTAATCGCTTTACTGGTTTATCTAGCTTGTTTTCTGCTATGGACTTAGCTGAAATCTCAGCAAGTTCGAAACAAAGTATCGATACTGTATCGCATACTTACTTCAAGCTTGGTGCAAACATGGGCTTACATTGGTTCTTAGAGCAAATTACTAAGCAACCAGTAGCAAACCATTGGCAGGCATTAGCGCGTGCATCGTACCGCGAAGAGCTTGATTGGCAACAACGTACATTAGCAGAAGTGGTATTAAACGGTTTTGCCGATGATAACAAAGATGTTAATGGCCAAATTGAGCAATGGATGGATAGCCAAGAGTTATTATTACAACGTTGGAAGCAAATGCTTGCAGAGTTTAGAACATCACAAACTCACGATTTTGCTAAGTTTTCAGTAGCACTACGTGAACTCATGTTATTAAGCCATAACTGCGTGTAATAGAATAAAAACCATAATTAATGCCTACTCATTATTTTCCTTGGTGAAAATAATGAGTTAATGGTTAAAATTGTTATACAATACCTCGGCCTAGTCTGAGGTATTTTTTTGTCTGCATTTTAAGAGGATTATATTCATGTTTTACGATTTAGCTCGCCGTTTTATGTTTACCCGTGATGCGGAGTGGGCGCATGAGTTCGCTCTTAATAATTTAAGTCGTTTTGCCAATACACCATTAAGCGCTGCTTGGTCACAAAATATTGTGAATAAACCAGTTAATTTTTTAGGCTTAGAACTTAAAAACCCCGTTGGTCTTGCTGCAGGGCTTGATAAAAATGCAGAGTGTATTACTGCATTTGCACAAATGGGCTTTGGTTTTGTTGAAGTGGGTACAGTTACTCCGCGCCCACAAGCTGGTAACGATAAACCACGTATGTTTAGATTGCCGCAGTCAAATGCCATTATCAATCGCATGGGATTTAATAACAAAGGCGTTGATAATTTAGTTAATAACGTTAAAGCAGCCAACTATACCGGTATTTTAGGTATTAACATTGGTAAAAATAAAGACACACCGAATGAGCAAGGCAAAGACGATTACATACATTGCATGCGCAAGGTGTTTGAACATGCCTCGTATATAACTGTTAATATTTCATCGCCAAATACCCCAGGGCTTCGTGATTTACAATACGGTGCAGCCCTTGATGATTTACTACAAAGTTTGAAAAACGAGCAGCTTGATCTTGTTGCTAAACATGGTAAACAGGTACCTATGCTGGTAAAAATTGCGCCAGATTTAGATCCAATCCAAATTGCTCAAGTAAGTGAATCTTTACTAAGCAATAAAATAGATGGGGTAATTGCTACCAATACTACACTTGAGCGTAGCATGGTTGCGGGTCAGCAATATGCTGACGAAGCCGGTGGTTTATCGGGGCAGCCAGTTAGGGAGCGTGCGACGCATGTAGTTAGCGAGCTAAAGCGCTTAACTAATGGGCAGTTACCTATTATAGGTGTAGGCGGTATTGACGATGTGTCATCGGCGAAAGAAAAAATAAACGCAGGTGCCGATTTAGTACAAATTTATACTGGCTTTATTTATAAAGGCCCACAATTAATTAAATCGATAGTTGATAGTTTATAAAAAATAGGGCTACTTAGCCTTAAAAGTTAAGTTTGTTTTAACACTAAAAGGCTAACTTGCCCTCTAAGCTTTTGATCGTTCAATAAATGTTCTAATAAAACATTTTAAAAATGATTAAAAGCGGCTATACTTTGTTCTTATTGTTCTTATTGTTCTTATTGTTCTTATTGTTTTTATTATATTTAAATGCTAAGCGTGGAGGGGATATGTTACAAGCATCAAAGCAATGGCAGTGGATATCTTGCGCCAAAAAAAACCGCTTATTACTTGATTTAAATGAAGATATGCAGCTCTGCACTCCTTATAAGTTAAGACAACTTACTGACAGTACATTTAAAAACCCTTATTTTAGCTTAGAAGATGCCGCTTTTTATGAACAAGTTTATCAATATCTTGTGCAATTTAAGCTGTGGAATCCAGCGCAATTATGTCAAATATCACTCAATGCAACCGCAGTGAAATTTCAATTAAAGCCAGTACTTGCTAAAAGTTGGTTTTTTGAGCAATACACAGGAAGCACTCCAAGTACTGAAGCCGTTATTAATTTAACCTCTAAAGCGCAGTCGGGAGAGTTTTTAATTGTAGAGCACAGCAGTGATGCATCTGTGTGTATTAACCTAAGTGAAAATTTTCAATTAGATGATAATTTATCATTAGTACAGTTTGAAGCCATTCGCGTTTTAAACAATCGTGTACATCCTCTCTTAAATCAGCATATTCATAGCAAAATAGCTTAATCTAATTTTATTTTCAGCCCGTGTTTATGGCGTGTTTGTATGCAAACCTATGTTATAATCCTGCGCAATTAGCTATTAAGGGTTACTACTTTGCAATTTATCGCACTTACTTCTATCGGAATCGAAAATTTATTGGTTGATGAACTAACAGAACTTGGCGCAACTGTGTCTAAGCAAACTGTTGGTTCTGTTCGCTTTGAGGCAGACTCATTATTGGCGCAAAAGGTGTGTTTATCGACTCGCTTTGCTACGCGCGTGCTTATGCTTATTGAAGAAAAAGAAGGCGTAGATGACAAAAATAGCCTGTATAACTTTGCTCGCTCACAACCATGGCAAGAATGGTTTGGGCCTACACAAACGTTTGCTGTCGACTTTAATGGCACCAACGACTCATTAAAAAATACACAGTTTTCTGGTTTAGTTATAAAAGATGCCATAGTTGATTACTTTAACGACTTATTCGAGCAGCGCCCTAATGTTGATAAACAAGACGCTAATGTGCGTGTGGTTGCGCGTTTAAATCGTTATGGCGTATCTATGTATATAGATTACTCTGGCCCGCGTTTATCTGAGCGTGGTTACCGACAGGGCCAAGGTAAAGCACCTATAAAAGAGCATTTAGCAGCGGCATTAATCAAACGCAGCGGCTGGCTTGAAAATGTAAATCAGCCTTTGTTTGACCCATGTTGTGGTGCAGGTACTATTTTAATTGAAGCTGCCGGTATGGCGCGCAACGAAGCTCCCGGCTTATTTCGCGAAGGCTTTGCATTTGAGCGCTTACCAAGTTTTAGAGCTGCGAAATTTAAAGAGCTAAAAGAAGAATTGCTGGGCAATGTTATAGACCCTAAATTATGGCTCATTGGCCACGATTACGACGCTCAAGTATTAGGTAAAGCAATTGATAACGCAAAACGTGCTGAGCTAGACGATATTATTAAGTTTAAACAAAGTGATGCAACTAAACTAACCGCAGTGGCTAAATTACCTGGCGTAGTTATATCTAACTTACCTTATGGTGAGCGTATTGGTTCTATGGCTGAGCTTGTAGATTTACATCGTAATTTAGGTGTGGGCTTTAAAAAGCACTTCAATCATTGGAAGCTTGCTTTACTGGGTATGGATGAGAGCTTATTTAAGCTGTTAAAGTTGGTTAGGCTGAAACGTTATAAATTTAAAAATGGCCCGTTAGATGTTGAACTTAACTTGTATCAACTTGATGACAAACAAGTAAGCCTGACAACCGATGATAAAAAAGCGCTGAATTTTGAAGGTTCAATGTCTTTTGCTAATCGATTGAAAAAGAACAAGCAGGGTTTAAAAAACTGGCTTAAGCAAAACGAAATTACAGCATACCGTGTATACGAAGCTGATATTCCTGAGTACAACGTTGCTGTAGACATTTACGGTGACTCAGCGGTTATTTTTGAATACGCAGCCCCGAAAGAAATTGATGAAAAAACGTCTGAAAAACGCTTACAAGATGTGATCAGCTTAACCGCTGAACAACTCAAAATAGCACCAGAGAATATTGCTGTAAAAGTACGTAAAAAGCAAAAAGGCGAAGAGCAATACACGCCAATGGCTAAACAAAACCGCACTATGGTGGTTGAAGAGTTTGGCGCTAAGTTTAAAGTGAATTTATTTGATTACTTAGACACTGGCTTGTTTTTAGATCACCGTTTAATGCGTCGTTATATTCAAGAAAACGCCAAAGATAAGCGCTTTTTAAACTTATTTGCCTACACAGGTACAGCGTCAGTACATGCAGCACTTGGTGGCGCTAAAGCAATTACCACGGTTGACTTGTCAAAAACCTATTTAAAATGGGGCCAAGACAACTTTGATTTAAATAATATTAGTAATACTCGCTACCGTTTTGAGCAAGCAGATTGCTTAAAGTGGCTAGAGCATGCGACGGCGCAGTACGATTTAATCTTTTTAGATCCCCCGACGTTTTCAAACTCTAAGCGTATGAAAGATGCATTTGATGTGCAGAGCGATCATATTAAGTTATTAACTTGGGTTAAAAAAATATTAAGCCCGTCGGGTACGCTTATTTTTTCTAATAATAAACGTGGCTTTGTTATGGATGAAGTGGGTTTAATTGGCTTGGGCTTAAAAGCGGTTAATATTTCTGACAAAACCTTATCGCCTGATTTTAAGCGTAATAAAAAAATTCATAATAGCTGGTTAATTACCCATGGCTAAGTGGATTTTATATCACACAGATGGTTGTCATTTGTGTGAACAAGCTGAGCAATTAATTAAGGGATTAGTTAATAGCCACAATGAATTATTGCTAGTAGATATTATGACTGATGATCAGCTTATTGCTGATTATCAGGTTAGTATTCCGGTATTTAAAAGTGAGCAAGGCCAACAATTATTTTGGCCTTTTACTGCACTAGACGTGCGTGAATTTTTAGCGCAAGCAGAATAAGAGCAAAGAAGAATTATGGATTTAATTAGAATTTTAAAAGCACAACTGGCCTTTGGTACTCATGCATTGCTTAATAAAGCAGATGCAGTGATTGAAAGTGGCGAGCGTGTGTGTGTTGTAGGTCGAAATGGTGCTGGTAAGTCAACGTTATTAAAAGTACTCGATGGTGAGGTTTTATTAGATGATGGCGAAATAAACCAGCTTGGCGGTATAAGAATTTCTCGTTTAGAACAAGATCCACCAAAAGGCGCAAGCGGCACTGTATTTGATTATGTTGCTCAAGGTATGCCTGAAATTGCCAACTTACTGATTGATTTTCATCATGTGAGTACAGAGCTACAAACCGTATGTACCGATAAGTTATTAAATAAACTTGAGCGTTTATCAAACCAATTAGAAGCGGTTGATGGCTGGCGTTTTGACAGTCGCATTCAAGTTGTTTTAACCCAATTAGAGTTAACACCTGATGCTAAGCTTGAGTCACTTTCAGGTGGTTGGTTACGTAAAGTTGCACTTGCTCGTGCACTGGTTAGTGAGCCAGACTTATTATTACTCGATGAGCCTACTAACCACTTAGATATGGCAAGTGTTATGTGGCTTGAGCAATTTTTAAAAGAATTTAAAGGCGGCATTGTATTTATATCGCATGACCGTGCCTTTATTCGTGCTGTTGCAACGCGTATTTTAGATTTAGACCGTGGTAAATTAATATCATACCCTGGCGACTATGCTACTTATTTAGAGCAAAAAGCCCACGACTTAAAAGTTGAAGAAAGCCAAAATGCTTTATTTGATAAGCGTTTAGCCGAAGAAGAAACGTGGATACGCCAAGGTGTTAAAGCACGAAGAACCCGTAATGAAGGGCGCGTACGTGAACTTAAGCAACTACGTAATGAGCGTAAACAACGTGTTGACCAAGTAGGTAAAACAGACTTTAATATTGAAACCGCAGATCGTTCGGGTAAATTGGTATTTGAAGCTAAGCATCTTTGTCATGCATTTAAAGATAAAGTGATTGCAGATGATTTTTCAACCTTGGTTATGCGCGGCGATCGTATTGGTTTAGTTGGTCCTAATGGCATTGGTAAAACAACGTTATTAAAATTAATGTTTGGTAGCCTAGCCCCAGATAGCGGTGAAACTAAGCAAGGTGTTAATTTAGAATTTGCTTACTTTGACCAATACCGTGAAAAATTAGATGAAGAAGCAACAGTACAAGACAACGTTGCTGAAGGTAAGCAAGAAGTAATGATGGGTGGTCGCTCGCGCCATGTATTAGGTTACTTACAAGACTTTTTGTTCCCGCCAGCACGTGCCCGTACACCAGTTAAAGCGCTTTCGGGTGGTGAAAAAAACCGCTTGTTATTGGCTAAACTGTTTTTAAAACCGTCAAACATATTGGTACTCGATGAGCCAACTAATGATTTGGATATAGAAACATTAGAGCTTTTGGAAGATATTATTAACCAGTATCAAGGCACAGTATTAATAGTAAGCCATGACCGTGAGTTTATTGATAATACCTGCTCTAGTGTTTGGGCATTTGAAGGTAATGGCAAAATTACTGATATTGTTGGCGGCTACAGTGATTACGAAGCCTATGTTAATTACTTAGCAGAGCAACAAAAAAATCAACCACAGCAAGCAACTAAAAAAGTTGAAAAAGCACCTGCTGCGCCAGTAGTTAAAGCAGAGGCTAAAGGTAATAAACTCTCTTACAAATTAAAACTTGAATTAGAGCAACTGCCTAATAAAATGGAACAACTCGAAGCCGATGTTGAAATTCAACAAGCCATAGTTAGTGATGTTGATTTTTTTAAGCAAGACAGTGATATAACGGCTAAGGCATTGAACCATTTGGCAAAACTTGAGTCAGACCTTGAGGCCGCGTTTTCGCGCTGGGAAGAACTTGAAGAATTAAAAAATCAGTAGTAAGGACTAAAATGAAATATAAATTACTCGCTGCCAGTATTTTAGCAACAATGAGTACTTCAGCATTAAGTGCGACTTATCAATTAACGGAATTGGGTGCACTTGAAGGCGCGAAATATTCTTATGTTACCGATGTAAGTGAAAGTGGTCATATTATAGGTATAGCTAATGGCTTATATAATTTACCTGTAGATATTGAGCATATTGATTTTTCACTGAGTTTAATTCAAAACGCTTACACTAATGAAGTTAATGCATTTGAGCTTAGTGATAAAGAGATTACTTTTACGTTAGAAGACATAGAAAAAAACAATGCTGTAGCAACTAATGTAGATGCGCATAGCTTCATGATTCGTTTTTTAGCTAATGTGTCGGCTAATTATCAGTTTCAAAAGTTAAGCTCTCTAACGGCAATAAAATATGATAGCGGCGCTGCTGTTGAGCAAACTTTGTTTGATATAAACTCGCCTGATTACCCAGGTGTTACCCGCTCTGTGACTAACTTTTACAACGCTGTTGCAGAAGATGGCACTACAGTTGGTTGGGGTAGTGCTCCTTTTGATAAAATAGAGTTTACTATAGAGGACGAAACTGATCCTAAACCGTGGTTTACCCGTGACTTTATAGAGCGCGGTATTGTTATATCTGAAAGCGGTATGGAAGTTCCTTTAGTACCCCAATTTAGTGAATATGGTGGTACCAGCCAAGCCTCTGATATTGTAAAAACCGCAGATGGTTATATTGTTGTTGGTAATATGTCACTTGGTATACCGCAAACGCGTCAAACCAATATTACTGATAACTGTGATGATAAATATCAGCCATTTTCAACCTGTATTGAAGTTATTAACAACCAAACAACCCGCGGACTATTTAACAAGCATGCAACTAAATGGACGCTCGATAACGCATTTAATATCACATCTACAGAAGTACTTGGTTTAGCTTTAGTGCCAGATGAAGATGAAACTGAAAATACCACGTTTATCAGTAATGCATTAGCAGTTAACAGCCAAGGGGTTGCTGTTGGTGTATCAAACACGCGTTATTTTGACCGTGAAAGTACTATTTTAACCATGCCAGCTTATTTTAAAGATGGCGAAGTAATTGATTTTATTGAACAGCGGGATGACTGGCAAGGTGGAATGTCTTTAGCGATCAACGATAATAATATTATTACTGGTTATGCAACAAAACGTCTTGAGGGTACCTTACGTAATAAGTTTTTCTATCATGATATAGCAACAGGTACTACCGTTTATCCAGATAGCTATTTTACGAGCTCAAGCTCATACGGTAACAGTATAAACAATCAAGGTTATATTGTTGGCGAAGGTGAGGTTGGTGTTTCTGATAGTTCACGTAGATCAGCTGCGTTCATTTATAAAATAGGCGATGATAAAATCACTAATTTAAATGATTTACTGCCGTGTTACGACATGGACGGTACAAGTAGTTATGGCTATAGCATGAGTGAAGCTAAAGTGATTAACGAAAACAATGAAATATTTGGTGTGGCCACTAAAACTGTTGAAAAGCGTAACTCATTAGGTGAAGTTGTAACCGATGTTAACGGTAAAACTGAATATGAAAGTGTTGCTGTAGCAGTAAAGCTTTCGCCAATACCTAATGGCACGATAGAGGATTGCGCACCACCTGATGCCGAAGTGTATGAGCGTCGCTCTGCAAGCTTCTCTTGGTATGGATTATTATTATTACCACTGATTGCGTTTAGACGAGTATTTAGATTTTAATAGAATTTAAATCGAAAATTTAAGCCGAGAAACTAAAAAAGCCCAAACTTGTTAAGTTGGGCTTTTTTTGTCTATAGTCATTATAACTATTGGCTACTTGTTACGTATTAACCATGCTTTTCTAACTGAACGCCGCCAAACAATATCTATTCCAAAATAGCCGATAATCGCGGCAACTGATGCCGACACCAAGGAGCCAACTAAAAATGCTGGACCAATAGTCGTTAAGCTTTCGATAAACCAAGGCCAGCTTGCTTCAAAGGAAAAATGTTGTTCTGGCTGGTTTAGTACTAGGGTGCCAATAAGATAAGAGCAGTAAAAAATAGGTGGCATGGTAACGGGGTTAGTTATCCACACTAAGGCCACTGAAATGGGCAGGTTTACCCTAAACACTATAGCGGTTGCTGCAGCTAGAACCATTTGAAAAGGAACAGGGATGAACGCAAAAAATAACCCGACAGCAAATGCACCACGCGCAGAGCGTCTATTTAAATGCCAAAGGTTCGCGTCTTGTAACAAACGGCCAAATATTTTAAGTGATTTGTGATGCCTAATTTTATTTGGATCGGGTAAAAATCGTTGGATCGTTTTTTTAGCCATTTAAAGCAACCATTTACATCAATGTGGATTAGTCTTGGATTTGTGTGCGGAAGTATTGCAACCGTATTTTATTTTCAAACCCTCGAATTTATACTCATCACAATTTCAATCCTAATTGCGAGCGCTTATTTTAAGCCGTTTTCAAATGTTTTGTTAGGCTTTATTTGCGCTATTTTTGCTATCTTAGTGCATTTCACACTTTTTTACTCGTTTGAGCTACCAGCGCAGGGTGAAAAGTATGCATACTCAGTAAAGTTAGTTGTTGAAGACGTTGTATCAGCTAATGCTCCGCAATATATAAAAGCAAAAATTATTAAGCTTGATGAGCAAGATTACGCTTATTTTACTGCCCCCAGTGCTATGTTAAGTGTTGATTCAGCGCAAATATTAGAAGTAGGCGCAACCTTCAGTGCTCACGCACATTTAAAAAACTTTAGAAGCACAAAAAATTTTACTGTTTTTGACAATCAACTTTATGCATTTACACAAAAAATATTTTTTAAAGGCAAAGTACTCAATAAAAATTTAATTATTACTGATACAAAAAGAAACCAACACGTTATAGCTTATCGCCACTATATTAAACACATATTTAAAGAGTCTAAGCTTAACTGGCTTTATTATACGCTGCTGACGGGCGACAAGTCTTTAATGAACTTTGAACAAAAGCTGACCATGCAAACGCTGGGGTTAAGCCATTTACTGGCAATTTCTGGGTTGCATATTTCGTTAGTATTTGGCTTTGCTTTTTTTGTAACACGCTCACTTGTAAGCCACGCCAGAATTAGAATAAAACAAACAATTAACCTTGCAACTTGTTATAGCTTAATGGGCTTTATAGCGGCATTTGTTTATGTATATTTAAGCGATTTTATTGTCTCTGCGACCCGGGCTTTAATAATGTTAGGGTGCTACTTATTATTGTATTACCTAGCTAAACAATCGCTACGTTGGCGCAGTATTTTATACGCCTTGGTTTTAGTTTTAATGATTAACCCTTTTAATGTATTAAATCCTGGTTTGTATTTTTCATTTTTAGCTGTGGTTATCATCTTTATTGTTATTACAAAAGTACCCTTTAAGGGGGCCTCTGTTATCGCTAAAGTAGGCATGTTATGTGCTATACAAGGGGCACTATTTATAGGCTTATTGCCTTTGTCTTTATACTTTTTTAATGGTGTGAGTTTGGCAGGGTTAGTCTTGAACTTAATCGCTATTCCGTTGCTCGCCTTTATCATTATGCCATTATTATTAGTGGTTGCGATATTGAGCAGTGTTATTGATATGAGCCTGATAGTGTCGTTATTTGACCCCGTATTGTATTTTTTGTATCAACAATTAATGGCAATACCGCCAGGCTGGCGTTGGTTTAATGTAGGAACAATTACTTTAGATATAGTAATGTTTAGTTATGTAATCATGCTACTACTGTATTTAGTGAAATTTAAATGGCTTGCTTGTATCCCGTTAAGTGTATTGCTGGTTGATAGTTACTTTACTTCCAAAAGTGATTGGCAAGTAAACATATTTGATGTTGGCCATGGTTTGATGGTGTTGTTAGAAAAAGATAACAATGCATTAATTTATGATTTTGGCCCTAGTTATTTTAACCGCTTTAGCCGTACACGTAGTATTTTACTGCCGTATATAAAAGCTAATAACCTGAATGTTGCGACCGCTATTTTAAGCCATCAAGATAACGACCATGCAGGAGGAGTTAAACATTTTATTGAGGCAGGCTTTGAATCGACTCTCAGTACTTTTCATCCAAATGGTATACCGAGTTTATGTAAAACCATGACTATGGATTTTTATGGGCTTAAAATACAAACGTTTAGTTCAATTACTTTTAACAATAACAACGATGACTCCTGCGTAGTTAAAATTAGTAGCGCGCAACACAGTGTACTTTTTACTGGTGATATTTCTAAGCAACGAGAGCACGCACTAATTGCCGCAGGATATAATTTAGCAAGCAATGTATTAATAAGCCCGCATCATGGTAGCGCTACTTCATCAAGTAGTGAGTTTATTGCGGCTGTTAACCCTAAAGTTGTGGTGCATTCGAGTGCTTACAAAGGGCAATGGCATTTTCCTAATGATGAAGTGGTTGCGCGGTTTAACAAAATTGGCGCTGCGCAATATATTACTGGGCAGCAAGGACAAATTAGAATTAAATTTTATAGTACTAATCTGCATGTTGAAACGGCGAGAGAGCGTGAAAGTTATTGGTTTATTAAAGATTGACGTTTTGTTTTAGCCTCCCTGAGGATACAATAGGGGCTGTAACTGTATAAAGAGAGTGTTATGGACCAAAGTACTACACAAATTTATAAACGTCTTATTTCTTACGTTGGTGCGTACAGAGCAGTCGCCATCGTCGCTATTATTGGCATGATAGGGTATTCAGGTATGGATGCTTTATTTATTCAGCTTATGAAGCCGTTTATTGACGAAGGTCTTAATGAGCGCAATGCTGATGTATTAAAATATGCACCATTTGTAGTTATTGCTTTGGTAATAGGGCGTGGTGTATTTAACTTTATGTCGTCTTATTGTTTGAGTTATGTAGGCTCACAAGTTGTACGCTCGCTGCGCCAAGAGTTGTTTGAACATATTCTACATTTACCGGTATCGTTTCATGATAAAAATTCCACCGGCGATCTTATTTCCAAAATAACCTTTGATACCGAACAAGTACAACAAGCTATTACCAAGGCATTATTAATTGTAGTGCGTGAAGGCGCTTTTGTGGTGTTTTTACTCGCAGTTATGTTTTATACCAGTTGGCAATTATCGCTGATATTTTTAGTTATTATTCCTTTAGTTGCTGTCATAGTCACTGTGGTGTCAAAGCGCTTTAGACACATTTCTAAAAGTATTCAATCAGCTATGGGGCAAGTTACTCGTAGCTCAGAGCAAATGCTAAGCGGTCATAAAGTGATCCATGGTTTTGGTGGCCAAAATCAAGAAATAGATCAGTTTTCAAAAGTAAATAATCATAATCGTCAGCAACGAATTAAAATGGACGCAACTAAAGCCTTGAGTGTATCAATCATTCAAGTATTGGCTGCCAGCGCTATGGCGGTTATTTTATGGGTTGTGTCAATGCCTTCGATGATTGACACCATAAGCTCAGGCGACTTTGTAGTATTAATTTCATCAATGATGATGTTACTTCGCCCGCTTAAACAGCTAGCTAATGTAAACAGTGATATGCAGCGAGGAGTTTCAGCCGCGCAAAGTGTTTTTTTAATACTCGACGAGGAAGTAGAAAAAGACACAGGTACTGTAAGCGTAGATAAAGTAAAAGGCTTGATTGAAGTTAAAAATGTCACCTTTAAATACCCAACTAAAGATGAGCCGGTATTAAACAATTTATCGTTAACGATTAAAGCGGGTGAAAGCATTGCTTTAGTTGGGCGTTCGGGCTCAGGTAAATCTACTATTTCTAACCTATTGCCACGTTATTATGATTTAGAAGCGCCTAGTGAAATTTTACTCGATGGCATTGCACTGCATGATTATAAGCTAACCGATTTACGTCGTCAGTTTGCGCTAGTGTCGCAACAAGTGGTGTTATTTAACGACTCCATTGCCAATAATATTTGTTACGGTTTACAGCGTGAAATATCGGAGCAAGAACTGGAAAAAGTAGCCAAGCAAGCGCATGTATGGGAGTTTGTAAAAGACTTACCAGAGCAGCTAAATACTATGGTTGGCGAAAATGGGGTAATGCTCTCTGGTGGTCAACGCCAACGTATTGCTATTGCTCGTGCAATATTAAAAGATGCGCCTATTTTAATCCTTGATGAAGCAACATCTGCGCTCGATACCGAATCAGAAAAACTAATTCAGCAAGCACTCGAGGCATTAATGAAAGACAAAACCTCGATTGTAATTGCGCATCGCTTATCAACGATTGAAAATAGCGATCGAATTTATGTTATAGATAATGGCAGTGTTATTGAAAGTGGCGATCATTTAAGTTTACTGGCAAATAATGGCACTTATTCAGCATTATGCAAAATGCAATTTGGTGAGCAAGGGTGAGCAAAATTGAACAAAGCTGGTATCAGCCTGTCAGTTTAATTACTATATTATTACTGCCTTTAGCTGCACTGTTTTGGCTAATATCAACATTACGTAAATGGCTTTATACATGCGGTATATTAACGCAATTTAGTAGCAAAACACCTGTAATTGTAGTGGGTAATATTAGTGTTGGCGGCAATGGTAAAACGCCATTTGTACTGTGGCTACACGCTCATTTAACTCAGCAAGGTTTATCTGTAGGTATTATTAGCCGAGGCTACGGCGGGCATGCTAAGCAATATCCATTGCTTGTTGATCATAACAGTACTACGCTTGAGGCGGGCGATGAACCGATACTTTTATATCATCGTTTGCAGTGCCCCATAGCGGTTGGCCCAAACAGACAACAAAATATAGAATTACTTGAACAAACCTCTGCTATTGATGTAATTATATCTGACGATGGCATGCAACATTATAAAATGGCACGTAGTATTGAATGCTGTATTGTTGATAGTGCACGTCAATTTGGCAACGGTTTGTTAATGCCAGCAGGCCCGCTTCGCGAAACTAAAAAGCGTTTAAAGAGCGTTGATTTAGTGATAGAAAATGGCGGCAACAACCCACAACGTTATAATTTGCAGCCTGCAGCTTTAAAATCTGTGCTCAATAATAGTATGCTAACAGAGCCTATATTAACAGCCCACGCTGTGAGTGCTATTGGTAATCCGCTGCGTTTTGAGCAGTCATTACAAGCACAAGGCATTACCTTAGTATCAACCCATCATTATCGAGACCATTATGCATACACTGCTGATGATTTTACTCAGTTTGGTGATGAAAATGTGTTAATGACCGAAAAAGATGCTGTAAAGTGTAGTGCTTTTGCAAAACAAAATTGGTATTACTTACCAGTGGATGCTCAACCTACCGATAGCGTTATAAACAAATTAAATTCATTATTAAAAGATAAAGGGATCCTCAATGGCCTTTGATACAAAATTACTCGAAATTATCGCCTGCCCAGTATGTAAGGGTAAATTACGTTTTGATAAAGAAAACAGCGAACTAATAAGTACAGCCGCTAAGTTGGCGTATCCGGTTATCGATGACATTCCAGTATTGCTTGAAAATGAAGCGCGTGAATTGTCACTTGATGAGGTACAAAAGTGGAATTCGTAGTTGTTATTCCTGCGCGTTACGCTTCTAGCCGTTTACCAGGCAAACCACTAGCCGATATTTGTGGTAAGCCAATGATCCAGCATGTTTACGAAAAAGCCTGTTTATCGGGTGCGAGTAAAGTTGTTATTGCGACCGATCATCAAAAAGTATTTGATGCTGTGAGTACCTTCACAAGTGATGTATTAATGACGCGTGAAGATCATCAGTCAGGAACGGAACGTTTAGCAGAGGTTGTTGATTTACTTAAGCTTGATAACAACACTATTGTAGTTAATGTGCAAGGTGATGAGCCATTATTGGCACCAGAAAATGTATCTCAAGTTGCCACGTTATTAAATGAATCAACTGCACCTATGGCCACTTTAAGTGTAGCGATAGAAGAGCAAGAAGACGTTTTTAATCCTAATGCAGTTAAAGTCGTTAGCGATATTAATAAAAATGCATTGTATTTTTCGCGTGCCAGTATTCCGTTTGATCGTAGCGCCATGATGGGCGAGCAGAGCACGCTGGATTTAACGCCGTTTCAACGCCATGTGGGTATTTATGCCTACCGAGCTGGTTTTATTAAGCAATATATTGAGCTAAGTGTGTCGCCGCTAGAGCAGCTAGAATCACTAGAACAATTACGTGTGCTTTACCATGGCTACAATATTAAAATAGAGCAAGCGCATATTACTCCAAAAGCGGGTGTCGATACGCCAGAAGATTTAGCTAAAGTAATTAGCTATTTGCAAAGTAAACACGCGTGAGCATTACGAATAAAGCCTATTTAAAAGTTGTGCATAGTCATAGCGACTTTTATATTTTAGCAAAACCTGCAGGGCTGAATTTTCATTCAGAAGACGCCGCAGGTTTTGTGGTATTAGCAGAGCAGCAATTAAATGAAAAACTCTTTGCAGTACACCGCCTCGATAAAGTGACCTCAGGCTTGCTTATTTTAGCGCGCAATAAACTCGCCGCCGCTAAATTTACGCAAATGTTTACTGAGCACACAATTAATAAGTTTTACTTGGCTATTAGCGACGCCAAGCCTAAAAAAAAGCAGGGTTGGATAAAAGGCGATATGGCAAAATCACGCCGTGGTACTTTTAAGTTACTTACAACAACAGCTAATCCTGCTATTAGTCGTTTTTATTCTGTAAGTTATAAACCCGGTTTTAGGGGATATATTTTAAAACCTTACTCAGGTAAAACGCACCAATTAAGAGTAGCGCTAAAAAGTATAGGCGCACCTATATTAGGTGATACCTCTTATGCAGGTGCGCATAGCGCACGTACTTACTTGCATGCATTTGCGCTTGATTTCTTATGGAATGAGCAGCAAATACAATTTACTCTTTTACCCGATAATGGGGATGAGTTTACACAATTAATTAAACATCAAGATTTTCAAGCATGGAAAACACCATGGCAACTGGATTGGTAAATGACTGAAAAAGTAACAGACATACGTTTTGGCGGGATCAAACGTTTATACGGACAACAACAGTTTGACTGGTTACAGCAGGCACATTTTTGTGTTGTTGGCATTGGTGGTGTTGGTAGTTGGGCCGCAGAAGCATTGACGCGCACTGGGGTTGGCAAATTAACCCTAATAGATTTAGATGATATTTGTGCCACTAATGTAAATAGACAAATACACGCACTTACCGGCACCATTGGCCAAGCTAAAGTGGAGGCGATGAAAGCGCGTTGTGAGTTAATTAACCCACAATGTGAAGTGCAGGTGATTGATGACTTTATTACTTTAGATAACATTCATGAGCATATTCAGGGCTTTGATTATGTTATTGATTGTATTGACGCAGTGAAAGAAAAAGCGGCATTAATTGCGCATTGTAAACGCAATAAACTAGCTGTAATTACTACCGGCGGCGCAGGTGGGCAAACTGATCCGGGGCAAATTACGTTTGGCGATGTGGCTAAAACTACCCAAGATCCACTCTTAGCTAAAGTGCGTTATATTTTACGCAAGCAATATAATTTTAGTAATAACCCTAAGCGTAAGTTTAATATTGATTGTGTATATTCAACAGAGCAGCTGGTATACCCAGGCAGTGATGGCAGTGTTTGCCATGCTAAGCAAAATGCCGATGGTAGTATGAATATGGATTGTAATAATGGCTTTGGCTCAGTGACTATGATCACTGGCAGCTTTGGCTTTTTTGTAGCTGCAAAAGCCGTTCGTAAATATTTAGATAAAAAACAGCGTTTACTTAGCTCCCAAGCATAACGCTGCTTATAACTTAACCTGATCTTGGGTTAATTTAACTTATTTTTTGTTTAGCCATGGTTTGAATCGTCTCTACCATGGCTTTAATACCATTCCCTCTAGATGGACTTAAGTGGCTAATTAACCCTAGTTTTTCAAACTCTTGATAGGCGTTTATCTCCAGTACTTGCTCTGGGGTAAGGCCATTGTATAGCGCTAATATTAAGGCAAGTAAGCCCTTTACAATACGGGTATCAGAATCACCTATCACCACGAGTGTATTTTCGGTTAAATCAAACTCCACAAATAGCCACACTTTACTTTCGCAGCCAGGAACTAATGCGCTGTCTATTTTCAAAACGTCAGCAAGTACTG
This sequence comes from Pseudoalteromonas sp. 19-MNA-CIBAN-0066, assembly GCF_040308705.1. Lineage (NCBI taxonomy): Bacteria > Pseudomonadati > Pseudomonadota > Gammaproteobacteria > Alteromonadales > Pseudoalteromonadaceae > Pseudoalteromonas > Pseudoalteromonas sp. 19-MNA-CIBAN-0066. Next base: position 37,340 of record NZ_JBEONZ010000012.1, read on the forward strand.
GTAATGTTTTACCAAGTAACATTATTTCTCGGTATTTTTGCTGCCATGCAGGTGCATTTTTTACCCCTTGGGCTGCTTTATTAAAAGTATTTGTCATATTCTTATCCAACATTAGTCTAATAGAGCAATGCATTTTTGTAGTGCATCAATAAAATTATCTACATCTGTATGGTTATTATAGAAAGCTAAGCTTGCTCTAAGGGTGCCATTGACCCCTAAATGCGCCATTAAAGGCTGAGTGCAATGATGGCCACTGCGCAGTGCAACCCCATATCCGTCAAGTAAAGTTGCCAAATCGTATGGATGCTCATCTTTATAGTTAAAACATAAAGTGCCAATATTATGCTTAAGGTCACTAAATAGGGTGATGCCATCAATTTGCTGTAGTTTATTGGCTGCATAATTAAATAGCGTTTGTTCATATTCAATTAAAGCAGGGTGATTTAATGCATTTATATACTCAAGTGCTGCACCAAAGCCTAATACGCCGGCAATATTTGGCGTGCCCGATTCAAACTTTGCCGGAGCATCGCTATAAGTGCTGTGCGTTAAGGTTACGGTTTGGATCATTTCTCCCCCGGTTTGGTATGGGGTGAGGGCATTTAATTGCTCGTAGCGGCCATATAAGCCGCCTAAACCGGTTGGCCCCAGCATTTTATGGGCAGAAAAAACGTAAAAATCACAATTAAGTGTGCTTAAATTAGCTTTTAAATGCATTGCCCCTTGTGCGCCATCAACCAATACTAATGCGCCTACCGCTTTCGCACTGGCAATTAACGGCGCTAAATTAGTGATATTGCCAAGCGCATTAGAGGCTTGGCTAATGGCCAATAACTTAGGTTTATGCTGCTTTATAAATTCACAGCATGCAGGTATATCAAAGGTGGCATCGTCGTTAAGCGGTAAAATAGCAAGCTTAGCACCAGTTTGCTGAGACAAAACCTGCCAAGGTACAATATTAGCATGATGCTCAATAGGCGTAATAATGATGGTATCGCTGGCTTTTATTTGATTTTTTAAGCCATTAGCGACTAAGTTTATAGCTTCAGTTGCCCCTTTAGTCCATACAATTTCATTACTATTAACACCAAAAAATTCTGCAGCCTTATCGCGTACTTGCTCATAACGATAAGTAGCCTGCTCACTGAGGGTATGGCGTCCACGATGTACGTTCGCGTTTTGCGCTGCATAAAACTGTGCCGTGGTATCAATAACGCATTGTGGCTTTTGTGTGGTTGCCCCAGAGTCTAAATAAGTTAAAGTTTGGCTATTAATCGTTTGATTTAGGATTGGGAAATCATTACGTATTTTAGTGATATCAAACGTGGAAACAGACATAAGCTCATTTAATTAGTCAATTTAGGGCGAGAATTGTAATCTGTTTAAGATAATTCTCAAGTGCTGAGTAACAAAAAAGGTCGCAATAGCGACCTTTTAAAATACTTAAGCAATATTACAGCGAATTAACGCTTGTCAGCTGCTTTGTAGTCACGTTGTGTGTAACCCGTGTAAAGCTGACGTGGGCGGCTGATCTTATGACCAGGTTGAGATAGCATCTCATCCCAGTGAGTGATCCAACCAACAGTACGTGCCATTGCAAAAATTACAGTGAACATGCTTGTTGGAATACCGATCGCTTTTAAGATAATACCTGAGTAAAAATCTACGTTAGGGTAGAGTTTCTTCTCAACAAAGTACGGGTCTTCAAGCGCAATTTGCTCAAGCTTCATTGCAATATCAAGCAATGGATCTTGAATATTTAGCTCAGCAAGTACTTCGTGACACGTTTGACGCATTACCGTTGCACGTGGATCAAAGTTTTTGTAAACACGGTGACCAAAGCCCATAAGACGGAACGGGTCTGACTTATCTTTTGCTTTAGCTACGTATTCGTCAATGCGATCAACAGAACCAATTTCTTCTAACATGTTTAAACATGCTTCGTTAGCGCCGCCGTGTGCAGGGCCCCAAAGAGATGCGATACCAGCAGCAATACAAGCATATGGGTTAGCACCAGATGAACCTGCAAGACGTACAGTAGACGTTGATGCGTTTTGTTCATGATCAGCATGAAGCATGAATATTTTATCCATAGCTTTAGCCGTTACAGGGTTAACTTTATACTCTTCAGCAGGTACAGAGAACATCATATGTAAGAAGTTTTCGGCGTAGCTTAAATCGTTACGTGGATATACAAATGGTTGGCCAATGTTTGTTTTATAAGCCATAGCTGCAATAGTAGGTAACTTAGCTACTAATTTAATTGCACTTGTTTTGCGTTGGCTTGCGTCTGTAATATCAAGATCTTCATGATAAAAAGATGATAAAGCACCAACCACGCCACATAGCATTGCCATAGGGTGTGCATCAAAACGGAAACCTTGGAAGAAAGTTGCAATTTTTTCATCTAGCATAGTGCTGCGAGTGATTTGTTGTGCAAATTCTTCATACTGCTCTTTTGAAGGTAACTCACCGTTTAATAGTAAGTAACATAGCTCTACATAGTTAGAGTCTTCAGCAAGCTGCTCAATTGGGTAACCACGATGAAGTAGAACACCTTTGCCGCCATCAATATAAGTAATTGTAGATTCACAAGAGCCAGTCGACATAAAACCTGGATCGTAAGTAAAGTGACCATGTGAACCTAATGTACGTACGTCAATTACATCCTGGCCAGCAGTACCTTGATAAATTGGAAGTTCGATTGGATCTAGACCATCAATATGGACTGTGGCTTTCTTATCCGCCATCTATGTATCTCCTATTAAGATAACTATTCTGATTTTATACTCTAAAATCTGTTTTAAGCACATCTTCTCATTTTAACGTGAAAGAGGGGTATAAAGTCAATTTTTATAAGCATTATGCGTATACGTATAATAAATATTCGGTATGGTTTGAATATTATACCATTGGCTAATTTGCAAATGGCTCTAACTAAACAAGAATTGTAAAAAGGCCTGCGGCTATATATACTGTCGAAGGTTTTTAACCGTATTGTATTTAGGTAAACATATTTTTACATTATAATTTTTGCATTATAGTGAACTTTATTTGTAAAGAGACGTTTATTTTGATAGTTCCATCAGAAATATTTGGTGGGTTTTAGAAAAACAAGTAGATGAGCCCCACTGTGGGCAAGATGGGCAAGTAACTGTGAAAAAGCAAAGACCTGTAAATCTAGATCTAACAACTATATCTATGCCGGCAACGGCTAAAGCGTCAATTTTCCACCGCGTCACCGGTGTTGCATTATTTTTTGCTTTAACGTTTGTCATTTGGGCTTGGTCAGAGTCTCTTTCTTCTGCTGAAGGTTTTGAATTCGTCAAGGGTCTGTTTAACGGATTCATTGCCAAATTTATTGCTTGGGGCACCGTGTCTGTATTGGGTTATCACCTTATTGGTGGTATTCGCCATATGATTATGGATATGGGACATTGGGAAGAACTTGAATCAGGTAACCTCAGCGCTAAAATTGCAATGGCTCTTGGCGTTGTGTTTGCCGTATTGGCAGGGGTGTGGATATGGTTTTAAATCAAGCAACTCTTAAACGTGATGGTGTACAAGATTTCGTATCTTTACGTACCACGGCATTAATAATAAGCGCGTATGCGATTTTTATTATCGGCTATTTTTTAGCAACGCCAGAAGTCACTTTCGAAGCCTGGACAGGCCTCTTCTCTAACCTAGCAATGAAAGGGTTTACTTTAATTGCCCTGGTTTGCATTATGGTTCATACCCGCATTGGCCTTTGGCAAGTTCTAACAGACTATGTTAAGTGCGCTAAGCTTCGTGCTGTTTTAGGCTTTGTACTAAACCTAATGGCCTTTGCTTACGTAGCTATTGGTCTAATCGTATTATGGGGTGTATAAGTGAAATATTCTGTTCGTGAATTTGACGCCGTAGTAATCGGTGCCGGTGGTGCAGGTATGCGCGCTGCTTTAGCTATTACTGAGTCTGGCAAAACGTGTGCTTTAATCTCTAAAGTATTTCCAACTCGCTCACACACTGTATCAGCACAGGGTGGTATTACAGTAGCGCTTGGTAACTCGCACGAAGATAACTGGGAATGGCACATGTACGATACCGTTAAGGGCTCCGATTTTATCGGTGACCAAGACGCTATTGAATATATGTGTCAAACAGGCCCAGAAGCTATTACTGAATTAGAAAACATGGGTCTCCCATTTTCTCGCTTTGAAAATGGCCGTGTTTACCAACGTCCTTTCGGTGGTCAATCGAAAAACTTTGGTGGTGAACAAGCTGCACGTACTGCGGCAGCTGCCGATCGTACTGGTCACGCACTATTACACCTTCTTTATCAACAAAATGTTAAAAACAAAACAAATGTATTCTCAGAATGGTATGCACTTGATTTAGTTAAAAACGATAATGGTGATGTAGTAGGTTGTACTGCAATTGAAATTGAAACAGGTGAAATTACTTATTTCAAATCTAAAGCAGTAGTATTAGCAACAGGTGGTGCGGGTCGTATTTTTGCATCAACTACTAATGCGCACATCAACACCGGCGATGGCGTTGGTATGGCAACACGTGCTGGTATTTCTATGCAAGATATGGAAATGTGGCAGTTCCACCCAACGGGTATTGCTGGCGCGGGTACGCTAGTAACTGAAGGTTGTCGTGGCGAAGGTGGTTATCTTTTAAATAAAGATGGCGAGCGCTTCATGGAACGTTATGCACCAAACGCAAAAGACTTAGCGTCTCGCGATGTGGTTGCACGTTCAATGATGACTGAGATCCGTGAAGGTCGTGGTTGTGATGGTCCTTGGGGTCCTCACCTTAAGCTAAAACTAGATCACTTAGGTGCAGAAACACTAAATCTGCGTCTTCCTGGTGTATGTGACCTTGCTAAAACATTTGCTCACGTTGACCCTGCAAAAGAACCAATTCCAGTAATTCCTACATGTCATTACATGATGGGTGGCGTGCCAACCAACGTAAATGGTCAAGCGCTACAAATCGACGCAAACGGCAAAGAAACAATCGTTGAAGGTTTGTTTGCGGTAGGTGAGATTGCCTGTGTATCAGTACACGGTGCTAACCGCTTAGGTGGTAACTCATTACTTGATTTAGTGGTATTTGGTCGTGCGGCCGGTAACTTCTTAGGTAAATACCTAAATGATGTTGAAATTTCTAAAGCGGCATCAGAGTCTGATTTAGAAACATCACTTGCACGTTACAATCGTTGGGAAAATTCAACGGCTGGCCAAGGTGAAGATCCAGTTCAAATCAAAAAAGACTTACAGCAATGTATGCAACTTAACTTCTCGGTATTTCGTGAAGGTGACTCAATGGCTGCTGGTCTGCAAGAACTTAAAGAAATTCGTGAACGTCTGCAACATGCACGTCTTGATGATAAATCATCAGACTTCAACACGCAGCGTATTGAATGTCTTGAACTAGATAACTTAATGGAAACAGCTTACTCAACTGCAGTAGCTGCAAACTTCCGTACCGAAAGCCGTGGTGCACACTCTCGCTTTGACTTCCCAGATCGTGATGACGAAAACTGGTTATGTCACTCAGTATTTAATCCGTTAACGGATGAAATGAGCAAGCGTGACGTAAACTACGCGCCTAAGTCGCGTGAAGCTTTCCCACCTAAAGCACGTGTGTACTAGGAGATAGACGATGGCACAAGTACAATTTTCAGTTTATCGTTATAATCCCGATGTTGACAACGCACCTCGTATGCAAGAATACACCTTGCAAACAGAGGAAGGTCACGACATGATGGTTTTGGATGCACTTATTCTTTTAAAAGAACAAGATCCAACATTATCTTTCCGTCGTTCATGCCGTGAAGGCGTGTGTGGATCTGATGGTGTTAACATGAATGGTAAAAATGGTTTGGCATGTATCACTCCTTTATCTACGCTGCAAAAAGGTGGCAAAGGTAAAATAGTAGTGCGTCCATTACCAGGCTTACCTGTGGTTCGTGACCTTGTTATTGACATGAGTCAGTTCTACACTCAATACGAAAAAGTTAAACCGTATCTAATTAATGACACGCCAGCAGCTGGCGAGCGTCTTCAAACAATCGAAGAACGTGATAAGTTAGATGGGCTTTATGAGTGTATTTTATGTGCATGTTGTTCAACATCGTGTCCTTCGTTCTGGTGGAATCCAGACAAGTTCATTGGTCCAGCAGGCCTTCTTCATGCTTACCGTTTCTTGGCTGATAGCCGAGATACAGCAACAGAAGAGCGTTTAGCTGACTTAGACGATGCTTTCAGTGTGTTCCGTTGCCACAGTATAATGAACTGTGTTAGCGTTTGTCCTAAAGGTCTTAATCCGACTAAAGCAATTGGACAAATAAAATCTATGTTATTAAACCGAGCGGTTTAATTACTTAGTAAATGTAGGATGGCTAATACTAATTAGTCATCCTGTTATCATAACTATTAATTTCTGCGCTAAAGAAAAGGGCTTATAAATGCACGAAGGTGTGATGAAGGCATGGCTAGAATCTTCACATTTAAACGGCGGTAACGTTGCTTATATTGAAGAGCTTTATGAAGCGTATTTAGACGATGCGACTTCGGTGCCAGAAGAATGGCGAGAAGTGTTTGAACAATTACCTAAAGTTGATGGTGTGGATGTTGAAGTAAAACATTCAGAAGTTCGAGCACAGTTTGCGGCGCTTGCTAAAAACAAGCATAGAGAAGTAGTGGTAGCAGAGGGCAGTGGCGGTGACCTTAAACAGGTTAAAGTATTGCAACTTATTAATGCTTTCCGTTTTCGTGGACACCAAAATGCTAACTTAGATCCGTTAGGTATTTGGCAGCGAGAGCGCGTACGAGATTTAGAGCTAGATTACCACGACCTATCCAATGCTGACTTTGACCGCGAATTTAATGTAGGATCGTTTGCTGTAGGGCGCGATACTATGCCTCTAGGTGAGTTATACCAAGCACTAAAAACCACATATTGTGGTTCTATTGGCGCCGAGTATATGCACATCACATCAACAGAAGAAAAACGTTGGTTACAACAGCGTTTAGAGTCTGTTCAGTCTAGGCCAAAATTCAATAAAGACGAAAAGCTACGTATCCTTAAAGGATTAACCGCAGCCGATGGTCTTGAAAAATATTTAGGGGCTAAGTTCCCAGGTGCTAAGCGCTTCTCACTTGAAGGTGGCGATGCGTTAGTACCTATGCTTAAAGAGCTGATTCACCGCGCTGGTGAAAGTGGCCAAAAAGAAGCTGTTATTGGTATGGCTCACCGCGGCCGTTTAAACGTTCTTGTGAACGTACTTGGTAAAAATCCATCAGAGTTATTTGATGAGTTTGCCGGTAAACACAAAGACACGTTAAGCTCGGGTGATGTTAAATACCACATGGGTTACTCATCTGACTTTGCTACTAAAGGTGGCAATGTGCACATGGCACTTGCGTTTAACCCATCGCATCTTGAAATTGTAAATCCAGTGGTTATGGGCTCAGTACGTGCTCGTTTAGACCGCTTAGGTGACAGCTCAGGTATTAAAGCACTGCCAATTACTATTCATGGCGACTCAGCAATTGCTGGTCAAGGTGTTGTACAAGAAACATTTAACATGTCACAAACAAACGCCTTTAGCTGTGGCGGTAGTATTCGTATAGTAGTAAATAACCAAGTTGGTTTTACAACGTCTAAACAAGACGATGTACGCTCTACTCCATACTGTACTGACATTGCTAAAATGGTGCAGTCGCCAATATTTCATGTTAATTCTGACGATCCAGAAGCAGTGGCATTTGTTACTCAACTGGCACTTGATTTCAGAAACCAATTTAAGCGTGACGTTGTAATTGACCTTGTTTGTTACCGTCGCCATGGTCATAACGAAGCTGATGAGCCTAATGCTACTCAGCCTGTTATGTATCAAAAAATTAAAAAGCATCCAGTTCCACGTTTAATTTACGCTGATCAATTAATTGCCGAAGGCTCATTCACTGAAGATGAGGTTAAAGCACTTGTTGATGATTACCGTAATGGTTTAGACGAAGGTAATTGTGTGGTTGATGAAATACAGCCAGAAACATCACATTCATCAGATTGGGCAAAGTATGTTGGCCATGAATGGAGTGTTGATTACGATGCAAGTGTCTCGGTTGAAAAACTAAAAGAACTTGGCAACATAGTGTCTAGCTACCCAGAGAGTCATAAAGCGCAATCGCGCGTGAAGAAAATTTACGACGATCGTAAGCTAATGGCATCTGGCGAAAAGCCGCTTGATTGGGGCATGGCAGAAACACTCGCTTATGCAACTATTGCAGCAGAAGGCACAGATATTCGTTTTACTGGACAAGATTCTGGTCGTGGTACTTTCTTCCATCGCCATGCGGTAGTACATAGTCAAGCCGATGGTGCGACTTACACTCCACTTGAGCATGTTGGTAAAGATCAAGGTACTTTCCAAGTATTCGATTCAGTTCTTTCTGAAGAAGCGGTTGTTGCTTTTGAATATGGTTACGCAACCGCAGAGCCAACGTCATTAATTATTTGGGAAGCACAGTTTGGTGACTTTGCAAACGGCGCACAAGTTGTATTTGATCAGTTTTTAAGCTCGGGTGAGCAAAAGTGGGGGCGTTTATGCGGCCTTACTATTTTATTACCACATGGTTACGAAGGCCAAGGTCCAGAGCACAGCTCTGCACGCTTAGAGCGCTTTTTACAACTTTGTGCTGATCACAATATGCAAGTATGTGTACCTTCAACGCCAGCGCAAGTATATGCAATGCTTCGTCGTCAATCAGTTAGACCATTGCGTCGTCCACTGATTGTTATGACGCCTAAGTCATTACTACGCCATCCGTTAGCAGTGTCTTCGCTAGAAGAACTCTCTGCAGGTGTTTTTCATAATGTGATTGACGAAATTGATGATATTAACCCTGAGAAAGTAGAACGCGTTATTTTTTGTAGTGGTAAAGTTTACTATGAACTATTACAAGAGCGCCGCAAGCTTGAACAAGATAATATTGCAATCGTACGTGTAGAGCAGCTTTACCCGTTCCCACACGACGAAATGAAAACTATTATAGAGCGTTACCAGCACGTAACTGATTTTGTATGGTGTCAAGAAGAGCCGCAAAACCAAGGTGCATGGTATTGCTCGCAACATCACTTCAAAGATGCTATTCCACAAAACGCTAAACTAACGTATGCGGGTCGTAAGGCTTCAGCATCACCAGCATGTGGTTATATGTCAGTACATACTAAAGAACAACAAGCGCTCGTTGCCGACGCGCTTACTATCGAAAATAAAGGATAAGCAATGAGCACAGAAATTAAAGTTCCTGTTCTTCCTGAGTCGGTTGCAGATGCTACCGTTGCTACATGGCATGTAAGTGTTGGCGACAAAGTAACTCGCGACCAAAACTTAGTAGACATTGAAACAGATAAAGTGGTTTTAGAAGTTGTTGCGCAACATGACGGTGTGATTACTGAAATTACACAAGAAGAAGGCGCTACGGTACTTGGCGATCAAGTTATCGGTTTACTTGGCGATGCTGATGCAGCACCAGCAAGTGAAGATGCACCAAAAGAAGACTCTTCAACTGAAGAATCTGCAGCAACTAAATCAGAAGACGCGCCAGCGGCGCAATCAGCACCAGCATCAGAAGGTAAAGAAGTGGATATTAAAGTTCCTGTACTTCCAGAATCAGTTGCAGACGCAACAATTGCTACATGGCATGTACAAGCAGGCGACGCAGTAACTCGCGATCAAAACTTAGTAGATATTGAAACTGATAAAGTGGTACTTGAGGTTGTTGCTCAAGAAGACGGTATCATGGGTGAAATAATCCACGGCGAAGGCGACACTGTATTAGGCGAGCAAGTAATTGGCTCGGTTAAAGCGGGCGGCGCTCCAGCAGCACCAGCTAAAAAAGCAGACGCAGCTGCACCAGCAGCAAGTGAGTCAAACGACAGCTCTGATGTGTTAACACCTTCAGTACGTCGTTTAATTGCTGAAAAAGGCCTAGACGCTGCAAAAATTAAAGGCACGGGTAAAAACGGTCGTGTAACTAAAGAAGACGTAGATACTTTCTTAAAAGCACCTGCACCAGCGGCAAAAGCAGCACCAGCGGCGGCACCTGCAGCAGCAATGGGCGATCGTACACAAAAACGTGTTCCTATGACGCGTTTACGTAAAACAATTGCTAAGCGCTTACTTGAAGCGAAAAACTCAACTGCAATGTTAACAACATTCAACGAAGTGAACATGGAACCTATCATGAGCCTTCGTAAGCAGTATCAAGAAGTGTTTGAAAAGCGCCACGGTATTCGTTTAGGTTTCATGTCTTTCTACGTGAAAGCGGTTACTGAAGCACTTAAGCGCTTCCCAGATGTAAATGCATCAATTGATGGTGACGATATTGTTTATCACAACTACTTCGACATCAGCATCGCTGTATCTACACCTCGTGGTCTAGTAACGCCAGTACTTAAAGATTGTGACAAGTTATCAGTTGCAGAAATCGAAAAAGGTATTCGTGAGCTAGCACTAAAAGGTCGTGATGGTAAGCTAACACTTGATGATATGACGGGTGGTAACTTCACTATTACAAATGGCGGTGTATTTGGTTCTTTACTATCTACTCCTATCATTAATTTACCGCAGTCTTCAATTTTGGGTATGCATAAAATCCAAGATCGTCCAATGGCTGTAAACGGTAAAGTAGAAATACTTCCTATGATGTATTTAGCACTTTCTTATGACCACCGCATCATTGATGGCAAAGAATCTGTTGGCTTCTTAGTAACAATTAAAGAGTTACTTGAAGATCCAACACGCTTATTACTGGATGTTTAATTTAGTTGTATGAAATGTAAGCTGTGAATGAACATTCACAGCTTTTTTTTTGCGCCTTTGGTCATACTGGGGTTTTCATGTTAAGCCTTGGGATCTATACTATGGTCGCAATTTGGGATAGTTGTTTATTTGAAAAAATATTCGGCTCTTTTAGTATAAAAATTTGGATAAAGCATCATGAATTTGCATGAGTATCAGGCAAAACAACTTTTTGCCGAATATGGTTTACCAGTTTCTACAGGTTACGCTTGCGATACACCTGAAGAAGCTGCAGCTGCTGCTGAAAAAATTGGCGGCGATATGTGGGTTGTTAAAACTCAGGTTCACGCAGGTGGACGTGGTAAAGCTGGCGGTGTAAAGCTAGTAAAAACTATCGACGAAGTTAAAGCGTTTGCAGCTAACTGGTTAGGTAAAAACCTAGTTACTTACCAAACAGACGAGAAAGGCCAGCCAGTTGCTAAAATTTTAGTAGAAAGCTGTACTGACATCGCCAACGAATTGTACCTAGGTGCAGTTGTTGACCGTGCATCTCGCAAAGTTGTTTTCATGGCGTCTACTGAAGGCGGCGTTGAAATTGAAACTGTTGCTGAAGAAACACCTGAGCTTATCCACAAAGCTGAGATCGACCCATTAGTAGGTCCTCAAGCTTATCAAGCACGTGAACTAGGTTTCAAATTGGGTCTTAACCCAGTACAAATGAAACAGTTTGTTAAGATCTTTATGGGTCTTGGTAAAATGTTCACTGATTTTGATTTCGCATTACTTGAAATCAACCCGCTTGTGATCACAGACGAAGGTAACCTTCACTGTCTTGACGGCAAAATCGGTATCGATGGTAATGCACTTTACCGTCAACCTAAAATCCGTGAATTCCACGATCCTTCACAAGAAGATTCACGTGAAGCACATGCAGCAAGCTTTGAGCTTAACTACGTAGCGCTAGATGGCAACGTTGGTTGTATGGTTAACGGTGCAGGCCTAGCAATGGGTACTATGGACATCGTAAATCTACACGGTGGCAAACCGGCTAACTTCCTAGATGTTGGCGGCGGCGCGACTAAAGAACGTGTTTCTGAAGCATTCAAAATCATTCTTTCTGATGATAATGTTAAAGCTGTTTTAGTTAACATCTTTGGCGGTATTGTACGTTGTGACATGATTGCTGAAGGCATCATTGGCGCAGTTAAAGAAGTAGGCGTAAACGTACCAGTAGTTGTACGTTTAGAAGGTACTAACGCTGAACTAGGCCGTGAAGTTCTTAAAAACTCTGGTCTAGACATCATCGCTGCTGAATCACTAACAGACGCAGCTGAAAAAGTAGTTGCTGCTGCGGAGGGCAAATAATGTCTGTATTAATCAATAAAGATACAAAAGTTATCTGTCAAGGTTTCACCGGTGGCCAAGGTACTTTCCACTCAGAGCAAGCGCTTGAGTACGGTACACAAATGGTTGGTGGCGTAAGCCCAGGTAAAGGCGGTCAAACGCACCTTGGTCTTCCTGTATTCAATACAGTGCGTGAAGCAGTACAAGAAACTGGCGCAACTGCGTCTGTTATCTATGTACCAGCACCTTTTTGTAAAGATGCAATCTTAGAAGCAATCGATGCAGGCATCGAGCTGATTGTTTGTATTACTGAAGGTATTCCTACACTTGATATGGTTGATGTTAAAATCAAACTAGATCAAACAGGTACACGTATGATCGGTCCTAACTGCCCAGGTGTTATTACTCCTGGTGAAACTAAGATTGGTATCATGCCTGGTCATATCCACAAACCTGGTAAAGTAGGTATTGTTTCTCGCTCTGGTACATTAACGTACGAAGCAGTTAAGCAAACTACTGATGCTGGTTTTGGTCAGTCTACATGTGTTGGTATTGGTGGCGACCCAATTCCAGGTACTAACTTTATCGACGTTTTAGAAATGTTCGAAAAAGATCCACAAACTGAAGCGATCGTAATGATCGGTGAAATTGGTGGTACTGCAGAAGAAGAAGCTGCAGAGTACATCAAAGCACACGTTACTAAACCTGTAGTATCTTACATTGCTGGTGTTACTGCACCAGAAGGTAAGCGTATGGGTCACGCTGGCGCAATCATTGCCGGTGGTAAAGGTACTGCTGATGAGAAATTTGCTGCACTAGAAGCTGCGGGCGTAAAAACTGTACGTTCACTTGCTGATATCGGTAAAGCACTTAAAGAGAAAACAGGCTGGTAATCGCTTTTTTACTCTAAAAAGGCTCGCTAATGCGAGCCTTTTTGTTATCTGCACTTTTACTTTTACACTTAGTATAGGTAGCTTATATGCTGATAAAACCGCACTGATAAATCTTGGCGTTGTTTATTTATAGCTAACTCATCGCACAAAGTATGAATCGTTTTCTCTACTTGATTCATAAACCGCCCATAGCCCATTTCATTATTATTATGCTGCGCAGCTACCACTACAAAATGCAGTGTTTCTACTAATTTATCTTCATTAAATAGCGCTTTAATTTGCACTTGATCAGTCTCTATGTCAAAGCTTAACTTTTGTAATTCTTGATTACCGTCATTTTTATCAATGCTGCTATTACGAATAATAGGTATAGCGCCATTAGCAACCATAGCCCCGTGGGTTAACTTATTGGTATTACAAATTTGGGTAAATAAATCGGTAAAGTATGTATAAAATTGCTTAAAATCACGATTATTTATTTGTGTTTGAAATTGCGTTTTGATTGCTCGTGACACTGGAATAGCGAAGGTTGCATAGCTCATTTGGGCATGATCACTGGGAATATTACACTGCCTTGACTGGTAGCGAGGGTAGAGGCTACGCAGTTTATAACCGTAGGTTTGTTTATTGCCTTTATCTTTAGCAAATAAGTCATAGGTTAAATGTTGATGATCGCGCAGTTTAAACAGTGGTTGTTCTAAAAATAACTGCTGTTGTAAATTATTTAATACCTTTTGTACTTTGCTATGAAACAGTGCTGAATTTGCACGCAGATCGTCACCGGTTGCTAAAAATAACAGCCTGATTTTTTTACTGGCTATATTTTCAGTGTAGTACGCTTTATGTGCTTCGTGGTAGCGAGGGTTATAAAAAAACAACATTTGTTTATTCGTTTCAAGCTGATACGACTCATCGTTAAAGCGTACTACAGGTAGTTTGTCGTTCGCTAATAAATGCACATTGTGTAAGCCAAGCTCATCACAGCAAGAAAAAAGCTCACGTGCTATACGCTCATAACAACAGTTAATATTACTAAAGCTTTTATAAAAATCAGTGGTAGGGGTTATTTCAGCTAAAAGGTAGTGATTGGTACGGGCATTGGTTGGAATATAAACACGGTGTTGATTTTGTATAGCCATCATGGTTCCTTTAAGTCAGGTTATTTGCTTACTATAATGGCCTTTGATGACGTTATTATTGCGCTAAAACAAAGTTTATTCATTAACTGACTCGTTACTGAATTAAAGTTAACCAAGATCTAAAATAAACCTTAATCTATTGCTGTATGTTAGTGTATGTTTTTGTAATAATGCATTAGTTTTGTTATCACGCACTATTTTGAGGATCATACTCCTATGGCGGAAATCGAGAATCGCCCAAGTAATTTTATTAGAACCCGCATTGACCAAGATTTAGCAAGTGGAAAGCATGCGTCTACGCATACTCGTTTTCCACCCGAACCAAATGGTTTTTTACACATTGGCCATGCAAAATCAATTTGTTTAAATTTTGGCATCGCAAAAGACTATAACGGTTTATGTAACTTACGCTTTGACGATACAAACCCAGAAAAAGAAGATATTAACTACGTTAATTCTATTAAAGAAGACGTGCAGTGGTTAGGCTTTAATTGGGATGGCGAAATTAAATACTCGTCTAATTACTTCGATATATTATACGATTATGCAGTTGAGCTAATAAATAAAGGCTTAGCGTATGTGTGCTTTTTAACGGCAGATCAAGCCCGTGAATACCGTGGCACATTAAAAGAGCCGGGTAAAAACAGCCCATACCGCGATACAGCAAGTGATGAGAATCTCGCGTTATTTGAAAAAATGCGTAATGGCGAGTTTAAAGAAGGCGAGTGTGTACTGCGCGCTAAAATTGATATGGCAAGCTCATTTATGGTGCTTCGCGATCCTATTATTTATCGTGTACGCTTTGCTCATCATCATCAAACTGCAGATAAGTGGTGCATTTACCCAATGTACGACTTTACTCACTGTATTTCTGATGCGCTAGAAGGTATTACTCA
Organism: Pseudoalteromonas sp. 19-MNA-CIBAN-0066; assembly: GCF_040308705.1. Taxonomy (NCBI): domain Bacteria; kingdom Pseudomonadati; phylum Pseudomonadota; class Gammaproteobacteria; order Alteromonadales; family Pseudoalteromonadaceae; genus Pseudoalteromonas; species Pseudoalteromonas sp. 19-MNA-CIBAN-0066. The sequence goes on from NZ_JBEONZ010000012.1 coordinate 52,413, forward strand.
TTCATTGTGTACACTGGAGTTTCAAGATAACCGTCGTTTATATGACTGGGTACTTGATAACATCAGTTTAGAGTGTCATCCACAACAAATTGAGTTTTCACGCTTAAACCTAGAGTACACTATTATGTCTAAGCGTAAGCTCAGCGACTTAGTAGTGAATAATCATGTAGAAGGGTGGGATGATCCACGTATGCCTACGATTGCAGGCTTACGTCGTCGTGGTTATACCCCAGCCTCCATTCGTGAGTTCTGCTTACGTATTGGTGTAACCAAACAAGAAAACATGGTTGAAATGGGCATGCTTGAAGCCTGTATTCGTGAAGATCTTAACGAAAATGCACCACGTGCAATGGCGGTACTTGATCCCGTTAAAATCGTTATTGAAAACTACGATGCAGATAAAGTAGAAACCTTATCTGTGGCTAATCACCCAAATAAAGAAGAAATGGGTCGTCGTGATGTGCCATTTACACGTGAAATTTATATTGAACGTGAAGACTTTAAAGAAGAAGCTAATAACAAGTTCAAACGTTTAGTACTTGATAAAGAAGTACGCTTACGTGGTGCTTATGTTATTAAAGCACAGCGTGTTGAAAAAGACGAAAACGGTGAAATTACCACTATTTACTGTACTTATGATCCAGAAACGCTAGGTAAAAACCCAAGTGATGGTCGTAAAGTTAAAGGGGTTATTCATTGGGTATCGGCAAGTGAAGCGATTACAGCAGAAGTACGTTTGTATGACCGTTTATTTAGCGTACCAAACCCAGCAGCAGCCGATGAGTTTGAAAGCACCTTAAACCCTGACTCATTAGTTATTTTAACGAATGCTAAGTTAGAGCCATCGTTGGCTAATTCAGCAGCCGAGCAAGGTTTTCAGTTTGAACGTACTGGCTATTTTTCGCGAGATTCAAAAGCGAAAAACATAGTATTTAATCAAACAGTGGGTCTGCGTGACTCATGGTCAAAAACCCAGTAAAGGTTAACGCCTCTGTACTCATTATTACCTAGGAAGTGTTAGTAATGAGTACTGGGAATTTTACTGACAAAAAAACCTGCATTAAGCAGGTTTTTTTTGTTTATAATACAAGCTTAACTTATATTATTAGCAAAATTTTTGCACGCTTCTTTGTCTTCGCATTCACCATACAAATATAAAGAATGATTGGTTAATTTAATACCATTTCTTTCAGCAACTTCAAGTTGGCGACGTTCAATAACATCATCTTCAAACTCAACCACTTTACCACATTTTAGACATACTAAGTGGTCATGGTGAGTGCTGGTTGCAAGTTCAAATACTGATTTACCACCTTCAAAGTGATGGCGAGTAACAATACCAGCGTCATCAAATTGATTAAGTACGCGATATACAGTTGCAAGACCGATTTCTTCACCCAAATCTAGAAGAATTCTATAAACATCCTCAGCACTAATATGCTGGTTATCAGGTGATTGTAAAATCTCTAAAATCTTAATTCGCGGTAAAGTAACCTTTAAACCGGCTTTTTTTAATTCCAAATTATGATCAGTCATTAAATCTGTCTCAATTTTGTTTGGTTATACTAGACACCTTGCAAGGATGTACACGAATAGATGTACACGACACATCAACCGGTAAGGGTAACGTGCCTAGCTACTAAGTGCAAAGGTCAAAGCTAATAAATACCGATAAAAACGCATTTACTAATATATTGCTACTAATTTAAGCAAAAACCAAGAAAAAATAAAGTTAATCAGCAAGTTCGCTTAAACACATTTCTTCATAAACTTGGGCAGACCAGGCTTTAACACGCTGCTCAGTAAGTTCTGGTTGACGGTCTTCATCGATACCTAAACCAACAAAATGTTTGTCATCAGCAATACCTTTAGATGCTTCAAAGTTATAACTTTCACTTGGCCAATGACCAACCACAATAGCACCACGTTCAGTAACTATATCGTTAATCATGCCCATTGCATCTAAAAAGTACTCTGCGTAGTCTTCTTGGTCACCACAACCAAAAATAGCAACCAGCTTACCTTCAAAGTCTACTTCTTCAAGCTCAGGAAAAAAATCATCCCAATCACATTGCGCTTCGCCATAATACCAAGTAGGAATACCAAATAAGATTAAATCAAATTCCGCAATCTCTTCTTTAGAGCTTTTTGCAATATCATGTACAGCTACGAGCTTTTTACCCAATTCTTTTTGGATCATTTTTGCTACGTGTTCTGTATTACCTGTGTCACTTCCGAAAAAAATGCCTACACTTGCCATGGATTAAACCTTTTATCTATCAATAGCCAATCTTTCTTGTAAAATTGTTTCAATCAACACACTGCGGCTAATATTTTGTGCATCTGCCATATCACTAAGTGCCTGATATAACTGTGAAGAAACTTTAAATTCAACACGCTTTAAACCACGTGCTTTATCTCTTTTTATTTGATTACGTTTATTAACCTTTAACTGCATATCCCGTGGAAGGGGATTGGTTTTAGGTCTGCCTGGGCGTTTTTCGTATTCAAATAAATCGAGCGTTGTTCTATCTGTTTCTGACTTGGCCATGCTTAACCTACACCTGCGCCTTGCCAAAATACTTGAATAAGTCCTTTAGCAATAAAGCCAGAACACCCTAAAAAGAGTACAGCCCAAACAATGTAACGACCAAACTTGGGTACATTGCCGCTTTTTAGTACGTCTTTAATTGCCATACCGATAAATATAAAAATACCGGCTAAGCCAAAATACAACCCTAAGGTATCAAATTCGTTAATTAACTGACTGACCATCAACGTGTAACCTTTAAATTAAACGGCGCATACTATAGCATATAAATATACGACTTTTTAGTACGCAAAATCAAAAACAGGCGATTAAAATGAGTTTAAATCGCAGTTAAAAAGTCATTTATTGCTTTATTCACTGCTAATGGCTTTTGCGCATGCAACCAGTGGCCAGCACCGTGAATTATTTTGGCACGGGCATTACTAAAGCGCGCATTAATAGCCGCTCTATGCTCAGCTAATATATAGTCAGAATCATTACCTTTAATAAATAGAGTGTCGCACAAACAAGAATTGTTTTCATTAACATTGTCGGTAATTATCGAATAATTTTTATCAAGACTCAATAAATTAAACCGCCATGCAAAATTGCCTTCATCGTTTTTAGCTAAGCTTTTTAATAAAAACTGACGCACACCCATCTCGTCTATAAAAGGCTGCATAATTGCATCGGCATGCTTTCTATCTGTAATAGATTCGTTTGCAACCGCTTTAAGCGCTTGAATAATTTTAGTGTGACGAGCAGGGTAACTAACAGGTGCTATATCAAGCACAATTAATTTATTAACGTGCTCTGGATGGGTTAATGCCAATTCCATTGCTACTTTTCCGCCCATAGAGTGGCCTATAATGTGCGCTTTATCTATGTTCAAATGCGTTAATAATTCAATAATATCTTGGGCCATTGCCGCATAAGTCATTGTATCGCTATGGGGCGATTTGCCATGGTTACGTAAATCGACATTGGTTACGGTATAAAATTCACTAAGGGGTTTTGCGATCACGTTTAAGTTCTCTAATGATCCAAAAAGCCCATGAATTAAAATAACATGTGGGCCTTGCCCTTGTTGCTTATAATTTAACTGCATATTAGCCTCAGTGTAAAATTCGCCATAGTGTGACGAGCATTTGCTTAAAAAGCAAAAAATACAGTCACAAAATATAATATTGGGCTGTAGCCTGTTTTATCAACAATATTTAGCTATTTAATCGTGCTAAATAGTAATTTAAATAGCGCACATAAGTAATTTAAAATATATGTTTACAGCGGGGTTTGTTGTAACTCGCATTTCTAACTGGTTTGGGTATAATCACACGGAAAGAAAAATGTGGCCGTAATGACAGGAAGAACATGAAACAAATCGACATAGACGACGAGTTATATCAGTATATTGCCAGCAATACGCAAAGTATTGGTGAGAGCGCATCCACTATTTTACGTCGTTTATTAAATCTGAGCGGCGAAAAAATTCAGACCGCAAACGTAGAGCTTAATCAAAATAATCAAACAACAACTACCTTGCCTAAAATTCCCCCTGTAGCAGAGCAAACACCTGCGCTTGCTGCTAAGCCAAGTGCAGTAGCTGAGAAGTCTGTGCAGCAAAAAAATGCGAATGTATTTAATGTATTAAATAAAGAAGAGTTGGCAATGCAGAAAGGCGTTGTGGGTCGGTTTTTATTTATTTTAAGTGCATTTTACCGTACCCATAAAACTGACTTTCGCGCCGTATTAGATATCAAAGGCCGTGATCGCGTTTACTTTGCTACTAGCAAAGAAGACTTAGTTAATAGTGGTAGCAGTATGAACCCTAAAAACATCACCGACAGTGAGTACTGGGTAATGACAAACTCTAACACTACACGTAAAAAAATGATGCTTCATGAAGTTGCTTTGTGTTTAGGTTATAGCACAGAACAAGCTGAAAAAATTCGCGACTACCTGTAAGGAAATACTATGGCTATTCATCCAGGTGCGGGCAAACCAGCTCCACAATCGGTATTAATAAATGTACCTAAATTAGTCTCTGCGTATTATTTAAATGAGCCAGACCTTGAGCAGAATCCAGAGCATTGTGTTGCATTTGGTACATCAGGGCATCGTGGTTGCTCCTACGATGTTAAATTTAACGAGTCGCACATACTCTCTATTACTCAAGCTATTTGTGACTACAGAAAACAAAACGATATTTTTGGCCCGTTATTTTTAGGAAAAGACACCCACGCTTTAAGTGAAGCGGCCTTTAATTCGGCAATAGAAGTATTAGTAGCCAACGAAGTGCAAGTGATCACCCAAGACGATGGTGACTTTACTCCAACACCGGTAATTAGCCACGCTATTGTAAGTTACAACAAGCTGCACCCAAATGAATTAGCCGACGGTATTGTAGTTACGCCTTCGCATAACCCACCAGAGGATGGCGGGTTTAAATACAACCCACCCGATGGCGGGCCTGCCGATACCGACGTGACTAAATGGATAGAAGACAGAGCTAATCAGTTATTACTAGAGGACTTAGTTGAAGTGGAATTATTTCCGTTTGCTAAAGCCTCGCGCTCAGGGTTTATTAAATACCAAGATTTAATGACCCCGTATATTAATGATCTAGAAAATATTGTTAATTTAAAAGCGATTAGCGAAGCGGGTATTAAAATTGGCGTTGATCCGCTGGGCGGCTCAGGCATTAATTTTTGGCCGGTTATCGCTAAAAAATATAATTTAGACATTAGCGTTGTAAATGATGTTGTTGATCCTCGTTTTGCATTTATGCCACTTGATAAAGATGGCAAAATTCGTATGGATTGCTCGTCACCTTATTCAATGGCCAACCTTATTGCGCTTAAAGATGATTTTGATATTGCCATTGGTAACGATCCAGATTACGACCGCCATGGCATAGTAACGCCAGATGGTTTAATGAACCCTAATCACTTTTTAGCGGTTGCGATTGATTATTTGCTTAAAAATCGAGACTGGAACGCAAATGTGCAAATTGGCAAAACGTTAGTTTCCAGCTCCATGATCGACAAAGTTACTGAGCGTAATGGCCGTAAAGTAAAAGAAGTACCGGTTGGCTTTAAATGGTTTGTTGAAGGGTTAAATAAAGGCAAGTTAGCCTTTGGCGGCGAAGAAAGTGCTGGCGCCGCATTTTTACGTTTTGATGGCAGTGTTTGGTGTACCGACAAAGATGGCTTTATTATGGGCTTATTAGCGGCCGAAATACTTGCTGTTACCGGTAAAACACCGTCTGCTCTTTATAAAGAGTTAGAGCAAGAATTTGGCTCGCCGCTTTATAAACGTATAGACGCACCGGCTACAAGCACGCAAAAATCGCGTTTAAAAGCCCTCAGTGCCGACGACGTTAAAGCCGATACACTCGCAGGTGAACCTATTTTACAAAAGCTAACCCATGCGCCAGGTAATAATGCGCCAATTGGTGGTTTAAAAGTAGTTACCGAAAGTGGTTGGTTTGCAGCGCGTCCATCGGGTACTGAAGATATATACAAAATTTACCTTGAGTCGTTTAAAGGTGAAGCGCATTTAGCACTACTTGAAAAAGAAGCTAAAAAGCTAGTAGACTCAGTTATTAGCTAATATCGCTTATATTACTTAAAAACGGCTGATTTAATCAGCCGTTTTTGTTTTTAATTGCATAATAATAATTTCAATTTTACAAAGGGCTTTTATCCATATGTCAGCCACTACTCCAGATTACATCGAAGAATTAAAACAAACTGGCGACTTTTTAACGCTAAGCCGCAATAACGAATGGCACTTAGCCGCAGGGGAGTTCACCCTCAATAATGGCACAGTAGTTACTATTCATGATACCGGTGTTATAGAGTTTCAACCGGCCACTGTTTCAAGCAAAGACGTAGTGTACTCAAGTGCAGTGCACGGAAACGAAACCGCACCAATCGAAATATGCGACGAATTAATTAAACAAATAATCGCCGGTGAGCTGCTCTTAAAGCAGCGCGCTTTATTTATTTTTGGTAATCCGCAATCAATTAATATTGGTTTGCGTTTTGTAGAAGAAAACCTTAACAGGTTGTTTAATGGCCACCATAGTGTAGACGGCGTACCAATGAATAACGAACGTACCCGTGCAGCCAAATTAGAGCAGTACGTAAGTGACTTTTTTAGCCGAGGCGAGCAAGGTAGCAGCCGCTGCCATTACGATTTACATACTGCAATTCGTGGCTCTAAAAACGAAAAGTTTGCAGTGTATCCCTATTTACATGGTAAACCGTGGAAAAAGTCGCAATTACAGTTTTTATTAAGTTGTGGGGTAAATACCGTATTAATGATGAAATCCCCAGCAACCACCTTTAGTTATTATTCATCATTTGTGCATGGTGCCGATTCGTTTACGGTCGAGCTTGGCCAAGTTAAGCCCTTTGGTGAGAATGACATGAGCCGCTTTGCAAAAACCAAACAAACACTCACTGCATTAATTAGCCAAGATAAGGTTGAATATCCAGAATTTAATGCAGATGAATTCGAGTTGTTTACTGTGCACCGCACCATAAATAGAACGCAGAATGAATTTAGTTTTCCATTTTCAGATCAGGCCGAAAACTTCACAGGTTTTGCCAAGGGTGAGTTGTTAGCTACTGATGGCGATACACCTTACTACGCCGATGTGCAAGGAGAAGCGATTATTTTCCCCAATGCAAACGTAGCTATTGGGCAGCGAGCGCTGTTAACCGTTGTGCCAATGGCGATAGACAGTAATTTTATTTAAAATAGCTGATCAGACCACTTGTTGTAATAAGTTAACTATATGATTAATAAATAGTAAAATATCTGTATAGTTAACTTGCCATTTTTATACTCACTATTTAGTTTTGTTTCGTCACAGATTTGTTGAATATCACTTTACGTTAACGTAAAGTGTCGGCAGCTTTAATTAAAGACAGTGCAGATGTTGCAAAGTTTATTCGCAGCAATCAACCCACAATAATAATTTAATGGGCACTGTTTTATCGACAACAAAAGAAGGTAGGTTATGAGTAATCCAAATAACGTATCGCTGAATATTAACCATAAGCTTGAGTTTATCGATGGCAATGCGTTAACTATTCCAACCCTTAGTATTTTAACTGAGGACGGCGAGATTCATCCAGGTGCAACCGCACCCGACATTTCAAAACATACCGCAATTAAATTATACGAAACCATGCGCTTTATACGTTTGTTAGATGAGCGCATGCAAGGTGCTCAGCGCCAAGGCCGCATTAGCTTTTATATGCAATGTTTAGGTGAAGAAGCTGCAGTAACAGCCTCTGCAGCTGCGCTTGATCAAAATGATATGATTATGGCTCAGTACCGTGAACAAGCGGCTCTTCACTATCGTGGTTTTACGCTTGATCAGTTTATGAACCAAATGTTTTCTAATGAACTGGATTTAGGCAAAGGCCGCCAAATGCCGATTCATTATGGTTCTAAAGCATTAAACTATATGACCATATCATCGCCATTAGGAACACAAATTCCACAAGCGACTGGCTACGCTTATGGTCAAAAAATTAAACATATAGATGCTAAAACAGGTGAGCTTGCCAGCACTATAGATAACATCACTATTTGTTATTTTGGTGAAGGCGCAGCGTCTGAAGGGGACTTTCATGCCGGTGTAAATATGGCCGCAGTGCATCAAGCGCCGGTAATATTTTTTGCCCGTAATAATGGTTATGCTATTTCGACCCCTGCAGATGAGCAGTTTAAAGGTGACGGCATTGCTTCTCGTGGCGTTGGTTACGGTATTAAAACAATTCGTGTTGATGGCACAGATGCCCTTGCAGTGTATGCGGCAACTAAAAAAGCCCGTGAAATTGCAGTGAGCACAGGCGAGCCAATTTTAATTGAATCAATTGCTTATCGCTTAGGTGCGCATTCGACCTCAGACGATCCAAGTGGTTATCGCTCTAAAGATGAAGAAGCTAATCATCAAATATGCCCAATCGACAAGTTTAGAAAATGGCTAATTAAGCAAGACTGGCTAAACGAAGCCGACGATGTAAAAGCTAAAGAATCAATTCGTGAAGAAATTTTAGCTGCGCTAAAACGTGCCGAAGTAGTGGCAAAGCCAGCTTTAGAAGAATTAATATCAGATGTTTACGATACCCCAATTCCATCATTGCAACGCCAATATGAGCAACTAAAAGCGCATATAAAACTGCATCCAGATGCCTACCCAGTTACAGCAGGGAGAATTAAGTAATGGCTAAAATGAACATGCTACACGCAATTAACTCTGCACTTGACATTACTATGGCAGAGCATCCACAAGCCTGTATTTTTGGCGAAGATGTGGGTTACTTTGGTGGTGTATTTAGAGCAACTTCAGGCTTACAAGAAAAGTACGGTAAACACCGTGTATTTAATACCCCGCTTACAGAGCAAGGTATTTTAGGTTTTGCGAATGGTTTAGCGGCTTTTGGCGCTCCAGCGCTGGCAGAAATTCAGTTTGCAGATTATATATTTCCAGCCTTTGACCAAATAGTTAATGAATCAGCTAAATTTCGCTACCGCAGTGGTAATGAGTTTAATGTGGGTAATTTAACTATTCGTACACCTTACGGCGGCGGAATTGCAGGGGGCTTGTATCATTCACAATCACCCGAGGCTTACTTTGCACATACACCAGGCTTAAAAGTGATTGTGCCGCGTAACCCGTACCAAGCAAAAGGCTTATTACGCGCGGCAATCAAAGATGACAACCCGGTATTGTTTTTTGAACCAAAACGCTTATATCGCGCATCAATCGGCGAAGTGCCAGAAGAAGATTACACCATTGAGCTTGGAAAAGCCGAGGTAGTACAGCAAGGTACAGACGTGACCTTACTTGCGTGGGGCGCGCAAATGGAAATAATAGAAGACGCCGCCAAACAAGCAAGTGAACAAGGCATTAGCTGCGAAGTAATTGATTTACGCAGTATTTTACCATGGGATGTAGAGGCAATTGCACAGTCGGTGACTAAAACTGGACGCTTGATTGTTAGCCACGAAGCGCCAATTACTAATGGCTTTGGTGCAGAAATAGCGGCAACCATTGGTCAAGAATGTTTCCTACATTTAGAATCGCCAATTATGCGCGTGTGTGGCTTAGATACGCCGTATCCGTTAGCGCTTGAAAAAGAATATGTACCGGATGCATTAAAAGTATTGGCCGCAATTAAACAATCAATGGATTTTTAGGGGATACCATGGCTAAAGATTTTATATTACCCGATATTGGTGAAGGCATAGTTGAATGCGAAGTTGTTGAATGGCTTGTGGCAGAAGGTGACACTGTGGCTGAAGATCAGCCTATTTGTGATGTAATGACAGACAAGGCATTAGTGCAAATACCCGCTGTACATGATGGGGTAATTACCAAGCTTTATTATCAAAAAGGTGAAATTGCCAAGGTTCATGGGCCATTATTTGCTATGAATGTAAGTGGTGAAGCAGTTAGCGAAGAAGCTGATGCAGCACCTGAAAAAGCAGCTCAAACGGTTGTCAGTAATAATAGCAGCGAGCACTTAGAAGATTTTATTTTGCCAGATATAGGCGAAGGTATTGTTGAGTGTGAAATTGTTGACTGGTTAGTTGCCGAAGGTGAAGAAATAGTTGAGGATCAAGCGGTTTGTGATGTAATGACAGACAAAGCCTTGGTACAAATACCGGCAAAATATACTGGTGTTGTAAATAAGCTGTATTATCAAAAAGGTGAAATAGCCAAAGTGCACAGCCCGTTATTTCAAATGACGGTAGCAGGGCGCACAGCTAAAGCCGATGCAGATATAAATCAAGCAGTGGTAAAAGCACAAACTAATGCAGCAGATAAACCAGCGGCTATTAAAGCTGAGCAAACAACTAAAATTGTGAATAAAAAAGCAGTTGCATCGCCAGCGGTTCGTCGTAAAGCACGCGAGCTTGATGTTGATTTAACCTGTGTACCGGGCAGTGGTAAAAATGGCCGTATTTATAAACAAGACATAGAAGAGTTTGTAAAAGGCGAAGTTCCTAACACTATCGATACCTCACCATTGCACAGTGGCAATGAGCAAAGAACATCAGCTACACACTCAGGTGGTACACGTGTAGAGCCAATTAAAGGCATAAAAGCGGCAATGGCTAAACAAATGGTGGCGTCGGTTTCGACCATTCCACACTTTACCTTTAGTGATGAAGTAGACTTAACTAAGCTAATTGCGCTTCGCTCTAGTTTAAAAGAGCAGTATAAAGCGCAAGATATTAAACTAACCATGATGCCGTTTTTTGTTAAAGCATTATCGCTTGCAATGAAAGAGTACCCAGTACTTAACTCTAAAGTAAATGATGAGTGCAGCGAGCTTACCTATTATAACGATCATAATATTGGAATTGCAGTTGACTCAAAAATAGGTTTATTAGTGCCTAATATTAAGTCGTGTCAGAGCAAAAGTATTGTAGAAGTTGCAAACGATTTAACCCGTTTAACCGACTCAGCGCGAGAAGGTCGTGTTGCGCCAGATGATTTGAAAGGCGGTACTATTAGTATTTCAAATATTGGTGCAATTGGCGGCACTATTGCGACGCCTATTATTAATAAACCAGAGGTGGCTATTGTTGCTTTGGGTAAATTACAGCACTTACCGCGTTTTGATGAAAACGGCCAAGTGGTAAGCAAAGCTATAATGCAGGTGAGCTGGTCTGGCGATCATCGCGTGATTGATGGCGGCACTATTGCTCGTTTTAATAACCTTTGGAAATCGTACCTAGAAAACCCATCGGTAATGATGATGGCGATGAGCTAAACATACGCGCTTATTGTTATTAAAAAAACCAGCTTCGGCTGGTTTTTTGTTTACTGTATTTAAAAGTATTATTTACTCACCAAAAATATAAACCATAACCCACGGCTAAAGCCGGTATTGCAGTATAAAAAGTTGCTATGAGCGCGGCTTTTGGTGCCATTGCTATGGCAGGAAACAGCGCATCGCCATCGTTAGAAATAGCATTTGCAGTTAAAGCACTAAATGGAATAATACCTTGAATGTACAAAGTGGTAACAATTATTTGTGGCCCGCAACCGGGTAAAAAACCGATTAATACCGCTATAAGTGGTGCTAAATACGCATAGTGTAAAAACCATGCTTTTAAATCAAGTCCTGCCACATTTACTAATATTTCAAATAACATAAATGACACAACGACCCACGCAGTTACAAAGTGAGTGTCTTGTAATACCTTGGTAATATTAGAGGGAGGATTACGCTTACATGCATCGTCTTCTGCGGTGACTTCTTTATAGCTCTCTCCTTTAGACGAATACGCCCAAATACTGACAATAAACAGTGCCATTGCAGCGCCAAAAGAGCTAATAATGTTAGGTATATTAGTATCCCACTTGTTAAAATCAACATTAAACGCAATTAACAAAGCAATAATTAAGCTTGGAACAATAGCAACCATCCATACCGGCTTAGATATTTTAATAATAGCTGTTGGTAGCTGTATAACCTGTTGTTTATGCTGTTGTGGGAGTGGTCGCAAAAAGTCTTTTTTATGAATAGCATTTACTATCAACCCGCTTAAAGTTCCTACAACCAAGCCAATACCCATAATAATTACCCCTTCAGTAGGGCGAGTAGCAAGTAGTAAAAATGCCGCATCACCCATTGTTGCAGCTAAAACCGCGACAATAGCGCCAAAACTGGCTTGGCCTTTTGTAAATTGGGTAACAACAATAATTGCACCACCACAGCCTGGTAATGCACCTAGTATAGATGCAAAAGCAACTTCTAAAATAGGCGACTTAGCGCTTAAATAACTAAGCTCTAATTGTGGTAAACGTGCTATGGCATAGTAGTAAATTAGTAAGGTAGCTGCTACAAAAACACTGACCTGAAAAAATGCGTCACTGAGTGCAGTAATAGTAATAGCGCGTAAATTAGGTAGGGCTAAACACACTAATATAAAGAGTGGTAATAATAAGCGTTTGTTTTGACCCATAAAGCGTTTTGAATTGGCTGTTATAAATCCACTATGTGAGAGTAATTGCATAAAGTGTGGCCTAGTAAGTAACTAAGCTACACTTTACATTGCACTCAAATGATAATCAATATCATTTGAGTGCAATTATATCGATTACTCTATTTGAGTTTTTCGATTAGATAAGATTAAATTACTTACGTTGGAACTCAGAGTTAGTGTTCCACGTTGGCCATTGCTCTTGCTCAGAAATATTAAAACCTACTTTATAAAATAATTGTAGGTCTTGCACCGCGCCCGATAAATCCCATTCATCACGGTAGCGATCGCATGGTTGATGATAACAACCACGTAGTACTAAGCTCATACGCTTACGGTAGTTTGCAGTTTCTTCGTCAAAGGCTTGCGTGCCACCACCTGCGTACATGGCTGGAATGCCCATGTTTGCAAAAGCAAAGTGATCAGAGCGATAGTAACCACCCGAAGAAGGATTAGGATCGCCAGATATTGTTCTGTCTTGCTCAAGCGCAACCGTTGTTAATAAATCATCCATTTGTGATTTACCAATACCTACCACGCTAATATCTTTTACTTTGCCTAATAAATTTAAGCTGTCCATATTAATGTTAGCAACGGTTTTATTGGCAGCAATAACAGGGTTAGCTGCATAATATTTTGATCCTAATAAGCCTTGCTCTTCAGCGGTTACCGCTAAAAAGGTCATTGAACGGCTAGGGTGCTTAGGTAATTTAGTAAAGGCTTCAGCCACTTCAATTAAACCAGCCGTACCGGTAGCATTATCGTGCGCGCCATTAAAAATTTGATCCCCTTTGCGGTTTTTATCAGTGCCTAAGTGATCCCAATGTGCAGAATAAATAACATGTTCATCTGGTTTTTCACTGCCCGGTAAAGTGGCAATAAAGTTATACGAGATAGACTTTTTAATGGTGTTTTTTATCTTTATAGAGGCAGTCAAATCGCCCATATCAACGTGGTAAGCGCCTTTTGCAGCATTGGCTTTTAGTGTATCAAAATCAAGCCCTGCTTTATTAAACAGCTCTTTGGCTACGTCTGTTGTTACCCAGCCTTCAACGGCTACACGGTCCATATTGTTGTTTTCTTTTTGAAAACCAAACTGCTCACCACTCCACGAGTTTTCTACTACAGACCAAGGGTATGAAGCTGGTGCTGTTTCGTGAATAATAATTGCGCCCGCTGCACCTTGACGACTCGCTTCTTCGTATTTATAAGTCCAACGGCCATAATAGGTCATGGCATCGCCAGTGAATAAATCAGGGTTTTTAGTTGCAAAGCCCGGATCGTTTACCAGCATTACTACCGTTTTGCCTTTAACATCTAAGCCTTCGTAATCGTTCCAGTTATACTCTGGTGCATTAACGCCGTAACCAACAAATACGAGCTCAGAGTTTTCAATTGCTTGGTTTTCGCTAATGCGACTACTGCCCATTACCATGTCTGTTTTGTATTGGTAGTTTTTACCACCAATTTTTAATACCATGTCTGAGTCTGCTTCAAGCGAAACCAGCGGAACTTCTTGTAAAAAGCTATTGCCATTACCGGGCTTTAAACCCAAGGCTTTAAATTGCGCTGTTAGGTAATCAAGCGTTAGCTTTTCGCCTGGCGATGAAGGGGCACGGCCACCAAATTCATCCGATGCTAACACTTTTACATGCTTAGCAATTTCATCAGCTTGAATACTATTGTAGCCCTTAGTTACATCATCGGAGGTAATACTTGTTGTAGCGCAGCCCGCTAATACGGCAGCAGTGATAAGGGTAAGAGAGAAATAACGTTTCATATTGGCTCTATTTTTGTTTTAAGATAACCCAGTATATGAAGTTCTATTAATTAGAACCAGTTTTTGCGGTAAACTGTTACAAAATTTAAGGTATAAACTAGTAAGTACAAATAATAATGAAGCGTTTTACTCCCCCAGAAGAATTTCAGCCAAGCTGCTTACAAAGCGGCGCTTTTGAGCATTTGCGCACGTTGTTTAATATACATGAGCAAAAAAATTGGCCTCTGCCTAGCTGGTTTAGCCCACACTTAAACGCAATTAATGCCAATAACTTGGCTATTAGCTTTGTCGATGATGCAAAAATAGATTTTGCTGAGCGTTATTACGAGCAAGTTATTTTTGAAACAGGGCAGGTGCCTACGCGTACAGAAAATTGGCACGACTTATTTGGTGGCTTTATTTGGTGTTTATTTCCTAAAACCAAAGCGCTCATTAATCAACGCCACGTAGCAGATATTGCAGTACATGGCACAAAGCAGCGTACCAAACATCGCAATGCCCTAACCTTATTTGACGAATGCGGTGTTGTACTGGCTATTAGCAATACCCAATGGCAACAGTGGTTGCGCGATCATCAATGGAAAACAGCGTTTGTTGAGCATAGAGCGCAGTGGGGAAAAACCATCAAACCATTTATGTTTGGCCATGCAAATTACGAAATGCTAACTAAACCCTATATTGGTTTAACGGGTAAAGCGTTGTTTGTAACTGTACCCGATGAAATATTTTGTAAAGATTTAGTTACCCAATACCAGTACCTAGATCAAAGACTTTATGAGATGATAAAAACCGATCAGTGTTTAGCCGACAATAAACTCCTTTCACCTTTACCACTACTAGGTGTTCCGGGGTGGCATGAGGACAACACCGACGACACATTTTATAATAATACGGATTACTTTAGAGAAAAACGAAGGATACGAACATGATAGAAGTTATTGGCCTTAAAAAGAAATTTAAGCTAACTAAAGATCATAAAAAAAACAAAGTAGATGAAATAGACCCGCGCGAAGATAAAGATTATTTTCATTCAGTTAGAGATGTTAGCTTTCGTTGTGCAAAAGGCGAAGTACTTGGACTGCTAGGACCAAATGGCGCAGGTAAAACCACCACGTTAAGAATGATTTCTACTGCCTTAAAACCCGATGCCGGCAGTATTACCATTGCCGGTAACGACATAATAAAAAAGCCATTGCTGGGGCGTAAATCGATTGGGTTTCTATCGGGTTCAACCGGCTTATACGGGCGTTTAACCGTAAAAGAAAACATCGAATATTTTGCAAAACTCCATGGCATGAGCAAAAAAGATATTGCAACACGCTGCGAAGAGCTATTTACCTTGCTCGATATGCATAAATTTATAGATAAGCGTGCAGAAAACCTCTCAACCGGAATGAAACAAAAAGCCAATATTGCCCGCGCAGTAGTGCATTATCCTGCTGTAGTGGTTTTAGATGAGCCAACGACCGGGTTAGATATTATGACCACACAAACGGTAATTAACTTTATAAAAGGTTTAAAAGCGCAAGGCACACCGGTTGTTTTTTCAACGCACCACCTAGATGAAGTTGCTTTACTGTGCGACCGCGTAGCAGTGATTAACGAAGGCGTAAGCTGTTTTGATGGCACTGTAGAAGAGTTTAAACAAACAGGTAACAGTGAAGAACTTAACCAAGCGTTTATGAACATATTAACGGAGAAACGTGATGTTTGAAGTATTTAAAAAGGAATTAAGAGAGTTACTACGCGATAAAAAAACGCTCATATTTGTAGTGGCTGTGCCAGTTGCAGTGTTCCCACTTATTTTTGCCGTTGTTGCCTTTATTAGCGCACAAGCAGCTATGGATGCAGAGCAAAAAGTAAATACCTACGCTATTGTAAACGGCGACTATGCGCCAGAGTTTACCGACAAAGTGTTTTACCATAAAAGTTTTGAGCAGTATAAAGGCACTAAAACCTTTAATAGTGTTGCACAGCTTAAAGCCGCAGTGATTGCTGGCGATATTGATATGGGCATTTATTTACCAAGCAATGCACAGCAAACGTTAAATAATGCACAGCAAAGCAAATGGCAGGTAGTGTTTAACGACGCTAAGTCTATTAACTTTTTGTTTCAGCGGGTGAAAGAGCTAGCGCAAGAATACAGCGATGCGTTACAAGTACAAAAGCTGCTTAGTTTTGGCATTGACGAAGCAACGCAAAAAGCAATACTTGAACCAATTGAAGTTGTAAAAGTAGATACCGCCGACAAACGTGAAAACCTAGGTGAAAAAATAGGTGGGTTTTTACCGTACTTATTAGTACCTTTAGTATTAATGGGAGCAACTTATCCTGCCATTGACTTAGGAGCAGGCGAAAAAGAACGTGGCACCCTAGAGACATTATTGTTAACACCTATCACTCGTACACAACTTGTTTTAGGTAAATTTATTACCCTTTTAACTACTTCGATTGCCTCTACAACCATTACTGTGCTGAGTATGGGAGTGTGGATAGCCTTGGCGATTACTTTTGCGGATCTTGAATTTATTAAAGTTGCATTTAGTAGCTTAGCCGTTTCTGATTTATTAATGATTTTTGTATTACTGTTACCACTGGCGGCTATATTTTCTGCGCTAGCGTTAGCTATTTCAATTTACGCACGTACCTTTAAAGAAGCGCAAAACTACATGACACCGTTATCTCTGGGCGTTATTTTTCCGGTAATAATTGCCTTAATGCCAAATGTGGAACTCACTGTTAAAACAGCGTTTATTCCTGTCACTAATGTAGCGTTAGCAATAAAAGAAATAGTTAAAGGCACAGTAGATTACACGCTAATAGGGCTAATATTTTTAGCTACAGCTATTATTGCCGGTATTTTATTAGCTTTTTGCGTTAAATGGTTTAACCGCGAAGATGTGTTATTTAGATAGTTAATAGACAAAGCTTTAAGTTTTGAAGGCAGCACTCGCTGCCTTTTTCATTTATAAACAAATATAAATAGCGTTTAGTTTATTTCATTAAGAGCAATGGTAGTGGTAGAATACACTTCATAATTTGGCACTCTTTATTGCAAATAAAAGAGGTAAGTAATTAATTTTGAGGTTTATTGTTTCTCAATCTAGACTACTTATGTAAGTACTATAGTGTAGGTAATAGTAAATGTTAAAACGAAATTTTTTATCTAGAGTTGCAAAAAGTAATAAGCTAATACTTTTTGCCGTAATGATTTTTATGATCATTGCGTTGCCTTCAATGTATATATTTGAGCAAAAAGTAAGAAGTGAAATTTATCACACGGCGCAAATAGAGCTAAAACGTGAACTCGAAACTAAAACATTATCGTTAAAAAAACACTTTACCGACAGCGTTAACGCCATTCGATTTTTAGATGCAACCCCACCTATAAAAGCAATATCACGCGCTAGTGAAAATCAATTGTCAGATCCAGCATCTGCAACGCCTATGGCTATTTGGAAAAATCGCTTAGCGAGTATATTTTCTGGCTTTATGCGCACCGACGAAAGCATATTACAAGCGCGTTATATAATGCTAGCAGAAGGCGGGCAAGAAGTCGTAAGGGTTGATCGGACCGAGCAAGGCAAAATTACCATACTCGAAGGCGAGCAATTACAACAAAAAGGCCAACGAGATTACGTTATTAAAACCAGTATGCTTGATGAGCACACTGTTTATATTTCACCAATAAATTACAACCGTGAAAATGGTAAAATTCAGCAGCCTTATATCAGTACCTTTCGGGTAGCAAAACCTGTATTTGACAAAAACAAACAGGTTTCTGCGGTTTTAGTTACGAATTATTATGCAGAACAATTATTTAAAAGCCTCACTTTTGAGTCTCCGCAAGGCACTGCAATTTATTTAATGAATAACCAAGGTGAGTTTTTATATCATCCAAACCCAGAGCTGCGCTTTGGGTTTGAGTTTAATAAAAGCAGAACCTGGGAGCAAGAGTCTGTTGGCGCGCAAAATATGGCTGCAGACAAAACGCTGCCGTTAAATAACTACCCACAACAATACACACTGCAAAAGCGTATTTATTTTGGTAATGATATTGCCATGCTGCCACTCGAGCTTGCTGTGAGTGTAGATACGCAAACATTATTAGCAAAAGTGAGCGAGAGACGCCAAAGCTTTATTACTACATTAGCTGTATTTTTTGGTGTGTTTTTAGTTATGACCATGCTGTATCAGCGCTTTATAAACCGAAAGTTACTTATTCACTCGTTAAAAGAGCAAAATAACACAGTAATAGAAAACTCCTTAGATGCTATTTTTAGCATTTCAGAGTCGGGTAAAGTGGTGCAATTTAATAACACCGCTAAACAAGTGTTTGGCGATATACTAGAGAGTGATAACGTAAATTTTATTTCTTTATTTACTTTAAATAAAGAAGATGAGCAATGCATAAGAGAAACCATTAAAAATGGCTCTAAAATGCCCTTTGAAGCCATGCACACCGACAGTTCGGGCAATAAATACTACTACTCAATAACCCTCAGCAGTATTTATGATGTGTTTAATGAGCGTTATCAAGTTGCGGCTATTTTAAGAGACATAAGTTCGCTTAAAAATATTCAAGCTGAACTAGAGGGAGTTAATACCACTTTAGAGCTTAAAGTTTCGCAAAGAACCCGAGAGCTTGAACGCGCAATAGATGAAGCATTAGCAGCAAGCCAAGCTAAAAGTGACTTTGTAGCTAATATTTCTCACGAAATACGCACCCCTATGAACGGGGTATTAGGCATGCTAGAAATGCTTAAAGAAGATGGCTTATCAGAGCAACAGCATCATTATTTAAAACTTGCAAATAGCAGTGCTAATTCTTTAATGAATTTAATTAATGATATTTTAGATTTTTCAAAAATAGAAGCGGGTAAGCTCGATATTGATAATCACAGCTTTGATGTTGTTACTGTGTGCAGCGATATGATTAACTCATTAGCGCTACAAGGGCAACGCAAAGGACTTGAAGTATTTTTACACACCCACAATATTGTTGATCGTATGGTCGTAGGTGACAGCCATCGCCTTAAGCAAATTTTAATTAATTTGGTTAATAATGCTTTTAAGTTTACTCACAAAGGTGAAGTTAGCTTAACCATAGGCTCTAAATACATTACCGATACTAAATTACAGATGAGTTTTGCGGTTAAAGACACTGGAATTGGCATAGCAGCTGAAAATATAGATAAACTATTTGAAGTGTTTACCCAAGAAGATTCAAGCACCACACGCCATTTTGGCGGTACCGGCTTGGGTTTATCAATTTGTAAAAAGCTAGCGCAATTAATGGGTGGTAATATATCGCTAACAAGCGAAAAAGGGGTAGGGAGCACTTTTACTGCAACCGTTGAGCTGCATGTAGCACCCCAGAAAAAGCTAAATACCGGCATTGAGCTTGCTACCAGTATTGATGTTGCTGCATTAATTGCTCGCGATAATGTGTATAACAATGTGTGTGATTTATTACTGCAAACATGCAAAGTAGATAAAAGTAATATTGTTAGGTTAGATTACTTTAGTGAGCATGATGAGTTTGAAGCGGACTTATTAATTATTGACGACGACCATCCACAAGTTAATGCCCTGATTAGCTTTTGCAAACAGTACGATAAAAAATATGTACTAATTTTGCGTGATATGGTGATGAACAAACAATCGAAAAAAGTATTTCCTGATCATCTACATATTTTAAATAAACCGCTTACCCAAGATGAGTTTAGTTACAAATTAGCGAGTTTATTTGGTGCCAGTAGCGAGTTTGTTATTACCCCACCAAAGAGCTTAATTGAAGAGCCTGTAGATGCAGACTTATCAGCTTATCATGTACTTTTAGTTGACGATAATATGATCAACATAGAAGTGGCTAAAGCGATTTTAAAGCACACTAAAGTTAAAATCACCTGTGCATCTGACGGTCTTGAAGCTTTAGAGGCGTTAAAGAGCAATAAACAGCAACCTTTTAACGTTATTTTAATGGATTGCCAAATGCCTAATTTAAACGGCTACGATACCACCAGCGAAATTAGAAACGCCAAAGCCGGAATAGAATATATTCATGTGCCTATCATTGCGATGACAGCAAGTGCAATGGAAGGCGACAGAGAGCGTTGTTTAACGGCCGGTATGAACGACTACATTACTAAACCAATTAAGCCGCAAACGTTAAAAGACAAGCTTATTACGTGGTTGAGTTAACACTAAAGCGAAATAGGCGGCTTTTAATAAGTCACCTTTTTAGCTGAAGTGATTATATTTTAGATATAAAAAAACCGCTTTAAAGCGGTTTTTTTATTTATAGTTAAGTGTATTTTATGCTTAACCTTTAACAGCTGCTTTAATTGCATCGATTGCTGTATCAATATCAATCATTAGCTTTTCACCAGTGCGGCGGTTTTTAAGTTCAACTTTGTTTTCATCAAGGTTGCGCTCGCCAATAACTAATGTAAATGGTACGCCAATTAATTCCATGTCGTTAAACATAACGCCAGGGCGCTCTTTACGGTCATCAAATAACACATCAAGGCCAGCATCTTTTAAGCCTTGGTAAAGGTTGTTAGCAATATCTGGAATGCGATGCGACTTATGCATATTCATAGGCACAATAGCTAAATCAAACGGTGCAATTGGTTGTGGCCAAATAATACCGTATTGGTCGTTGTTTTGCTCGATTGCTGCAGCAACAATACGCGACACACCAATACCATAACAACCCATAGTCATTATTTGGTTTTTACCTGATTCGTTTAATACGCCAGCCTTCATTGCTTGTGAGTATTTAGTGCCAAGTTGGAAAATATGGCCAACTTCAATACCACGTTTAATTTGTAAAGTGCCTTGGCCACATGGGCTTGCATCGCCTTCTACAATATTACGTATATCAGCAACTTCATAATCAGTTACATCACGATCCCAGTTAATGCCGCTGTAATGCTCGTCGTCTTTATTAGCGCCGGCAACAAAGTCAGCTAGTATGTTAGCGCTTCTATCAACAATAATTGGCATAGACAGGCCAACCGGACCTAATGAGCCAGGTTTTGCACCAATAGCAGCAACAATGTCTGCCTCTGTTGCCATTTCAAGCGGAGAATCTACTAACGGGTGTTTTTCAGCTTTTAGTTCGTTAAGGTCGTGATCGCCGCGTAAAACTAGCGCAACTAAACCACGTACCCCGTTTTCATCAGGCGTAGCGTAAACGATTAATGTTTTAACACCGCGATGTGGTTTAACACCGTAGTGCTTTTTAAGCTCGTTAATTGTTTTAGCGTCAGGCGTTGGAAACGCTTTAAGCTCTTTTGTTGCAGCTGGGCGTGGCTCGCTTGGTGCAAGTGCTTCTGCTTTTTCAATATTTGCTGCGTAGTCGCTGCCATCACTAAATGCAATAGCGTCTTCACCAGATTCTGCAAGTACATGAAACTCATGCGATACGCTACCACCAATAGAACCCGTGTCGGCAATAACAGGGCGGTAGTCTAAGTTTAAACGCTCAAAAATATTACAATACGCTTTGTGCATTACTTGATACGTTGCATCTAAACACTCATCACTTAAGTGAAATGAATAGGCATCTTTCATTGTAAATTCGCGGGCGCGCATTACACCAAAACGCGGACGACGTTCGTCGCGCACTTTAGTTTGTATTTGGTATAAAGAAATTGGTAGCTGTTTATAGCTGCTAATTTCTTTACGAACAAAATCAGTGATCACTTCTTCGTGAGTTGGGCCAAGCGCAAAGGTACGATTATGACGATCGGTAAAACGCATAAGTTCAGGACCAAACTCATCCCAACGACCTGATTCTTCCCATAAATCTGCTGGTTGAATTACTGGCATCAGCATTTCAATCGCATTGGCTTTATTCATTTCTTCACGTACGATATTTTCTACTTTTCTAAGTACCCGTAACCCAGTGGGTAACCAAGTGTATAAACCCGAAGCGACACGACGGATCATACCGGCTCTAAGCATTAATTGATGCGATACAATTTCAGCATCCGAAGGCGTTTCTTTAAGTGTGGCGAGTATATATTGACTGGTACGCATGTTGTTTCCGAAATTAGAGTAATTATGTACATATTGTAAGGGCTTCAGTCTACCAGCGGTTGCATTTACACTAAAGCGCTAAGTGATAAATTATTTAGGTATTTTCTATACTAGTAACTAAATTATGCGACTCATTAACTTGCCAGCAAATATTATAGTTATACAAAGTCATACCGTAGCTTTGCTGTCCGTCTTTTTGCTTTTTATAAGCAGGGCGAGGATCTTGCTTTAGCACATTACTTATAAACGCCTGTAAATCTGGATATTGCGTTTGCTGCGCAATAAAATCTAGTACTTCAGGGGTAAATTCAACGCTCATGTGGGTTTCTGGGCGGGTGTCGGCAAACCCCGCACTGGCCTCTGGCATAGAGTCAGAATAGGGTAAGTAAGGCTTTATATCGATTATTGGTGTGCCATCGAGTAAATCTATTCCGGCGAGTAATAAGCTCAGTTGGCCATTTTTATACTCTATACCTTCTAGTTTTACCGCGCTCATACCAATGGCGTTAGGCCTAAAAGTGGCTCGCGTGGCAAACACGCCTTTGCGGGCATTACCACCTAAACGAGGCGGGCGCACCATAGCCGAATAGCCTTTGTCGGCTGTTTCATGAAAACGAAATAGCAGCCAAATATGGCTAAACTCATCAAGCCCGCGTACAAATTCTTCACGATTAAAGTCAGGCGCAAAAATAAGCTTTGCTTTAGCTTCTGGCACTAAACGAGGTTGCCTAGGTATAGCAAACTTTTGTTTATAAGGAGATTGAATGTGGCCAATAGCCGAAATGGTATAATCGCTCATAGTACTCGGGTGCAAATGAAATAGAGCGCTATTCTACCCATATTTAGCGTTTATGGCATTACTTGTAAGTGAGTTTATTACTTAACCTGAGCTCCGGATAATAAACCTATCTCAAGCAGCTACTTTCAGCGCTAACTGCGTTGAATTTACTTGCAATAGGCCAGCTATTGACGCGTAAATTCGCCTTATTTTCACTGAAAATCTCTGGCTAGAGAAAATAAAATTAAATATAACTATGATTTAATACGTTAGTAAATCTCTTAACCAGAGCTCAGGTTACTTATAGAAGCCTAGTCTAAAAGGTATTGATTAGACTAAGTGGTTTATATGCATGTGCGTTTAAACCACTCAAAACAAAAAAGGTAAGCCTAAGCTTACCTTTTACACACGTTTTAGGGTTTAATTAAAACATGTACTGCACTGATACAGACGCTACATCCATATCTGGGTCAATATCGTCATCAAGTTTATAGCGTTCATACTCTAAACGAAATTGAACGTTTGTTGTAAGTGCATATTCAATACCTGCACCGTAAAACGCATCACCACCATCTGTAGAAGCTGAAACAGAACCTACTGGTAAATCTTGTGTGTATTCTGCATCCCACTCAAGCCAACCGCCTTTTGCATACACAGAAAAACTCTCTGTAATAGGGTAGCCCAAGCGTGCGGCAAGCGATACGCCATCAATTTCAGCTTTGCTGTCCACATCACTTACTTCATCAAAGTTTTGATAAGCAAGCTCTAAGCTTAAATACTCGTTAAATTGTGCGCCAACGTAACCTTTTAGCATTTGTGCATCGTCGTCAAAGTCAGTGTCTTTGTCACTGTCTTCAAATTCAAAAGAATATTGACCGTAACCAACACCCGTGTAGATACGTGGAGAATCGAAATCAGCAATATCAGCCTTAGCTGCAGTATTAAAACCCAGTGTTACTAAAGCAAGTGTAGAAAGAGAAAGTGTTTTAATCATGAATTAGCTCCTTTAATAATAAAAATCAAATGCTTGAAAAAATAAGATGTAATTAAATCAAACGTCATCAAGGTAGGTGCAGTGAGCATGCCAATTATTAAAAACATAAAAAAACGGCCATAAAAACCTACTTTAGTATTGGTTTTTATGGCCGTTTGTATGATACGTGTACAGCAGTGAACTTTTATTAGTTGTTACTTTCTAAGCTCAATTGCATGTTTTACAAAAAGTGTGAGGTTTTTACAGGCACACTTTAGTTACTTATACCTTATGCAGTAAGTTTTCCGTCTCTATTGCAATTTCTTTCATTTTTATAGCGTAGTTTTCTAATTTTAAATCTTCTTCGGTAATCGCTTTAAAAGAAGGCACTGCTACTGGGTAACCGGTTTCATCCATAGCAATAAAGCTAATAACACAGTGGTTGGTTTCAACCATATTTTGTGTTTTGGGGTCGCCACAACGCACTTGAATAAATATTTGCATACTGGTTTTACCGGTATGCGCTATTTTAGCTTCCACTTCAACAATTTGGCCTACTAAAATAGGGCGTCTAAACTTCACCCCAGCAACAGATACGGTAACACAGTAATGGCCACTCCAGCCTGCAGCACATGCATAGCCAGCTTGGTCAATCCACTTCATGACGGCTCCACCATGCACTTTACCACCAAAATTTACATCAGTAGGCTCTGCTAAAAAACGAAAAACAACTTTTGACGACGGCATAACTAATTCTCTTTTATAAAAACTAGGGTAAGCATAGCGCAAAACAGGGGCACAAGCCCCTGCAAATTAGTGTAGGTTTATAATTTATATGTAAAAACCTACTTTTTATTAACAATAATAACTACATATTAGGATAATTTGGCCCGCCAGTCCCCTCCGGAGTTACCCAAGTAATATTTTGGCTCGGATCTTTAATATCGCAGGTTTTACAATGCACGCAGTTTTGCGAGTTAATCACAAACTCTTTAGTGCCAGCAATTTCTTGAATTTCATAAACCCCAGCAGGGCAATAGCGCTGCGCTGGCTCATCAAATTTAACTAAGTTTACAGCAATTGGAATACTCGGATCTTTTAATTGCAAATGACACGGCTGTGACTCTTCGTGGTTAGTATTTGATAAAAATACCGACGACAACTTATCAAAACTGAGTTTACCATCGGGTTTTGGATACACTATTTTATCGGCATCCGCCGCATCAACTAAAGTATCGTGATCTGGGGTGTTGTCTTTAAAGGTAAATGGCAAGCAACCATTAAAAATATTTTGATCTAGGGTGTTATATGCGCCACCAACAAACTTACCTAACTTGTGCATAACAGGGCCAAAGTTACGTGATTGCTGCAATTCTTTATAAGCCCAAGATTGCTCAAACGCGTCTTTAAACTCGCTTAAGTCGGTATTTGCTTGCTCATTTTCTAATGCTTTAAAAATAACTTCAGCTGCCACCATACCCGACTTCATTGCAGTATGATTACCTTTAATTTTTGCAAAGTTAAGCGTACCTGCATCGCAGCCTACCAATAACCCACCAGGAAAATGCATTTTTGGTAATGAGTGCAAGCCGCCTTTAGCAATAGCACGAGCACCATAAGCAACACGTTCGCCGCCTGCTAATACATTTTTAAACACAGGATGGTGTTTCATGCGCTGAAACTCATCAAACGGGCTTAAATGCGGGTTTGAGTAGTTGAGATCAACAATCAGTCCTACCACAACTTGGTTGTTTTCACAGTGGTACATAAATGCGCCGCCGTTAGTATCGCCTTGTAATGGCCAGCCTGTACCGTGTACTACTGTGCCTAATTGATGCTTACTTTCATCAATTTGCCAAATTTCTTTTAAGCCTAAGCCATAGTGCTGCGGTGATGACTCATCATCGAGGGCAAATTCATTAATGAGTTGTTTGCCCAAATGACCACGACAACCTTCGGCAAATACGGTGTATTTAGCGCGTAGCTCCATGCCAGGCATGTAACCATCTTTTTCGTTGCCGTCTTTATCAAGGCCCATATCGCCAGTAATAATGCCTTTTACTGTGTCGTCTTCAATAATAAGCGAATGCGCACTAAACCCAGGAAAAATCTCGACTCCCAGTGCTTCTGCTTGCTCAGCTAACCAGCGACAAACATTCCCCATAGAGACAATATAATTGCCATCATTATGAAAGGTTTTTGGTGTGGCAAAGTGCGGAATAGCGGTGGCTTTTTGTTCGTTGTTAAACCAGTAAATTTCATCCTTTGCTACTTTGGTGGTTACAGGGGCGTTGAGCTCTTGCCAATTTGGCAGTAATTCATCCAGCGCTTTGGTTTCAAACACGGCACCAGAGAGTATATGAGCACCCACTTCTGAACCTTTTTCAACGACACAGATCATGCATTCTTGTTGTTTATTTTGCGCTTGTTGTGCCAGTTTTATTGCACATGCAAGACCCGCTGGGCCTGCACCTACAACAACTACATCAAATTCCATGGTTTCCCGGGTGATCATAAATACCTCTTATTCGAATGGTTAACGTACCCTATATTTAACTACACGTTAATGAAATACATAACCCATTTGATAGATGCTAATAAAAAGTTATGGGTTGTGAATGTTTAAAGGTTATTTTAGGTTGATGTTTACGTCAATAGACAGTAGTCTGATTTCATAAAATAAATAGGTTGACGTGCACGTCAGCTTGTAGGTTTAAATAACGATGGAGTCCATATGAAAGTTCTCGTACCAATAAAAAGAGTTATAGATTACAACGTAAAAGCGCGAGTTAAGTCAGACAAAACAGACGTTGATTTGACCAACGTAAAAATGGCGATGAACCCATTTTGCGAAATTGCAATTGAAGAAGCTATTCGCTTAAAAGAAGCGGGTACAGCAAGCGAAGTTATTGCCGTAACAATTGGGCCAAAAGCCTCGCAAGAACAGTTACGTACGGCATTAGCCCTAGGCGCCGACAAAGCCATTCACATCGAAACCGATGAAAAGTTAGAGTCGCTGCACATTGCTAAATTACTTGCAAAAATTGTAGAACAAGAAGCACCAGAATTAGTTATTTTAGGTAAGCAATCAATTGATTCAGACAATAACCAAACCGGCCAAATGCTAGCTGCATTGACCAAACGTGGCCAAGGTACGTTTGCTTCAAAAGTTGAAGTGGTTGATGGAAAAGTTAATGTTACCCGTGAAGTTGATGGCGGCTTACAAACAGTAGCGCTTAATTTACCGGCTATTGTAACTACCGATTTACGTTTAAACGAGCCACGTTATGCGTCGCTGCCAAATATAATGAAAGCAAAACGTAAACCGCTTGAGGTTATTGCAGCCGATACTTTGGGTGTTGATTTAACGGCCCGTGTGCAATTAATTAGCGTTGAAGAGCCAGCTAAACGTACTGCCGGTATTATAGTTGAGGACGTGGCGCAACTTGTAGAAAAATTAAAAACAGAGGCGAAGGTAATCTAAATGAAAACACTTGTAATAGCAGAACACGATAACGGTGTATTAAAACCAGAAACCTCAAAAACAATTAACGCAGCAGCAAAACTTGGTTTTCCTATTGATGTGCTTATTGCGGGCGAAAACCTAGGTGTATTAAGCGAAGAAGTTGCGCTTATTAATGGCGTAGCCAGTGTACTGGTAGCAGATAACGCAGTATATGCACACCAATTAGCTGAAAGTATGGCAGATTTAGTGCTATCGCTTGCTGATTCTTATAGCCACATAGTGGTAAGTGCTACCACTACAGGTAAAAACTTTATGCCGCGCGTTGCAGCCTTGCTTGATGTTGCACAAATTTCAGAAATTGTTGACGTTGTTGACGCAGAAACATTTAAGCGTCCTATTTATGCGGGCAACGCAATTGCCACGGTTAAGTCACTCGATAGCAAAAAAGTTATCACTGTACGTGCTAGTAGCTTCGACTTACAAACAGAGCAAGCAAGCGCGCCAATAACGGCAGTTAATACGGTATCCGATTCTGCGCTAAGCAGCTTTGTAAGCGATGAGCAAACTAAATCAGAGCGCCCAGAATTAACCGCAGCTACTGTGGTTATCTCAGGTGGTCGTGGTATGCAAAATGGCGAAAACTTTAGTTTATTACACGGAATAGCCGACAAGTTAGGCGCTGCTATTGGTGCTTCGCGCGCAGCAGTTGATGCAGGCTTTGTACCAAATGACATGCAAGTAGGGCAAACAGGTAAAATTGTAGCGCCAAACTTGTACATTGCAGTGGGTATTAGTGGTGCAATTCAGCATCTAGCCGGTATGAAAGACTCAAAAGTAATTGTCGCAATTAATAAAGACCCAGACGCACCTATTTTTCAGGTTGCAGACTACGGTTTAGTTGCCGATCTGTTTGATGTTTTACCACAGCTAGAGCAAGCTCTATAAGTTAATAACTAAAAATTATATTTGTATTTATAGTTATAGTGATAAATTAAAAGCCGCAGTATCATTTTATGATGCTGCGGCTTTTGATTGTGCCTAATAAACCTAAGGTACTTATTCACTTAACCTGACTGGCCTATTGCAAGAAAATTCAACGCAGTTAGCGCTGAAAAATAGCTGCTTGAGATAAGTTTATTATCCGGAGCTCAGGTTACTTAGGCATAAAAAAACCAGCCATCGGCTGGTTTTTACTATGGTACACAGTAAGCGTTAACGTATTAGTACGTTGCGCTGCCTTTAGTACGAGGGAAGGCGATAACGTCACGTACGTTGCCCATACCAGTAACATAAGCAACTAAACGCTCAAAACCTAAGCCAAAGCCTGAGTGCGGCACAGTACCGTATTTACGTAAATCGCGGTACCAGCTGTAGTCGTCTTTGTTTAAGCCCATTTCGTCTAAACGAGCATCGAGAATATCTAGGCGCTCTTCACGTTGTGAGCCACCAATGATCTCACCAATACCTGGCGCTACTATGTCCATTGCGGCAACGGTTTTACCGTCTTCGTTTTGGCGCATGTAAAACGCTTTAATATCGCGTGGGTAGTTTTTAATAACAACCGGTGCTTTAAAGTGTTCTTCTGCTAAGTAACGCTCGTGTTCAGACTGTAAATCTACGCCCCATTCAACAGCGTACTCAAACTTTTTACCACAGGCTTTTAATATTTCTACCGCTTCGGTGTAATCAACTTGTGCAAAGTCTTTTTCTACAAATTCTTCAAGGCGAGTAATGGCTGTTTTTTCTACACGTTGTGCAAAAAATTCCATGTCATCGCGGCGCTCTTCTAGTACGGCTTTAAACACATACTTCAACATCTGCTCTGCTAGTTTTGCAATATCTTCTAAATCAGCAAATGCTAATTCAGGTTCTACCATCCAAAACTCGGCAAGGTGGCGCGAAGTATTTGAGTTTTCTGCGCGGAAGGTTGGGCCAAACGTATAAATTTTTGACATTGCCGACGCGTAAGTTTCACCATTTAACTGGCCAGATACAGTAAGAAATGCTTCTTTACCAAAAAAATCTTCGCTGTAATCTACTTCGCCTTTATCGGTAAGCGGTAAGTTTTGCATATCAAGCGTTGATACGCGGAACATTTCACCTGCGCCTTCACAGTCACTTGCTGTGATAATAGGGGTGCTTATCCATAAAAAACCTTGCTCATGGTAAAAGCGATGAATAGCTTGAGCTAAACAGTTACGTACACGGGTTACGGCACCAATCATGTTAGTACGAGGGCGAAGGTGAGCGTGCTCACGTAAGTACTCAATACTATGACGCTTTGCAGCCATAGGGTACGAATCTGGGTTTTCTACCCAACCTAATACAGTAACCGAGTTAGCTTGAATCTCATAAGACTGACCTTGGCCAGCAGATTGCACTAAAACACCGGTAACCGACACAGAACAACCGGCTGTTAGGCTAGTGACTTCATCATAATTATTAAGTGAATTAGGAACTACCGCTTGAATAGGATCAAAACACGAACCGTCATGAACGGCTAAAAATGAAATTCCTGCTTTTGAATCGCGGCGAGTACGGATCCAGCCTTTTACTGTAACTTGGCTGTCTACCGATACCTTGCCTTTTAATAGCTCTGAAATCGCTAAATGGCTCATCTTCACTCCAATGATATAAGTTGCCTAACTATATAATTTAACTACGCACCACACGCTGGCAAAATTGCTCTTAAACGGCGCTGCACTTGAACCCTGTATCTTACCTAGTAAAGTAAGATAAAAAAACTATTGTGGGCAACTCTTTAAAAATTTTTATAAATGCGCTTTATTTTTATACAGTTTTAAGGCCTAAATGTGAGTATTGTTATTTGTTGCTCTTATGTTTACCCATTTTGTGGCATTATGAACATTCAGATATTTTTATATTAATCGTTTTAC
Source organism: Pseudoalteromonas sp. 19-MNA-CIBAN-0066 (assembly GCF_040308705.1). NCBI lineage: Bacteria > Pseudomonadati > Pseudomonadota > Gammaproteobacteria > Alteromonadales > Pseudoalteromonadaceae > Pseudoalteromonas > Pseudoalteromonas sp. 19-MNA-CIBAN-0066. The sequence continues at coordinate 82,906 of NZ_JBEONZ010000012.1, forward strand.
CATTACATACTAAAAAATGGATGCTATGAAACAAGTTTTTATTTTACGAGGACTACCAGGAAGCGGTAAGTCTTATTATGCGCAAAATCTTGCTGACGAACTCGCCGGTGCAGACGAAAGCCAATATGTTATTTGCTCAACCGATGATTATTTTATTAATGATCTAGGTGAATACCAATTTGATAAGTTTAAATTGCCGCAATACCATAATTTAAATTTAGCGCGCTTTATTAACGCTTTAGCACAAAATATTCCGTTGGTGATTGTAGATAACACCAATATTAAAAAGTGGGAATTTATCGCGTACACACAAGCAGCAGTCGCTTTGGGCTATCAAGTAAAAGAAGTGATTGTGGGCGAAGTAAAAGACAAATCTATGCAGCATTTATATGCCAAGCGTAACAGCCATAACATTCCACTTAAAACTATTAGTAAAATGGCCTATATGTTTGAATGGTAATTTATACAGATTAAAAAAGCCCATGTTAATGGGCTTTTTAGTGTTGCATACTTTATTATTGCGCGAGTTGTTTATAAACCGCTAACGGATGCAAGGTACTTAAAGATACATGTACAGCATCGCCAGGGCTTACCACTATTTCATGGCTAACACGGCTGGTTACTACAGTTCCGCAGGCAAGCTTTATAGCACATAAGCGGCTGCCACCTTCAAAGCGTACCCAAATAACTTCGCCATTATTCCCCACACTACTTTGCACTAGTAATACGTCATCGGGGCGCAGCAGCACATCTACATCGCCACTATCGCAATCAACACCGTGGGCAGGGGCATTACCAATACTTGTGGTTGCTTGGCCTTGGCTAAACTGGCCGCTTATAAAGCTGGCTTCCCCTAAAAAACGTGCCACAAATCGATTGTTAGGCGTACTAAAACAGCGCTCTGGTGTATCAATTTGCTGAATTTTACCGCCTTGCAGTACACCCACACGATCGCCAACCGACAGTGCTTCTTCTTGGTCGTGCGTTACCCAAATTGCAGGTACGCCCGCCGCTTTAAGGGCGTTTCGAATATCCCAGCGCAGCATGTCTTTAAGTGCGGCATCTAAGTTAGAAAGCGGCTCATCTAATAATACAAAGTCGGGCTGGTGGGCAAGGGTGCGCGCAAGTGCAACGCGTTGTTTTTGCCCGCCTGAAAGCGTTGCCGGTTTTTTATTTCTAAACTCATCAAGGCCAAGTAACTTTATCCAATGTTCGCCTGGGCTGGTGTCTTTTAACCTAAAATAAATATTTTGCTGCACGGTTAAGTGCGGAAATAAAGCAAAGTCTTGAAATACCATACCTACACTGCGTTTTTCTGGAGGCATAGTAATTTTAGGGGTTGCCCGCCATTTACCACTGTTTATTTCGCCTTCGCTTATAGGTATAAGGCCGGCTAGTGCCTGCAAAATAGTACTTTTACCACAGCCAGTAGGGCCTACAAGCATAAGAATTTCGTTATTACCTAATGATAGGTTTAAATCGCTTACTACACGGTTACTGCCATAATCTATAGACAACTGACTTACAGATAGCATTTGTTATTAAATCCTTAATGTTCGAGCTGGTTGCGTTTTTCGCCAGTGAGCATAATAGCTAACGCGCACGCAGAAATCACCACTAATAATAACCCTGGAATAGCAGCACGGCCAAAATAGCCGGCTTCGTATACACGCCACAAATAAGTAGAAAGGGTTTCAAATCCAGTAGGGCCAAGCAATAATGTGGCCTCTAGCTCGCGCATCGACTCTAGAAACACTAATGCTGCACCGGCAATAATACCGCGCATAGTTAAGGGCAGAGTTATACGCATAAATGCTTCGCGTGGGCTGGCGCCAAGTACTCGGGCCGATTTTACCAAGCTTGGATCTAAGTGCTCGGTGCTGGTACGAACTGAGCCTACAGCAAGGGGTAAAAAGCGCAGCGTATAAGCAATAATAAGCAACCCTAATGTTTGATACAAAAAGGGCAGTTGCAAGCCGCCATAAACAAGCGCTGTGCCCATTACTATGCCCGGAATACCAAAGCCAAAGTAAGTTACGCGCTCCATTACTTTACCTGCTTTACCGCTAAGAGCCGCATGAGCAACCGGAATGGCCACAATTACAGCTACTACAGCAGCAATTGCTGAGGCATATGTTGAGTTCCAAGCAATACTAAAATCAAAGCCGCTAAAACCATCCCGTGCCAGCCACAACGAAAATATAGCTAAAGGTAAGCCAATGGCTAATAACAAAATAGGCGCAAAAGTTATAAACATAGCGCTTAACTGCCACTTTTTAGGGAATAAAATAAGTGGTCTGCCTTGGCGTTCAGTGGCGGTTTTTATTTGTGATTCAATCATTAATAAAAAGCCAACAATAACCATTAATTGCAACGAGAGCATAGCCGCACGGCCCAAAGCAAAGGCGTTGTATTCCACATAAATAACTCGGGTAAAGGTATCTAAGCGCATCATTGCCGGTGTACCAAAGTCAGATAAAGTATAAAGTGCAACAAGCAAAGATCCCGCGGCAATACCATTAACTACGCGGGGTAATATTACTTTAAATACACTTTGTGTCATCGACATACCCAGTGTACGTGCAGCGTTTACCATACTGGCATCAAGGCTGAGTAAGGACGAGCGGGTGGTCATCATTACAAACGGAAATGTGTACAAGGTCATTACTATGGCTGCGCCGCTAAGGCCGTCCATTGAGGGCGTTGGAATGCCAAGCAGGTTATTTATTTCCCCCCCAGGGCCAAAAGCTGCATAAAGTGTAAACGCCCCTATATAACTAGGTATAGCTAAGGGAGCTGCAAATATAACCAGCCATAATTTTTTAAATGGCAAATGTACATAAGCGCTAATAAACGCCAGTGGCACGCCAATTAAAATAGAACCCAATACAGTTAACGCCATTAACGATAAGGTATTAGCTAAAATGTCGAGGTTATGGCTGTCAAATACTGAGCTTGTGTCGCTGGCAAGGGTAATTAACACATAAATAGGGGTAAGCGTAATGAGCGCTGCAAGCAGCGCCATTGGGTAGGATGCTGGTAGTCGCATTACAGTACGCCGCTACTGCGCATTAAATCGATAGTGGGGCGTAAATCGGCGAGCTGAGTTAAATCAATTTTAGGCGGCGAAATACTCGATAAAGACGGTATGCCCTGTGGCACACTAATGCCATTAACAAGTGGGATTTCGTAAGCTTCACTGGCTAAATAGCTTTGCACTTCGGTGCTTAGTAAATAACGCATAAAATTAGTTGCTAACGGATCGTCACTTAAAGCTAACACCCCTGAGGCATTGACCAAACAGCCCGCATCGTTTTGGGTAAAAGCTAAATCTAACTTAGCATCGGGCTTACCCGACTTTAACCTAAGTGTGTAATAGTGATTTGCAAAACCAATATCAACTTCACCGCGCTCAACGCCCATAACTACACCTAATTCACCGGCATAGGTTTTAGAGCGCTTTTTAATTTTTTTAAGCCACTTAGCGGTTTTGTTATCACCTTCTAAAATTCGCATTGCAGTTACAAACGACTGGAACGATGCATAAGCAGGGGCCCAACCAATACTTAAATCGCTGTCGGCAATTTCCATAATGCTGGTGGGAATTTGCTCTTTAGTTAAACGCGACGTGTTGTATGGCAAGGTACGAATACGGCCGGTTACCGGCGTCCATTCTTTATATCTAAATTGCGGTTGTAACTGAGCCGATAAATCACTTGGTATTGGCTGTGCAAGGCCAGCATCGGTAACTAAACCAATTGCGCCTGAGTCAACCGCCCAAAATAAGTCAGCACGGCGAACGCCTGCTTTTGCTTCAGCTACTATGGTATTTGCTAATGCAGCAGTTGGGCCTCGGCGTATACCGAGTTTAAGGTTTGGATTTTTCTTCTCGATAGCTTGTAATACGTTTTCGTATAAGCCACCTTCACCACGCCCTAAATAAAGCGTAAGCTCACCCTCTAGTTTAGGTAAGCTATCTACAGACACAGGGTTTGCTATATTGGCCGCTAGTGCGCGAGCAAGAGGCAGTGGTAATGCACCCACAGCCCCAAGCGCAACCAGGCCTTGTATAAAGGTCCTACGCTTCACTTAAAATACATCCTTACGTGTTTTTTCGGCTTTTTCGATCAGCGTTTTAGCGCGATCTAATTTTGTTTGCATGTCGCTTATTACATTACGTACTTCGTCTACGCTTTTGTTGCTAGAAATAGCAAGTGGCAGTGTTACGTTAAAGTCTTTCTCTAACACTTCAACTAAGTTAGCGTCTTGCGCTATTAGTGTGCCTTCTACGCCTTCAAATAAGTGTAGGTAAGTGTCGTGTACAATTTCGGTGGCTTCGTCGTTTAAACGCTCAGCAAATTTTGCAACAACACGATCGAGTCGGTGCTTAATTTCGTCGATAGTGGCACTTTGGGTCATTTCTTTGGTTGCAGTTGTTGTTACATTTGCTAATAAACCCTGTTGCTGAAATTTTGCCGCTAATTTAACAGCGCCAAGGCCTTGCCATAGGGCATTGTTCATGGCTTGTTGTTGTTTACGAACTTCAGTTGCAGGCTGTTTGTTTTCGATAGCCATTTTTACACCGTAAATACCTTGCCAAATAGAAGCGTAAACAGGTACAAAATTGGTTTCTATGGCGCTGTGAAATTTAACCGATTCCCAATATTCAATAAGGTCATCTGTTTTTACCGCTTTAGCACCTTTAGTATCGTAGTCGCTTACCATAGTATCGACTTTGCCAACCATCCACTCTACTTCTTCGGCGTAACTTTTAAGATTAGCCTGAAGGTGATTAACATGCTCGCCAATAGGGCCATTAGCAAGTACCGGTTGCGTTATAAAAGCAGAGGCTAATAACAGGCTTACGCCTAACGCTTTAGCTGGTTTAAATAATAAGTTCATAAAAGAGTCCGAAAAGGTAACTGTAAATGATAGGTATTATCATATAGGTAAAGGTCACTGAGATCAATACTCTAAAGGTGAGTTAAGGGGCTGTTTGTTTATTAGGGCAAAGTGTGTACAACTTTTAACCCTAAAACTTTAATTTAGCGGTAAGTTTAAGCGTAATGCTTGCCTTTAATGGCGTTATAAATGGCATCACACAAGGTTTTTATGCTGCTATGGTCTGAAATATATGGCGGCATTAAATAAATAAGTTTACCAAAGGGGCGTATCCACACACCTTGTGCTACAAAATAAGCCTGAATTTTAGCCACATCAACATTGCCTGCTTCCGCTGTTAGCTCTACCACCCCAATAGCGCCTAAAGTGCGTACATCGGCTACGTCATCAAGCTCTTTGCACTTATTGAGTTGTTGTAGTTGGCTGTTTAGGTTGGTTATGCGCTGCTGCCAGTTTTGCTCAAGCAGTAAATCTATACTGGCACAGGCCACAGCGCAGGCAAGCGGGTTGCCCATAAAAGTAGGGCCGTGCATTAATACACCGGCTTCGCCTTCGCTTATACCTGTGGCTATTTTGTCACTGGTAAGAGTGGCCGATAGGGTCATAGCGCCGCCAGTGAGTGCTTTGCCTATACACATTATATCGGGCTGAATATTAGCATGCTCTACGGCAAATAATTTACCGGTACGGCCAAAGCCTGTGGCTATTTCGTCGCATATAAGTAACACCTTATATTGCGTGCATAACTTGCGTACGCAGGCTAAGTACTCAGGGTGATAAAAGTTCATGCCACCAGCATTTTGTACAATTGGCTCAATAATAAATGCCGCAACGCTCTGGTGGTGCGCTTTAAAATACGCTTCAAGCTCGGTTGCCTCAGCTTGGTTAAATTCACTATTAAATTGGCTTACCGGGGCTGGTACAAAAATATGCTCGGGTAAAAAGCCGCTGTACAAACTGTGCATTGAATTAACTGGATCGCATACACTCATAGCCGCAAAGGTATCGCCATGATAGCCCTTGTAGGGAGTCATTAATTTTTGTTTGTTAGAAATACCTTGGCTAAGCCAATACTGCAGCGCCATTTTTATAGCTACTTCAACACTTACCGAGCCGCTATCGGCTAAAAATACCTTAGTTAAGCTAGCAGGGGTAATGCTTACTAGCTTTTTACACAGCTCTACAGCGGGTTTATGGGTAAATCCGCCAAACATAATGTGGCTCATAGAGTTAATTTGCTCAATCATGGCGTTATTTAAAACTGGGTGGTTATAGCCATGTATAGCGCTCCACCATGAGGCCATGCCATCAATGAGTTGCTCGCCTGTTTCAAGCTCAATAATATTATGATTTGCGTGGGTAACAGGGTAAACCATTATAGGCTTGGTCATAGAGGTATAAGGGTGCCAAATATGCTGGCGATCAAAATTTAGGTCAATCGTATTCTTTTTAATCATATGTAAACTTAAGTGGGCTTGGGTTCGTTGACAATGGTACTTCAAGAAGTAGACTAAGCCAATATCACCGTTATGAAAAAATAAAGAGAGTAGAAAACTATGGAACTTGCACCTGTTCGTCACAACTGGACCCACAGTGAAGTTAAAGCAATATTTGAAATGCCATTTAACGATTTACTATTTAAAGCCGCATCGGTTCATCGTGCTAATTTCAACCCAAATGAAGTGCAAATTTCTACTTTATTATCGATTAAAACCGGTGCCTGCCCAGAAGATTGTAAATATTGCCCGCAGTCTGGGCATTACCGAACCGATTTAGAACGCGAACGCCTAATAGAGGTAGAAAAAGTAGTAGAACAAGCGCGTTTAGCCAAACAAAAAGGCGCAACTCGTTTTTGTATGGGGGCCGCGTGGTCAGATCCAAAAGACAGAGACATACCGTATATTTCGCAAATGGTTAAAGAAGTAAAAGAACTTGGCCTAGAAACCTGTATGACCCTAGGCATGCTTAATAACGAAAAAGCCCATGAACTACGCAATGCTGGGCTTGACTACTACAACCATAACCTTGACACCTCGCCTGAGTATTACGAGCAAATTATATCTACCCGAACTTTTCAAGACCGCCTAGATACCATAGGCAATGTACGCGACGCGGGTATGAAAGTATGTTCGGGCGGTATTGTAGGTATGGGCGAGCAAGCAGCCGATCGCTATGGCTTATTAATGCAACTGGCCAACTTAGATCAACAACCAGAAAGCGTACCCATTAATATGCTGGTTAAAGTTAAAGGCACACCGCTTGAAAACGTAGATGACTTAGATCATTTTGAGTTTATACGCACAATTGCAACCGCGCGCATTATGATGCCGCACAGCTATGTGCGTTTGTCGGCAGGGCGCAACGCCATGAACGAGCAAATGCAGTCAATGTGCTTTTTTGCAGGTGCTAACTCTATATTTTATGGCGACAAACTGCTTACCACCGAAAACCCAGATGCCGATGCCGATATGGCCTTAATTAAAAAGTTAGGGATGAATCCAGAAACTCGTCACGACTATTCAGATGAAGCCGTAGCCGCGTCGCTTTCATCGCAAGTGGCCGACAAAGCAACGTCTAAGTTATTTTACGAAGCATAACCATAGCCATAATAATAACTAAGCTATAACTAAGCCTAGGTAAACACAGCCAAATGTCATTTGAATTTATAAATACGCATCTGCAAGCTTGCTTGCACGATGCGCTACTGCGTAAACGCCACCAAGTACAGCATGCTACGGCGCGCAAAATTACTATTAATAACAAAACCTATCTTAATTTTGCCAGTAACGACTACTTAGGCTTTGGCGATAACGCAATTGCTTTAAATGAATTACCGGCATTAGGGAGTCACAGCTCAGCGTTAGTTACCGGTTATCAAGTTCAGCAACACGCACTAGAGCAGTATTTATGCGCACAGTTAGGTTACGAAGCCGCCATGCTGTTTAGCTCGGGCTTTAGTGCTAATAGCAGTGTAATAAAAGCGCTGTTTCAAGATAAAACGGTAGCGCAGCACAGTGCTGTTTTTCAAGATAAGCTTAATCATGCCAGCCTAATAGACGGCGCACTGCATGCTAACGCCGCTTTAATCCGTTTTAATCATAACGACATGAACCATTTACGCGCCCGCTTAGAAAAATCAACAGCGCAGCATAAGCTAATTATAAGCGAAGGTGTATTTTCGATGGATGGCGACAAAGCGCCACTTAGCGAGCTACTGGCGTTAGCCAAACAGCACAATGCTTGGCTAATGATAGACGATGCTCATGGTTTTGGCGTATTAGGTAAAACCGGGTTAGGCAGCTGCGAGGCGCTTAATACCGAGCAACTACCTGAGTTACTGGTTATTACTTTTGGCAAAGCGGTAGCCAGTAGCGGCGCGTGTGTATTAGGCAGTAAACATTTTATTGATTACATGCTGCAATTTAATCGCGATTACACTTATTCCACGGCTATGTCGCCGCTTATTGCAGGGCTTACTCTTGCACGTATTAAAGCGATTAAAACTGCAGATGATAAACGCGCTAAATTAAAGGCAAATATTAGCTACTTTAAGCAACTTGCTAAACAACATAATATTGCCGTAATGGAGTCAAGTACCGCTATTCAGCCCATTGTTTTAGGCTGCGCCGAGCACACCTTAAACGTGGCTAGTAAACTTAAAAAATACGGTGTTTGGCTTACTGCTATTCGCCCGCCAACCGTTGCTCATAACACCGCACGTTTGCGAATCACTCTCAGCGCAGCGCATACAAAGCACGACATTAACCATTTAGTTAATAGCTTAGTAGGTGCATTAGTATGATTGCTCAAACACTTTTAAATGCTGCTTCTATAACAACACAGCCATTAAATACAGAGCCAAATAGGCAGCCGTTAAATATACAATCATTATCAGCAGGGCCTATATTATTACCAAGCTGTAGCCTTAAAAAGGGGGCGCAGAGTAAGTTTTCAAAAGCAGCCAGCAGTTATAACCACCATGCTAATGTGCAAAAACAAGCCGCAGATGATTTATTTAAACTTATAAAAGCGAATGCAAATAGCAGTAATAAAGCCAAACTGTGTATCGACTTAGGCGCAGGGCCATTAGTTAATACACATACTTTGCAAACATTATTTGGCAGCGTTATTGCCATGGATCTTAGTTTAAACATGCTACAAAGCAGCGCACTAAATACGCCACGGCTATGCGCCGATATGGATAATCTTCCGCTGCAAGCCAATAGTATTGATATTATTTACAGTAACTTTGCAGTGCAATGGTCGGCCGATTTTGCTCAATTATTAAAATCGCTTTATACTGCGCTCAAACCAGGCGGGCAAGCCTATATTAGCTGCGTTATTGAAGGCTCGCTTAACGAGATAAAAACCGCATTTAGCGCACTTGATAACAACAGCCATATAAATACCTTTAATAGCGAACAGTATATAAACCAATCAGTCCAAAAATCTGGGTTTACTATTAATACAATACAAAAAGCCTTGTATAGCGATGAGTTTACATCGCCATTAAATGCCATTCGCTCTATTAAGGCCATAGGTGCTACAGCGCAAAATCACAGTAATACGCGCAGAGGCTTGTTAACTAAGCACGCTTTGCAGCAGGTATGCAGCGCATATCCGCTTAAAAATAATAAAGCGCACGTGTCGTATCACGTTATGCTATTAGCACTTTGCAAAAAAACAGTTAAATAAAAACCGCTAAATAAAACAGCAAAGGTAAATAACGCCATGAAAGAATTTTTTATTACCGGCACCGACACCGACGCCGGAAAAACCCACGTTACCAGTTTATTACTAAAGCTACTTGCGCAACATAAAAAGCAAGCAATTGGTTTTAAACCGCTCGCGTCTGGCTGCGAAATGGCGTTTGATCAGCTAGTAAATGCCGATGCACTAATATTAATGGAAAGCGCAACGGTAAGTGCCAAGTACGATGTAATTAATCCGTTTGCCTTTGCACCTGCTATTGCCCCGCACATAGCCGCCGAGCAAGCAGGGGTTACTATTACTGCAGATAAGCTAAGCAGCGCGTATAAAAACGTAAAACAGCAAGGTGCCGATTATATACTTACCGAAGGTGCTGGTGGCTGGGCGCTGCCTATAAGCAACACAGATTATTTATACAATTGGGTTAAAGCAGAGCAACTGCCGGTAATATTGGTAGTAGGTATAAAGTTAGGCTGCTTAAATCATGCACTCCTTACGACTGCACATATGCAAAGTATGGGTATAAATTGCATTGGCTGGATTGCAAATCAGGTTGATCCAAACATGGATGAGTACCAAGCTAATCTTGATTCACTTAAATTACGTTTACCCTTTCCTATACTGGCAATAAGCCCATACAGTGAGCAAACCCCTAAATTACAAATATATAAAACACTGCTAGAAAATTTCGCACTAAACACATAAAAAACACTTGTTTTACGACATAGTTTGTCACAGAATAGCACTGACGTTGTGACATACTGTGTCATAACGCAGTGATTGCTTTTAATCAATTTAGTGCCAAACGCACTAAACATATTAATAGTACCGCAATCGATATTATTTTTTGAGGACAAGTATGAAACGTGTTTTTTTATTTTTACTAACAAACCTCGCAGTTATGTTGGTATTAGGTGTAGTGCTTTCAATAGTGATGAGTGTATTTGGACTAAGCAACCGTAGCTTAGGCGGTATGCTAATGATTGCCACTGTGTTTGGTTTTGGTGGCTCGTTTATTTCGTTATTTATGTCGAAATGGATGGCTAAAAAATCAACCGGCGCACATGTTATTACCCAACCACGTAACGAAACCGAACATTGGCTAGTAACTACGGTTGCAGCACAAGCGCAAAAAGCCGGCATTAAAATGCCAGAAGTGGCCATTTACGACAGCCCAGAAATGAACGCATTTGCCACCGGCCCAAGTAAAAACAACTCACTAGTGGCAGTAAGCACAGGTTTATTACACAGTATGAGCCAAGATCAAGCCGAAGCCGTACTTGCCCACGAAGTATCGCATATTGCTAATGGCGACATGGTAACGCTTACACTTATACAAGGCGTGGTAAACACCTTTGTTATATTTGCCGCTAAAGTGCTAGCAGGCATAGTAGATAACTTTATAAACAGTAACAACGATGAACAAGAGGGCGGCAACAGCTGGACCTACTTCCTGTTCGATATGTTGTTTCAAGTAATTTTTGGCATTTTAGCCAGCGTTATAGTGGCTTATTACAGCCGCCAACGTGAGTTTGCTGCCGACAGCGGCGCTGCCAAACTAGTAGGCGCAGACAAAATGCGTTCAGCCCTTGAGCGATTAAAGCAAAATCATCCTTCGCAACTAGAAGGCTCAATGATGGCGTTTGGTATTGCCAGTGGTAAAGGTATGGCTGAGTTGTTTTCGTCGCACCCACCGCTTGACGCCCGCATAGACGCACTGCGTAAATAATGTTTTAGCGCAAAGTTATTGCATATATACTAAGCCAGCTTAACCGCTGGCTTTTTTGTGACTAAATTACATGCTAAGTTGGTTGCTCATATGTTTAACCAAACCAGAGTTTATACATGAAACTATTAAGCACCACTTTTGTATTTGCGTTACTTTTTGTGTTTTTTCCGGCTAAAGCAACAAACGGCCTAATAACACTACAAAGCCAGCAAAGCGCCAAAGCCACTATGAATAAGTTTGAGCTACTGGCTAAAAATAAAGGACTGACAATTTTTGCACGTATTGATCACGCCGCAGGGGCTAAAAAAGTAGGGCAGCAGCTTGGCTATACCGAAGTTATTATATTTGGTAATCCACAAGGCGGTACTCCTTTAATGCAGTGCGCGCAAACAATGGGGATTGATTTACCGCTTAAAGGACTTGTTTGGCAAGACGCCGATGCAAAAGTATGGTTGAGCTACAACGATCCGAGCTATTTAACTAAGCGCCATGGTGCAGCGCAATGCGCTGTTGCTACAAAGCTTGCCAATGTACTTGCAGAGCTTGCTGCAAAGGCTATACAGCCCTGAGCTTAATTACCAACCCTAAAAAAGTAATTTAAACAACGAGGGAATATACATGAAGTTTTTAGTATTTTTAGGCACAGTACGCAATAGCACACCCCCTAAACCAGCAAGGCTTGGTGAGCGCGTAGCCCAAGCATGTATAGCGTGTTTGCAAAGCCAATTTAGTACACACGAAATAGAGCTAATCGACGCGCTAGATTACCCGCTCGAACCGGTATTTAAGCCACACTTTGCTTACCCCAAAAGTAAAGCTCCCGAGCAGCTAAATACCCTAGCTGATAAAATTGCCGCAGCCGATGGCTACATTATGGTCAGCCCAGAGTACAACCATTCTATGAGCCCAGCACTGGCCAACTTATTAAACCATTTTGGCAGCTCACTGTTTTCGTACAAGCCCAGCGCTATTGTTACTTACTCTGCTGGGCAATGGGGTGGTATGCGCGCCGCAATGGGTATGCGTAACTTTTTAAGTGAATTAGGCTGTTTACCCGTATCAGCAATGATCCATGTACCAAAAGCGCAAGAGGTAATGACTGAAAATGGCTCGTTCAATGATCAAAGTGAACAAGACACTTGGTTTAATTACTTCTCACGTACATTTACCCAATTAGCCTGGTGGGCAGAGGCTGCTCAACAGCAAAAACTAACTCAAAATCCAACTGAAGTGTTAAGCAGCTTTACTAAAGATCCCTCACAGCGAAACGCTCCTAAATAAACTAAGTTTAATTAATAACGCCTTCAAACAATAAAGCCAGCTTAGCTGCTGGCTTTATAATTTAAAACATACGACCTAGCTATTACTGAGACATAATAATTTCGGTAATGCCCTCGGCCGAGAGTATTTCAATCCAATAACCGTCGGGGTCTTTAATAAACGCCAAACCTTTCATCGAGCCATCGTCTGGTTTTTTTACAAACTCTACATCGTATTTTGCAAAGCGTTCGCACGCGGCGTATACATCGGGTACGCTAATACCAATATGGCCAAAGCCTTTAGGCTCTTCGTTACCACTTACATAGCCTGCAAAGCTATCGTCGTTTTCTGTGCCCCAATTATGGGTAAGCTCAATTAGTGCAGGGCGGCGAAACACCCATTCAGCTTTGGTTTTATCATCGCCCGCAGGCAGTTGTTGCTCGTAACCTAAAAAGTACAGGGTAAACTTCATACCAGGAAAGTCATATTTGCCCAACAACTTCATACCTAATACGTTTTCATAAAATGCTAATGACGGTTTTGGGTCTTTAATTCGCAGCATAGTTTGCTGCATTACATAACCTTCGGTCGCTTTAGTAACTTGCTCTGGAGATTCGTTATAGCTAGACATAAGATGATCCTTACTAAAAAATTTAAAGCACAACAGACTTATTAAGTATTTCTAGCGCCATCATAATCAACAGCACCGCAAATTAAAACCACCCTATGTAATTCATTCGTTATTCAATCACTATTCAATAATTAGTTAATTAAAATACCGCCAAGCAATGGCTATAAAGTAGTTTAATTTTAAAATTACTTAAAATAAGTTTACCGACCACTTTTAGAAACGTATAGTTTGCATAAGTAACACATAAAAAATAACTAATAAAAAGTATAAAAATCAGGAACACCAATGAACAAAGGATTGTTAACGTCGTGGAACGACAACCGAGGCTATGGTTTTATTAAATCTAGCAGTGTTGCACACGACACCTTTATACACATATCTTCGCTTAAACACATGAACCGCAAACCCAAAGTAGGCGACACTATCTATTTTGAGGTAGCTACTAATCCCAATGGTAAAAGCAAAGCCGTAAACTGCCGCATTGAAGGCGTAATTGAAAGCAAAGTAGAAACCAAACTAGCAAAAACAGCTGCTTTTAATAAACCCTTTAAAATGAGTAAAGCAAAAAAGAAGTCGAGCACTTTAGCTAACCTTGTTGCGCTGGTAATTATATTAAGCATAGGTTTTAGCGCATACAATAGGTACTTCGCAAACACTCATGCAGGCAATAAAAACAACACCCCCGTTATTACCAATGCCGACTTAACCACCTTTGATGAGAAATACCCAAAGGCAGTTATTCCTAAAAACACTCAAAATTTTAGCTGCGATGGCAGGCAACACTGCAGCCAAATGACCTCACGAGCCGAAGCTGTATTCTTTATAAAAAACTGCCCGAATACAAAAATGGATGGCGATAACGACGGGATACCTTGTGAAAATGATTCAAGGTTTTAAAGAGGTGATAATTGCAGATGCGTTTTTATAAAAAATAAATTTAATTTGATACTGTATATAAATACAGTTCTGTAGGTTTTGTCCCATAACATTATTAAAAGTCGTTTTGGGATTAAATTATAAAGGTTACAAAATAGAAATTGTAACTTCTTGTTTATAAATGAATTATATGTTTTTGTCGAACAACGTAACGTATAAATACTAAGACGTTATAACTTTACGAGTCCATATTGCTCATCGTTAATTATAGGAAAGGAAATGTCCAAAAATAATCAAATCTTACTTGATGCAATAATTAAACAAGAAATGGAAGATTTAGAAGAAAATATACCATTGAGTGATTTCTTCGAATTTTACTCCGCGCTTCAGGTATTAAAAGAGAATGAATTAAGTTATGACGAAATAAATACCGGTATCGCAGGTAAAAGTCATGACGGTGGTGCCGATTCGCTTTATTTATTTGTAAATGGTGAACTGGTTAAAGAAGATGATGACTTAGCGGATAAGTATAAAAAGAATGTAGATATTGAATTTGTATTAATTCAATCAAAATATGAAAATAAATTTTCAGAAGATCCACTATTGAAGTTATCAAGGTTATGCCGAAGTCTCTTTGATTTAGACTTTAATCCTGAAGACTATATTGGCCAATATAACGAGCACGTGTTATCTGCGTTTGAATTATTTAAAAAAACTTATGTGGGGCTAATTACAAAAAAACCAAGATTGAAAATTAGTGTTTATTATGTTTCAAAAGGTATTGATATTCACCCTAATGTATATAAGCAGGCAGCATCCTTAGAAAACGACATCATTGATAAATTACCTGCTTCAGAAGCAAAAGTTCATTTTCTCGGAGCCGAAAAACTAGTCAAAATGACACAAGAAAGACCAAATGATGTGTTTCGTTTGAAAATATCTGAAACTCCATTATCAACATCAGGACAAGTATTTATAGCACTTACAAATTTAGTTGATTATTACAACTTTATTACAGATGAAAATGGTAAATTAATTCGGCATATTTTTGAGTCTAATGTTCGTGACTATCAGGGCAAAACAAACGTAAATAATGAAATCCAAGATACACTAGAAAACCCTGGTGACGAAGAGTTTTGGTGGCTAAATAATGGTGTAACTATTTTAGCAAGTGAAGTTGCTGCACCAGGGGGGAAAGAACTAGTTGTACACAACCCAGAAATTGTAAATGGATTACAAACATCTTCTGAAATACACCGTTTTTATAATAATAACAAAGATAAGATAGAAGGTGAAAATCGAGATGTTCTTGTCAGAATAATTGTTGCAGAAAGTGAAGAAACACGTGATCGAATTATTCGTGCAACAAATAGTCAAACTCCAATTCCAAAATCTTCTTTGAGAGCAACAGATCAAGTACATCGTCAAATAGAAGATTTTCTTAAGCCGAGAGGTCTTTATTATGATCGAAGAAAGAACTTTTATAAAAATGAAGGGAAGAAGCCTAAAGAAATAATTAGTGTCCCTTTCATGTCTCAGTGTTTAATTTCAGTACTAATGCAAAAACCAAACTTTGCAAGAGCTAGACCATCAACTTTATTAGAAGATGATGAGTCTTATTCTAAATTGTTCCATAAAAATAATGATTTACAGACTTATTACTTAGTTGCACTTCTAGGACGAAAAATTGAGGAGCAGTTAAAAAAAGATAAAGCATATACTACTATTGAAATAGCGGATATTAAGTTCTACATCCTATATACAGTAAGTTGTTTAATGTATTAAGCGACAATTACGGTGGCCGGTCTAGCGACAATTATCTTGGCCGGTTGATCTGATAAGGTTCGGTACAGCAG